>DATGLH010000077.1:0-54311 GCA_035294225.1 Trebonia sp.
AGGTCGGCATGCCGGGCTTCCGGTTCCACGACCTGCGGCACACGGGCCAGACCCTGGCCGCCTCGGCGGGCGCGACCACCAAGGATCTCATGCGGCGTCTCGGCCATGCGTCGCCGGTCGCGGCGAACCGCTACCTTCACACCGTAGACGGGCGCGATGCCCAGATCGCGGCCGCGCTGTCCGAACTGGCCGAGCATGGCGACGCCGCACGGCTGCCCAAGTCCATCACAGTCAAGCACTGATGCTGCACGCAGACTGCACGCGAACCGATCGCACGGCCACTGACCTGCGAATGTCCCAGTTCCTTGTAAGCGGACGGTCAGCGGTTCGAATCCGCTCACCGGCTCCAGTTTCCCGGAACGTTCATCCGGGACCCGTGCCGTCCGCGTACCGCAGGCAGGCACGGCGGCTGGCCTGGCGGCCGGACGATGGCCGTTACGGGGCCGCGATGTCAGGAGCCTCGAGCCTGGCCGTCTCGGCCGAGGCGTCATCCGGTTTGGTCTGCGAGTCGCGCTCAGCGGCGACCCGCGCCAGATAGTTATCGACCTCGCGCTTCTTGTCCGCCTCGCTCCAGCCGAGCTCGTCCGCCATCAGGTCGGCGACCGCCGGGGCGGCGGAGACGCCGCGGTCCCACGTCTCGATCGAGATGCGTGTCCGGCGGGTGAGCACGTCCTCCAGGTGCAGCGCGCCCTCGTGGGTCACGGCGTACCGCGCCTCCACCGCCAGGTAATCGTCCGCGCCCGGCAGCGGCGCGGCCAGTGACGGGTCGGCGCGGAGCATGCCGAGCAGCTCGTGAACGCACGTGCCGTACCGGTTGAGCAGGTGCTCGATCCTGGCCACGTGGAGGCCGGCGCGCACGGCGAGGGCGTGACGCTGGTTCCACAGGGCCCGGTAGCCGTCGGCGCCGATCAACGGCAGTCCCGCGGTGCACGACTCCGGCACCCGGATGTCCAGTGAGCGGGCCGCCTCGTCGACGGCGTCCGCGGCCATCACCCGGTACGTGGTGAACTTCCCGCCCGCGATCACGACCAGGCCGGGCACCGGGTGGCCCACCACGTGCTCGCGGGACAGCTTGGACGTGGACTCCTCCTCGCCGGACAGCAGCGGCCGCAGCCCGGCGTAGACGCCCTCCACGTCCTCGCGGGTGAGCGGCGAGCTCAGCACCGCGTTCACGTGTTCGAGCAGGTAGTCGATGTCGCGGGCGCTGGCCGCGGGATGGGCCTTGTCGAGGTGCCAGTCCGTGTCGGTCGTGCCGATGATCCAGTGCCGTCCCCACGGGATGACGAACAGCACGCTCTTCTCGGTGCGCAGGATCAGGCCGGTGTTGGACGGCAGCCGGTCCCTGGGCACCACGAGGTGGATGCCCTTGGACGCGCGCACGTGGAACTGGCCGCGGGTATCGGCCAGCGCCTGCGTGTCGTCGGTCCACACGCCGGTGGCGTTGATGACCTGCTTGGCGCGGACCTCGAAGTCCCGCCCCGTCTCCAGGTCGGTGACGGCGGCCCCGGTCACCCGCTCGCCTTGCCGCAGGAAACCCGTCACCATGCAGCGGTTCGCCGCCAGCGCGCCGTACAGGGCCGCCGTCCGCACCACGGTCATCGTGAACCTGGCGTCGTCCTCTTGGGCGTCCCAGTACTGTACGGCGCCGGTCAGCGCGTCCTTGCGCAGGCAGGGAGCCTCGCGCAGCGCGCGCGTACGCGACAGGTGCCGGTGATGCCGCAGCCCGCGGGCGGTGCCGGAGGCGAACGCCATCGCGTCGTAGAGCGCGACCCCGGCGCCGACGTACACCCGCTCCCAGACCCGGTGCCGCAGCGGATACAGGAACGGCACCGGCCGCACCAGATGCGGCGCGATCCTGTCGAGCAGCAGGCCGCGTTCGGCCAGCGCCTCCCTGACCAGCGCGAAGTCGAGCATCTCCAGATACCGCAGGCCGCCGTGAATGAGCTTGCTCGACCTGCTCGACGTGCCGCTGGCCCAGTCGCGCGCCTCGACGATGGCCGTCGTGAGCCCCCGCGTCACGGCGTCGAGGGCGCTGCCCGCGCCCACGACGCCGCCGCCCACGACGAGCACGTCCAGTTCGCCTTGCGTCATCCGGGAGATCGCCTCCCGGCGCGCTGCCGACGACAGTACCGCCACGAGCCTTCCCCCCTAGTCTCTCGTATGCACGGTCTGCCGTGACCTCAGTCCACCTCTACCCAGCCGAAGGTGCGCTCGACCGCCTTCTTCCAGCCGCGGTAGCCGTCTTCGCGCTGCTTTTCCGTCCACTCGGGAAGCCAGCGCTTGGACTCATTCCAGTTGGCCCGGAGCTCCTCGGTGGTCTGCCAGAACTTGGTGGCCAGGCCGGCGGCGTAGGCGGCGCCCAGGGCGGTGGTCTCGGCCACGACCGGCCGGCTGACCGGGACGCCGAGGATGTCGGCCTGCAACTGCATGGCCAGGTCGTTCGCGGTGACCCCGCCGTCCACCTTGAGCACCTCCAGGTGCACCCCCGAGTCCCGTTCCATCGCCTCGGCGACGTCGCGGCTCTGGTAGCAGATGGCTTCCAGGGTGGCCCGGGCCAGGTGGGCGTTGGTGTTGAAGCGGGACAGGCCCACGATGGCGCCCCGGGCGTCGCTGCGCCAGTACGGCGCGAACAGGCCGGAGAACGCGGGCACGAAGTAGATGCCGCCGTTGTCGGGTACCTGCCGGGCGAGGGGCTCGATCTCGGCGGCGCCGGAGATGATGCCGAGCTGGTCACGCAGCCATTGCACCGCGGACCCGGTGACCGCCATCGAGCCTTCGAGCGCGTAAACCGGCCTGTTATCGCCGAACTGGTAGCACACGGTCGTGAGCAGCCCGCTCTTGCTGCGGACGAGTTCCTCCCCGGTGTTCAGCAGCAGGAAGTTGCCGGTGCCGTAGGTGTTCTTGGCCTCGCCGACGGAGAAGCAGACCTGGCCGACCGTGGCGGCCTGCTGGTCCCCGAGGTCGCCGGTGAGCGGAACTCCCCTGAGGGAGGCCAGGCCGGTCAGCTCGCCGTAGCCGCCCGGCTCCGAGGACGGCCTGATCCGCGGCAGCATCTGCCGCGGGATGCCGAAGAAGCCGAGCAGTTCGTCGTCCCAGTCGAGCGTCTCCAGGTTCATCAGCATCGTCCGGCTGGCGTTGCTGACGTCGGTGACGTGCGCCCCGCCGTTGGGGCCGCCGGTCAGGTTCCAGATGACCCACGTGTCGGTGTTGCCGAAGATGGCCTCCCCTCTGTCCGCCGCCTCACGTACCCCCTCGACGTTCTCGAGGATCCACTGGATCTTCCCGCCGGAGAAGTACGTGGCCGGCGGCAGGCCCGCCTTGCGCCGGATCACGTCGCCCCGGCCATCCCGCTCCAGGGCGGCGGCGATGCGGTCGGTGCGGGTGTCCTGCCAGACGATGGCGTTGTAGTAGGGACGGCCCGTCTTCGGGTTCCACACGACGGTGGTCTCGCGCTGGTTGGTAACGCCGAGAGCGGCTAGGTCGGAGCGGGTCAGGCCCGCGGCGTTGAGCGCGGTCTGGACGACCGCGGTGGTGCGCTCCCAGATTTCCACCGGGTTGTGCTCGACCCAGCCGGCCTGGGGCAGGATCTGCTCATGTTCCAGCTGGTGTATGCCGATCTCGTTCCCGGAATGATCGAAGATCATGAACCGGGTGCTCGTGGTGCCCTGGTCGATAGCACCGACGTAGTCCGCCATGGCGTGGTCTCCTCCTTGGTTACGTCCGCTCGCGCGGCTGTGCCTGGGGCTCGGCTTCCGCGGGCCGCCGCGCTTCGGGGATCGGCCCCTCGACCAGCTCCTTCTGCCTCAGCCGGGCGTACAGCACGTCGCTGATGAACAGGTCGTAGACGAGGACACCGATCACGCCCCCGACCAGGGGGCCGACGATTGGTATCCACCAGTAGCTGCTAAAGGACCAGATCGGTGTGCTGTAGCTGCCAGGCAGCGCCACATGCCCCCATCCTGCCGCCCAGGCGATCAGCCGGGGCCCGAAGTCACGGGCCGGGTTGATGGCGTACCCGGCGTTCGGCCCGAAGGACATGCCGATTGCCGCCACCACGAAGCCGATGATCAGCGGCGCGAGGTTGGACCCGACGGCCGTGTTCCTGGCGTCGATGACCGCCACGATCAGCATCAGCAGGAACGCCGTGCCGACGACTTGGTCCAGGAAAGGCCCGGGTATCGAGCCGTGGAAGTACGGCGCGGGGAAGGTAGCGAAGATGGAGTACGTCGCCAGGGCGCTCCCGCTGCTCCTCGGCGTGTGGTTCAGGAGGTTGAACTGGTTGATCGCGCTGTTGTACAGCATCAGGACTATGGAGGCGCCGGCCATCGCCCCGGCGAGCTGCGCGAACCAGTAGGGAACGACCTTCGCCCAGGGGAATTTGCGGCGCGCGGCGAAGGCCAGCGTCACCGCTGGGTTGATGTGGGCGCCGCTCACGCCGCCCGCCACGTAGACCCCGAAGACGACCGCCATGCACCATCCCCAGGTGATCAGCAGCCAGTTGCCTCCCCCCACCCAGATGTTGGTGAGGCCCGCGGTCCGGCCGGACCCCGGCAGGCCGGCCACCACCACGGCGACGACGCCGTCGCCGAACGCGATCAGCACGAACGTACCGAGGAACTCCGCGAGCATCTCGCCGGGAAGGCCTGCGATGCGCCCGACGCGACGGCCCTCACCTCGCGCGAGCAAAGGAGTGATATCAGACATCGCCATGTCCCCCTCCGATAGACATCGGCTTGCGCTCAACGTACGACCGTGTCGCCCCGCTCACAATGAGTCATGCGAGTAAAGTCTTGGTAAATTTCGAACGACGTTTATGTCATGTGCCTGCTAGCGGCCTCTGTTTCCCCCTGGGACTGGGGTTTGCGCTCCGCTGGCGATGACGGTCTTTTAAACGTCTATGAGCTGGGATTTCCTATTTGCGCCCGTTGCTCACAGGCTGGCGGGATACTGGCTCTTGACGGACGGCGGGACTGGCCCTGGAGCACGCTCTTTCGTCATCTGATACAGCGTTCTACGATGACAAACGCCGTCATAAAGGACCGCCGCTCGCCTGCCCGCACAATTGGCCGTCGGCTGGCCGAATGCCGGCGGCGCCGGCGAGCGTGCCCCCGATGGGCCTGCTCGTGCCGGGATGGGCTGCTCGTGCCGGGCGGAACGGGATCTTTTTGCCCGGCCTCAGCTCGCCTGCCCGGCCTCAGCTCAGCGCCGACAGCACCATACCGCCACGGCCCGCCCCGAGGTCCTTGGAGATCGACCGCGCCGCCTCGAGGACCGCGCGGGGCAGGTCTTCCCTGGCGCCGGGGGACAGCAGCCGTTCGGCGGGCCCGACCACACCGATCGATCCCGCGACCGCGCCCGTCCTGTCGAAGATCGGGGCCGCGATCCCGGCATCGCCCATGGTCGCTTCCTGGTCTTCGACCGCGTACCCGTGCCTGCGCACCTGGGCGAGCGCCTGGCCGAGCGCCGCCCTCGTGGTTTTGGTGCGGCCGGTCAGCGGCGCGCGCTCGGCGGACATGAGCACCGCGCTCTCCGCGGGCGGGAGGTAGGCGGCGATCGCCCGCCCGAGCGCGCAGGCGTGCCACGGGATCGCGGCGCCCACCTCGAGGACCTGGACCGTGTTGTCAGGCCGGAATACGTGGTGCAGGACGATCACCCGCGTACCGGACAGGGTAGCGACCCATACCGCCTCGTTCGCCCGGCGGGCGAGGGACTCGGCCCACAGCAGCGACCGGGCGCGCAGCTCGGAACCGTCGAGGTACGCGTTGCCGAGCTGAAGGACGGCCGGGCCGAGGCTGTACTTGCCGGTGAAGGGGTCCTGGGCGACCAGGTCGTGCTTGAGCAGCGTGCGCAGCAGGCCGTAAACCGTCGGCTTGGCGAGTGCGACCCGTTCGGCGATCTCAGTCACCCCGAGGCGCGGCGTACCGGCCCCGAGCACGCGGAGGATCGCCGCCGCCCTCTCCACAGACTGGACCATGCAGCCCTTTCAGTAATTCCGGACAGGCCCAGAATAGGGCATCGCGTGACGGCCGAAAGTAGCTATCGGACCCGGGGTCACACGCGGCTGGCGCTGGCCGCCGATGACGCATCGGCGGGGCTTATTCCTTCCGCCCGGCTCCGCCCCACATGGCGATCGAGGCGGTGCCGGGAACCGCGTTCTCCGGCCGCCATTCCGGTATCGGCACCAGGCCGGGCGGGACCAGCTCCAGGCCGGCGAAGAAGCGCGCCACTTCGGCATGAGTGCGCGGAGTGGCGCGCTCGAAAGCGCGCTCGTTGTAGCGGCGCATTGACTCGGCCACCTGCTCGGCGTTGATGTCCCTGGCGGGGTGGGAGACGACAAGGTGGCTTCCCGGCGGAACCGCCGCCATGAGCTGCGACACGATCTGGTATGGGTCGTCTTCATCGGGAATGTACTGCAAGACGGCGACGAGCATTACCCCGATGGGCTGACTGAAGTCGAGCGTGCTGGCGGCCTCGTCGAGGATCTTGGCCACGTCCCGCAGGTCAGCCTCGATGTAGGCGGTAGCGCCTTGCGGGCTGCTGCGAAGCAGCGCCCTGGAATGGGCGAGAACCATCGGGTCGTTGTCCGCGTAGACAATCCGGGATTCCGGCGCAGCCGACTGAGCGACCTCGTGTGTATTATTCGCTGTGGGGATACCGGTACCGATGTCGAGGAACTGGCGGATTCCCGCCTCGTTCACCAGGTAGCGCACGGCCCGGCCCAGGAAAGCGCGGTTGGCCCGCACCGCGATCACCAGATCGGGATACGCCTTGACCGCCTGCTCGCCCGCTTCCCGGTCGGCGGCGAAGTTGTCCTTCCCGCCCAGCCAGTAGTCGTAGACCCGCGCGGGATGCGCCACCTGGGTGTTGATGTCGCGCGGCTCGCCTGCGGCATCATCGGGGACCAGGCTTCGAGACAGCTCAGTCATCGAGGAGGTCCTTTCCGTTAAGCCGCATTGTCTCCTCCGCGTCAGGCCGCTCAGGCATTGGTCAGGCATCGGGCCGCTCCGGACGAGGCTTATCATAGCGTACCGGGCAGATTGAGGCCCCAATCGGATAGCAGGCGCGGCGCAGCGCGCATTGGCAAGCCGTCATGCCCGGAAACTGCATGGCTAGCCGTCATATCTGAAAAACCGCGCGAAAATCGCGTTCGTCATGGCGTTTGGCATCGCACCGCGGGCGGCATCGCACCGCGGGCGGGGCGGTGCGCGGGGGCCGGCCGGTCGCACGATCAAGGGGGCGTGCCGACCGGGATGCCCGATCCGCGCCGGTCCGCGGTTGAGCCGGTCTGTGCGGTTGACAGGCGGACGGCGTGCACGCTTGGGTGGCTGGCCGGGGCGGGCGGGGAGCACGGGGGAGGGTTCGGATTTAATTAACACGCGTAACGGCATGGCTCGCTTCCAGCGGGGAAAGTTCTGCCGTAGTCGTCGTTCCAGCCTCGAACGGTGTGATGACCCATGGGCAGTGCGCTCCCGCCCGGTGAGCCGGACACGGGACCAGGCACCCCCGTCACCCCGCAGCCAACCGCATCAGGGCACGCGAGTCCGCGCGCCGGTTCGCCCGCAGCCGTGCCCGCGCCCGAAGTCACCGCCGCGGCCGCGGCCGCGCCCGGGAACGCCCGCCGCCGCCGGCGGCGCCGCCGGCGGCGGATCCTGGCCTGGGGGACGGCGAGCCTGGCGGTGCTCCTGATCGCCGTTACCGCGTCCGGCTACGCGCTGCTGCGGCATTTCAACGGGAACATCCAGCAGGACAACATCAGCGGCCTGCTCGGCAGCCAGCCGGTCAACCTGCATCCGCAGGCGGAGAACATCCTTCTCATCGGGTCAGACACCCGGTACGGGCAGGGCAGGGGATACGGCACGGGCCTCGTCACCGACCAGTCCGACACGCTGATGATCGTCCACATCCCGGCTGACCGGCAGTGGGCGGAGGTCATGTCGATCCCGCGCGACTCGTGGGTGAACATCCCGTCCTGCACGATGGGCAACGGGAAGATGTCCGCGCCGACGCAGTTCAAGATCAACGAAGCGTTCGCGATCGGGAACCTGTACGGGAACCACACCGCGCTCGGCGTCGCGTGCACGGTCAAGACGATCGAGCTGAACACCGGGATCTACATCAACCACTTCGTGGTGGTTAACTTCACCGGGTTCATGGACATGGTGGCGGCGCTGAACGGGGTGCCCGAGTGCAACCCGGTGCCCATCAACGACCCGCTGTCGCACCTGCACCTGGCGGCCGGGCGCCACATGCTGACCCCGGCCCAGGCGCTCGGCTACGTCCGAGCCAGGTACACGCTGGGCGACGGGAGCGATCTGGACCGGATCGGCCGCCAGCAGGCCTTCATGTCATCTGTCATCGGCCGAGTGAGGAGCGAGCTGCTCAACCCGCTGGCGGTCTACCGGTTCCTGGACGCGGCCACTCGCTCGCTGACCATCGACAGCCAGCTCGGCGGCATCACCGGCCTATACGACCTCGGGGAATCGCTGCGCGACCTCCCGCCGGACAAGATCGCGTTCTTCACCATCCCGAACTTCCCGCGCGGCGAGGTCGTCCCCGGCGATACCGCGAACGTGCTGTGGACGCAGCCGGAAGACAACGAGATCTTCGCCTCGTTCCGCGATGACGTCCCGGCCAGCGGTTCGCTGTTCAGCGCTCAGCCGGCCCGCGCCGGAAGCGCCCCGGCCGGGCTGTCGGCCGGCGCGGCGCACGGCGCCGCGGGAACCCCGGGCGGCACCGCCAGCCCAGCCAGCCCAGCCAGCCCAGCCAGCACCGCCGCCCCGGGCGCCTCCGCCAGCCCGGGCGGCACCCCGGTCAAGCTCCAGGCGCGGACCGCCAACCAGAGCATCTGCGCCGGCTGACCCGCGGCGCGGCGGATACCGTTGACCGGGTGAGGACGGCGTTGCGACGGGCCTGGCGGGCGGCCGCCTGCGCCGCGCTGTGCGCCGTGAGCGCGTCGGCGCTGCTCGCCGCTCGCCCGCACCCGGCACGGGCGGCTCCGTTGCCGGCCAGCACGGGGCGGCCGGTCGCGCACGTGGTGGTCGTGGGCATATCAGGGCTCCGCTGGACCTACGCCACCCCGGCCACGACCCCCACGCTGTGGCGGCTGGCGGGCACCGGTTCGGTGGGCGCGCTCGTCGACTACGCGGAACAGCCGCTCGCCTGCCCCGGCGACGGCTGGCTCACGCTCAACGGCGGCGCCCGCGCGCAGGGACCGCGCCCCTGCGCGGCCCTTCCCGCGATCGTCCCGCACGGCGCCGGCGCCCGCGTCCCCGCCATGCGCGAGATCATCCGCTATAACGAGCAGTTCCACGAGAGCCCCGACTGGGGGCTGCTCGGCAGCCTCGCCGACTGCGCGACCGCCGTCGGACCGGGCGCCGCGCTCGCCCTCGCCGCCCCATCCGGCGCCGTCTCCTCATACCTGGCGTCAGCGTCGCGGATCACCGCGGCGGTGCTGGCCCGCTGTCCGCTGACCGTCGTCGACCTAGGCGCCCTCAGTTTTCCCGAACGAACGGCGGCGGCTGTGGCGGACAAGCAGCTAGCCCGTATCGTGGCCGGCCTGCCGCCGGACAGCATGCTGCTGGTCACCGCGCCCGGCGCGGCGCTGGGCGGCAATCCGCACCTGCGGTCCGTGGTGATCAGCGGACCGGGCTTCGGCGGCGGGCTGCTGCGCGCCACATCCACCCGGCAGCCGGGGATCGTGACGCTCACCGACCTCACGCCGACGATCGCCGGATGGCTCGGCAGGACCGTGCCGGCCGGGATCACCGGCGCGCAGATCACCCGGGGCGACCGGGGGAGCCTCGCGTCCGCGGTCCGGATCCTCATCGGGCGGGATACCGCCGAGCAGGTCTGGATCAGCACCCACGGCTGGTTCTTCGCCTGGTACGCGCTGGCGGACGCGATCCTGCTCGGGGTGCCCGCCGCGATGTCCTGGGGAGCCGGGCCGGGGCGCGCGCGGCGCCGGGCGAGGGGGACGCGGATAGCCGGGGCGTTCGCCGCGGCGGTTCCGGCCGGCACGTTCCTGGCGAACCTGGTTCCCTGGTGGCTGCATGCCCACCCGGCCGTGTGGCTCTACGGCATGGCAGTGGCCTGGACGCTGGCGGTCGGCGCGGCCGGCCTGGCGGGACCGTGGCGCCGGGACGCGCTCGGCCCGTTCGGCGCCATCTGCCTGTTCACCGTGGCAGTCCTCGGCGTTGACGTGATGACAGGATCCCGGCTCCAGCTCGAGGCGCCGTTCGGGCTGTCGCTGATCGAAGGCGGCCGGTTCTACGGGATCGGAAACGAGGCGCTGGGCGTCTACTGCACCGCGGCGCTGGTCGCCGCCGCGTGGCTGGGCGGCCTCGCGGCCCGCCGCCCCGGGGCGGGACGCCGCGGGGCGGCGGGGGCGGCGTCCGCGGCCGGGCTCTTCGCGGTGGTGGCCTCCGGCTGGCCGGGGTTCGGTGCCAAGGTCGGCGGGACGATCGCGCTGGTGCCGTGCCTCCTGCTGCTGATCATGCACCTTGCGGGGGTGCGGGTCGGCTGGCGGCGGGCGGCGCTGACCGCGGTGAGCGGGCTCGGGCTGTTCGCCGCGTTCGCCCTCGTCAGCTACTTCTTCCCGGCGGCCGGGGTCTCGGACATGGGGACGTTCGCCGGGAACCTGCTGCACGGCAGGGGCGGCGACCTGCTCGCGCGGAAGGTCAGCTCCAACGTGGGCACGCTTACGGTGAGCGCCTTCAGCTGGCTGATCCCGCTTGCGGCGGTGGCCGCCGCCGCCGCGCTCTGGCGGCCCGCGGCGCTGCGGCTGCGGATGCTGGCGCTCGCGTTCGCGGCCGAGCCGCTGCTCCGCACGGTCGCGTGGCTGATCTGGCTGGTCCTCGTGATCGGCTGGTTCGCCGACGACTCCGGTGTCATCGTGCCCGCCGCGGCGCTGCCGTTCGCGCTGCCACTGGTGATCTCTATGGCCGCCTCCGTTTCTAGTGCGCCTGACGGGGCACGTTATCTTGGTACCGCCTTCGCCGGGTCTTCCGTCGCAGGCGGTAGCCCCAGGTAGACAGAGGACGTCCGAGTGCAGTACCAGTTTTCGCGTGTCGTCGTCGGGCCGATCCTGCACGCGATCGGACGGCCGAAGGTGACCGGCATGGAGAACGTGCCGAGATCAGGGGGCGCGATCCTCGCGTCCAACCACCTGTCGATCATCGACTCCGTGTACCTGCCGCTGGTGATCGACCGGCCGGTCGTCTTCCCGGCGAAGGCCGAGTACTTCAAGGCCAGGGGGGTGGTCGGGCGCCTGTGGGCGGCCTACCTGAGGTCGACCAACCAGCTCGTGATGGACCGGGACGACACGCGGTCGGCGCAGGCGACCCTGGAGGCGGCGGTAGAGCTCATCAGGGCGGGCAACCTGTTCGGGTTCTACCCGGAGGGAACCAGGTCGCCGGACGGGCGGCTCTACCGGGGCAGGTCGGGCATCGGCTGGCTGGCGCTTCATTCGGGGGCCCCGGTCATCCCGGTGGCCATGATGGGCACCAGGAAGATGCTCCCGCCGGGCGCGGCGATACCGCGCCCGACGCGGATCGAGATCCGGATCGGCAAGCCGCTGGAGTTCGGCGCCCTGGCCGGCGAGCCGCCGGCCAGGGCGCGGCGTGCTGTCGCCGACGAGGTGATGCAGGCGATCAGGGAGCTGTCCGGCCAGGAATACGTGCACCTGTACGCGTCCGACGTGAAGGCCAAGCTCGCCGCGGGAGGCAGCGCCGGCTAACGGGCGGCGCGGGCTTCCCCTACCGCAGTATCCAGCCCCCGTTCGGATAATTCCTGCCCTTCCCCCTCTTCCGGGGCATCGCCGCCCGCGGCGGGGCGGGGATCCGCGCGCGCCGGGTTCCACACGTACATCGGGCCCGTGTTGGAGAGCGGCCGGTCCGGGAGGTCCACGTGGATCGGCGCCGCGGCGAACGCTTCCGGTGCCTGCTCCCATGGCGGCACCTGCCCGTCCGGGCTGGTCCGCGGCTGGCTGCCGGCCGCCGGGAGCGCCGGCCGGGTGCCCGGCAAGGGGATCGCCCTCCGCGCGGCCGGCCCCTCCGCCTCCGGGGGGCTGGCGGGTTCCCACGGCGGCCCGCCTCCCGCCTTCCCGTCCCGCGCGCGGCGCGCCGCGGTCAGCGTGCCCGCGACCCGCATGGGGATGACGCGCGGGCCGCCGTTGCCCGCGCTGGGGAGACCGGCCTGGTCCAGGCGGCCGCTCCGCGGCCGGGCCGCGGCCGCTCCGCGGTCATGCCGGCGGGCATGGCTGCCGCCCTGCCGCGTGCCCGGCTGCCGGGGCACCCTGCCCGGCAGCGCCCGCCGGCGCCGCGCGCGGGTCAGCGACAGCGCGACCGCCAGCGCCGCGATCAGGGCGCCGGCCGCGATCACCGCGTCCCGCAGCAACGATCCGGCCAGCGTGCCCATATCGGCCCGCCGCGCGGCCGCCGGCCGGGCGGGAGCCGGATGCGCGGCACCGGGACCGCCGGCCGGCGCCGTCCGGGACGGCGGTGCCGTCCGGGCGGGGACGGGGCGGGCGGCGGCGATGGCGGCCGCCGCGGCCAGCGCGCCCGTGGCGTCGAGGGCGCCGCGGCCGGTCCCGGGAACGGCGCGCGTCCGCGGCCGCACGGCGCCGCGTTCCAGCGCCTGGGCCACTTCGGCGGCGGTGAGCCGCGGGAAGCCGGACCTGATCAGCGCGGCTACCCCGGCGGTCAGCGCCGAAGCCATGTCGGTGCTCGCGAGGCTCGCGTACCCGCCGCCCGGGGCGGCCACCGTGAGGCCGGAGCCGGGCGCGGTCAGCGCCACGTAGGAGCGCACGCTGGTGAACGGGGCGAGCTGGCCGTTCCTCGTGGTGGCGCCGACCGCGATCACGCCGGGATAGGCGGCCGGGTAGTTCACGGTTCCGGTCCCCGCGCCGTTGTCCCCGGCGGGTGCGACGAGCACGACGTCATGGCTGAGGGCGTAGCTGACCGCCGCCCGTTCCGCGGGGCTGCCGCCGGCCGCCGCGGGGTCGCCGGAGGCGGCCGGCCCGAGCGTGCCGGGGTCCAGGGGCAGGGCGATCACGCGGGCACCATGGCCGACCGCGTACCTGATCCCGGCCGCGATGGCGGCCGGCAGCCGCCGGGTGACGGCGGTGTCCGCGTTCAGCGGATCGTCGTACTCGAGCGTCACCCGGAGAGACAGGATCCGCGCGCCGGGAGCGACCCCCGTGATGCCGATGGCGCCACCTGGCCCGTGTCCGTGCCCGGCGATCAGGCTCGCCACCGCCGTCCCCTCCGCACCCCAGAACGGGCCGCCGGCGGTGCGGCCTGACGCGCTGTAGTCGGGTCCGGTGATCACGGCTCCGGACAGGTCCTGGTGGGCGGCGTCGACGCCGGTGGACAGCACCGCGACGGTTACCCCCTTGCCCGCACCGGGCACGTCCCGCCAGGCCTGCGGTATGTGCAGGGCCGGCAGCCACCATTGCGCGGCGCGCGCGGGCTGGGCGGCCCCCATGGGCTGGACGGCGCGCGCGGGCTGGGCGGCGCGCGCGGGCTGGGCGGCCGCCGCGGGCAGCGCGAAGGTCGTCGCGACGGCGAGCGCCGCCAAGAACGGCGGCGTGCCGCGCAGCAGACGGGACACGTCGGTCACGCCATCCCCACCAGGCTAGGCGAAGGGGCGGTATGCGGTAATTCAGTCCCCTTATGGTGTCATGCGCCTGCCGGAAACGGAACGCCGGGCGCGCTAACTATTTCGACACGGTGAGCGTCACCCGGGTTCCGGGCCGCAGCCCGAGCCGCCCGGCGGCGCTGCCCCCGTTGACCGCGACCGAGACGAACCCCGCGCTATCGGTGTAGCCGATCAGCTCGCCCGCGGCGACTTCGCCGAACGCCGTGCCGTACGGCACGGTCTCCGGCACGGCGCGGTCTCGTCCCTGCCATGCCAGCGCGACCCGTGCACCGGGGACGATCCCGGCGCGCGCCGCGTCCGCCCCGGTGACCGAGAGCTGCACGTTGCCGAACCTGTCCACGGTGACCACCTCGCCCTCGGCGCCGCCGTCGAACACGCGGCTTTCCGGCCTTGGCAGGCGGACGAGGCTGGCCGCGTCCACCTCGTCGCCGGCATCGGCGAGCGGCGTGCCTGCCGCCAGGCGGGCCGCGACCGGCATGAAGATGTCCCGCCCGTGAAAGGTGGCGGTCACGCTGTCCAGCCACAGCGCCCTGTTGGTAAGGCTGACGGCCCTGGCGGCGCCGCCGGCCGCCTCGACCGCCCAGGACAGCACCCCGTTGTCCGGGCCGACGAAGACGGAGTCCCCGGCGGCGATGCCCACCGCGCGCCGGGCGGTACCCACGCCGGGGTCCACGACGGCGACGTGGACCGCGGGCGGGAAGTACGGCACGGCCTGCGCGAGCACCGCGGCGCCGCGCCGTACGTCGCCGGGGGGAACCAGATGTGTAATGTCGATAACGCGGACGTCCGGCGCGATCTGGAAGCAGACTCCGTGGCAGGCGGCCACGAACCCGTCTTCCAGGCCGTAGTCGGTCAGGAACGTGAGACAGTGAAACGAAGCCACGTTCTGCGAGCTTACTGAGGGGAGCAGCGGATGCCCGCGTTGTCCGAGCGCGACATGCGCGTCCTCGCCTTCGAGCGGCGCACGTGGCGCACCCCCGGCGCCAAGGAGCAGGCCATCATCGAGGTGCTCGGCATCTCCGTGACCAGGTACTACCAGCTGCTCAACGAGCTGATCGACAGCCCCGAGGCGCTTACGTTCGACCCGGTGCTCGTCAAACGGCTGCGGGCGCAGCGCGCCCGGCGCCAGCGCATGCGCTCGCCGCAGTCGGACGGCAACTCGCCGCAGTCGGACGGCAAGTAGCGGTGGGAACGCTGCGGGCAGGCACCGCCGAGGGGCAGGCCGGGCTCGACGCGGTCCTGGCCGACCCCGCGCGCGCCCTGATCGCGTCGGACTTCGATGGCACGCTGTCGCCGATCGTCGCCGACCCGGCCGCCGCCACGGCGCAGCCCGGCGCGGCGGAGGCGCTGGCCCGGCTGGCCGCGTCCGCCGGGACGGTGGCGATCGTCACCGGGCGCCCCGCGGCCGAGGCGGTGGCGCTCGGCGGCTTCGAAGGCGTTCCGGGGCTGATCGTGCTCGGGCACTACGGCGCGGAGCGCTGGCACGGGGGCGAACTGGCCGCCGCTCCGGTGCCAGAGGGCGTCGCGGCGGCGCGCCGGGCGCTTCCCGGCCTGCTCGCGGCGGCGGGTGCGGCCGACGGGACCAGGGTCGAGGACAAGGGAAACGCGCTCGCCGTGCATACCAGGCAGGCAGCCGACCCGGAGGCGGCGCTGGACCGGCTGCGCGAGCCGCTCGCCGCGCTCGCCGCCGGCACCGGCCTCGCCCTTGAACCGGGCCGCTTCGTGCTCGAGCTGCGCCCGCCGGGCAGCGACAAGGGAGCCGCGCTGCGGACGCTGGTCAGCGAACGCGGTGCGCGCGCGGTGCTCTTCTGCGGCGATGACCTCGGTGACCTCGCGGCCTTCGCCGCACTCCGTGATCTGCGCGCGGACGGCATCCCCGGCTGCGCGGTCGCCAGCGCCAGCGCCGAGTCGCCGCGGGTGGCCGCTGCCGCGGACCTCGTGGTGGACGGTCCGCCCGGCGTCGTGCGCCTGCTTGCGGCGCTGGCCGACGCCATCGACGGGCGCGGCTAGGGGGCCGCCCCGGCCGGGGCGGCCCGGCACGCGGACAGGCCAGCCGCGCCGCGGGAGGTCTTCCAGAATGCATGCCGGCCGTAACCCGGCGAATTCCCCGGCTTCGCCGCGCGAAGCCTCGGGTTCTAGGAAACTACGACGACCTTCTCGGCCTGCTGTCCCCGGTCGCTCTGCGTGATCTCGAACTCGACCCGCTGCCCCTCTTCGAGGGTGCGGTACCCGTCCGCCTGGATCGCTGAGAAGTGGACGAAAACGTCCTTGCCACCGTCGACGGCGATAAAGCCGTAGCCCTTGTCCGGGTTGAACCACTTGACGGTGCCCTGAGCCATTCCAAACAACTCCCTAACTGCTGCTCGGGCTTCGAGCCCCGCCCTTCAACCGCGGAACCCGTCGATCGCGGCCTGACGAGCCGTACTAACGCACGCTCCCGCGCTCGCACCTGCCTTGCCGGCAACGACCGGAAACGACCTTACCCTGTGCGCGGCGTTCGTGGCGCCATATAGCCGTCAATCACGCCGGCCCGCATCGCATCGATCACCCGTGGTATCGCGGACTGAGATTCCGGCGGATTCCGGGACGCGGCCGCCGCTGTCGCGGATCCGGCTGGGCATCTCGCGCGGCGGGACGGCCCCGGTCAGCCGCCCGCGACCGCTGGGATGACCGATACCTGGGCACCGGCGGGCACGGGCGTGTCGAGGCCCGCCGCGAACCGCACGTCCTCCTCGTCAACGTAGACGTTGACGAACCGCCGCAGCCGCCCGCCGTCGTCCAGGATGCGGCCGGCCAGGCCCGGGTAGGACGCGTCCAGCTCGCTGATGACCTCGCGGAGGGTGCCGTGCCCGGCCGTGACCTCGGCAGCGCCGCCCGTATAGGACCGCAGGATGGTCGGGATCCGGACCGAGACGCGTCCCCGCGGCTCGCTCGCGGCGTGTTCCCCGCCCGCGTGTTCCCCGCCCGCCCGCGGGACGCCGGGGCCGCTCATGCCGCACCCGCCCCGTCGAACCCGGCCTCCTGGAACGCCTCGAGCGTCGGCTTGATGGCGGCCGGAACCGTGACGGCCGGCTCCACGGCGTCCAGCGTCTTGTGGCCGTCGCCAGAGTTGATGATCACCGTTTCCGCCTCCGGGTCAAGCTGGCCCGAGGCGAGCAGCTTGCGCAGCACGCCGACGGTGACCCCGCCCGCGGTCTCGCCGAAGATGCCCTGGGTACGCGCCAGCAGCGCGATCGAGTCGACGATCTCGGGGTCGGAGACGTCGGCGACCGCGCCGCCGGTCCTCCGGACCACGTCAAGCACATACGGGCCATCGGCCGGGTTCCCGATCGCGAGCGACTTCGCGATCGTGGACGGCTTCACCGGCCGCACGACGTCCCACCCCCTGGCGAACGCCTCGGACACCGGAGAGCAGCCGGTCGCCTGCGCGCCGAACACCCGCCACGGCCTGTCCTCCACCAGGCCGAGCTCCGCCAGCTCGCTGAACCCCTTGTCGATCTTCACCAGCTGGGCGCCGGACGCGATCGGCACCACCACCTGCTCGGGCAGCCGCCAGCCAAGCTGCTCGGCAATCTCGAAACCGAGCGTCTTCGAGCCCTCCGCGTAGTACGGCCGCACGTTCACGTTGACGAACGCCCAGTCCTCGTGCTCGCCGGCCAGTTCGGAGGCGAGCCGGTTCACGTCGTCGTAGGTGCCGTCCACGGTGACGAACGTGCCGCCGTACACCGCGGTGGTGAGGATCTTCTGGCCTTCCAGGTCCGCCGGGACCATGACCACCGACCGGATGCCGGCCCGCGCGGCCGCCGCCGCCACCGCGTTCGCCAGGTTGCCGGTGGACGGGCAGGCGAGCACCTTGAAGCCCATCTCCACCGCGGCGGCCAGCGCGACCGCGACTACCCGGTCCTTGAACGAGTGGGTCGGGTTTCCGCTGTCGTCCTTGATCCACAGCCGCCGCATGCCAAGTTCGGCCGCCAGCCCGTCGGCGCGGACCAGCTTCGTGAAGCCGGGCTCGGTGGTGGGGCGGCTCGCGACGTCCTGCGGTACCGGCAGCAGGGGGGCATAACGCCAGATGTTCTGCGGTCCCGCTTGGATATCGGCTCTGGTCAGCCGCGGGAAGTCGTAGCGGACCTCTAGCGGCCCGAAACACTCGTCACAGGCGTAGAAAGGTCCGAGGTCGGTGATCTTGCCGCATTCCCGGCAGGACAGGCCCGTGGCGTTGCCGAGGCGCGGGGTGCCCGGCGCGCGCGTACCGTCGCTTTGTGCTGTCATGGGGCGAGGCCTCTCTCTCCCATCTTTCCCAGCGATCACCTTGACCGCGGGCCGGACTTGGCACCAGTCGCGCGCTCGCCTCGCCTTACTGAGGTGCGTTTCCGCGATGGTTGCCGGGGCTTCACAGGGCCGATCCCTCCACCCCTCTGGATGAGGTATTCAGTTATCTGCCATGCCGTAGTCCTGTGCCGGCAGTCCTGTAGTCCTGTGCCGGCGCCGGCAGGTCGCGAACGGCACCAAACACTGTATCCGATAGGGCAATGCCCCCGGCAAGGGGGTTAATGATCGTTTCAACTAGTCTTGCTTCATATGACTGACGACCCGAGCCGGCTGGTCCTTGTCGCCTCGAACCGGGGGCCCGTGTCGTTCGGCTTCGCCGAGGACGGGTCGCTGACCGTCAGGCGCGGCGGCGGCGGGCTGGTATCCGGTTTGACGTCGGGCCTGGCGGCGGTGGCCGCCGATGGCGGAGTGCTCTGGCTGTGCGCGGCGCTCAGCGACGCCGACCGGGAAGCCGCCCGGCGGGGCGAGCGGGCGGGCGGGGAGCCGGGCGGGACCCCGGTGCGGATGCTGGACATCCCCGCGGACACGTTCGGCGCCGCTTACAACGGCATCGCCAACTCGGTCCTGTGGTTCATCCACCACCTTCTGTTCGACACGCCGAACCAGCCGCGGTTCGGCGCCGGGTTCCGCCGCGACTGGGCGGGCTACGTCGCCTATAACGAGGCTTTCGCCGGGGCGCTGGCGGAGGAGTGGAAGCCAGGGACCCGCGTGCTCATCCAGGACTACCACCTGGCGCTGGCACCGCGGCTGCTGCGGGACCGGCGTCCCGGCGCGCGGATCGCCCACTTCGAGCACACCCCGTGGGCGCCGCCTGACTACTACCGGCTGCTGCCGGACGACGTCGCCGTCGCGATCCTGGACGGGATGCTGGGCGCCGACCACGCGGGTTTCCTCGCGGAGCGGTGGGCCGCGGCGTTTCTCGACTGCTGTGAGGCGGTTCTCGGCGCCCGGGTCAGCCGGGGCTCCGGCGGCACCGGCCAGGTGACCTACCGTGGCCGCGTGACCGAGGTCGCGGTCCACCCGCTCGGGGTCGACGTCCAGGCGCTGCGCGCCCGCGCCCAGGACGCCGACGTGCGGGCGGCGGCCAGCGCCATCGCCGGCGCGGCGAACGGGCGGCAGCTGATCGTCCGGGTCGACCGCACCGAGCTGTCCAAGAACATCGCGCGAGGGCTTGCCGCCTACCGTGAGCTGCTGGCGACCCGGCCGCAGTGGCATGGCCGCGTGGTGCACCTGGCGTTCGCTTACCCGTCCCGCTCCGCGCTGGCCGAGTACCGCGACTACACCGCACGCGTGCACAAGCTGGCCGAGGAGATCAACGCCGAGTTCCGGACGCCGGACTGGGAACCGCTGATCCTGGACGTGAAAGACGACTACCCGCGTTCGCTCGCCGCGTGCGGGCTGGCGGACGTGCTCCTCGTCAACCCCATAAGGGACGGCATGAACCTGGTTGCCGAGGAGGGGCCGGTGCTGAGCGAGGGCGGCTGCGCGCTCGTGCTCTCCCGCGAGGCGGGGGCCGCCGCGCTGATCGGCGGCGAGGCGCTGCTCGTCAACCCGTACGACGTCACAGCCACCGCGGACGCGCTGCATGCCGCGCTCAGCATGCCCGCCGGCGAGCGGCGGCGGCGCGCTGCCGCGATGGCCGCCGCCGCGGCGCGCCACGCGCCGCGGCGGTGGCTCGCCGCGCAGCTCGACGCACTCCGCTAGCCGCCGCCGGCCCGCCCGGCCGCCGGGCGGGCCGGCGGCCGGCCACCGGGTCACGGCGCGGTCCCGGGGCGAACGGGGGGCGCGGGCCTGGGCAGGGGCTGCCACCAGGCGCGGTTGGCGGCGTACCACCCGATGGTGGCCGCGAGGCCGTCGGCGAACGGTATCCGGGGGAGGTAGCCCATGGAGCGGAGCAGGGTGTCATCCAGGCTGTAGCGGCGGTCGTGGCCCTTGCGGTCGGCCACGGGGATCACCATGTCCCAGGAGGCGCCGCAGGCGGCCAGGATCGCAGCGGTCAGCTGCCGGTTGGTCAGTTCGGTGTCGCCGCCGATGTGGTAGACCCTGCCGGGGCCGCCGCGTTCAAGCACCAGGTGGACGCCGCGGCAGTGGTCGTCGACGTGGACCCAGCCGCGCACGTTTCCCCCGTCGCCGTAGAGGGGGACGGGCCTGCCGTCCAGCAGGCTGGTGGCGAACAGGGGGATGATCTTTTCCGGGTACTGGTAGGGCCCGTAGGTGTTGCAGCACCGGGTGATGCTGACGTTCAGCCCGTGGGTGCGCGCGTACGCCAGGGCGAGCAGGTCACCGCCGGCCTTGGCGGCCGCGTAGGGGGAGTTCGGGTCCAGCGGGGCGCCCTCGGCCCACGACCCGGCCGGAATGGAGCCGTAGACCTCATCGGTGGACACGTGCACCACCCGTGGCACGCCTGCGGCCAGGCAGGCGTCTAGCAGCACCTGCACCCCGGTCACGTTGGCGGTGACGAACTCCGCCGCCCCGGCGATCGACCGGTCCACGTGGGTCTCGGCGGCGAAGTTGAGCACCGCGTCATGCCCGGGGACCACCCGCGCGAGCAGGCCGGCGTCGCAGATGTCGCCGCGCACGAACGCGAACCCCCCGGCCACCGGTTCGAGGTTGGCCAGATTCCCCGCGTAGGTGAGCTTGTCGAGCACGGTCACCCGCGCGTCCTCGTAGCCGGGATAACCCCCGGTCAGCAGCGTCCGCACGTAATGCGAGCCGATGAAGCCCGCACCGCCGGTCACCAGAATCCTCATGAGCCGATCTGCGCCTTGCCGTGGTTGCCCTGCGGGCGCGCCCCGTGGTCGCGGGGCACTAGCCGGCGCGCCCGCGGCACCCCGGGCGCCGCCGTGGCCGCCGCGCCGGGTCCGTCACGGACCAGCCGGCTGACCTCCAGCATGCCAGCGGCGTTCCCGGTGCCCGTCCGGTATCCAAAGATCGCCTGAGAGCGCGGCCGCATGGGCCGCCCCGCGCCGATCAGCGACTGGACCGCCCCGGCAATCCCCGGCTTCCGCGCCGGGGGGCTTGAGATACCGTCAGGCTGGGCACGGCTCGGAAGCAACCCGGTTCCCGCGCCGCGAGGGCTGAGGATGCCGCCACCCGATGCGGGAGAGCCGGCGAACGCCCTGCACGCGGCCTTGGCGTTTGCACTCTCCCCCTGAGAGTGCTAAACATGGCCTTGGCACTCCGCATACGAGAGTGACAGCCAAACGGCGGGATCGGGCGATGAGGCATTGCCCGGTGGCAGGAAGGGCCTGCCGCCCGGCGTGCCGTCCGTCGCGGGCGTCGGCCGGTCCGCACGTACGCCACGGAGGACTGGAACCTATGGCAGCGAAGATGATCGCGTTTGACGAGGACGCCAGGCGCGGCCTCGAGCGCGGCATGAACCAGCTCGCCGACGCCGTGAAGGTAACCCTCGGCCCCAAGGGCCGGAACGTGGTGCTCGAGAAGAAGTGGGGCGCACCCACGATCACCAACGATGGCGTGTCCATCGCCAAGGAGATCGAGCTCGAGGACCCGTGGGAGAAGATCGGTGCCGAGCTGGTCAAGGAAGTAGCGAAGAAGACCGACGACGTTGCCGGTGACGGCACGACGACGGCAACCGTGCTCGCCCAGGCGCTAGTGCGCGAGGGCCTGCGGAACGTCGCCGCCGGCGCTAACCCGATGGCGCTCAAGCGCGGCATCGAGGCGGCCGTCGAGCGGGTGAGCGAGGAGCTGTCCAAGCTCGCCAAGGACGTGGAGACCAAGGAGCAGATCGCTTCCACCGCGTCCATCTCCGCCGGCGACACGGCGATCGGCGAGATGATCGCCGAGGCCATGGACAAGGTCGGCAAGGAAGGCGTCATCACCGTCGAGGAGTCCAACACCTTCGGCCTCGAGCTCGAGCTGACCGAGGGCATGCGCTTCGACAAGGGCTACATCGCGCCGTACTTCGTCACCGACCCGGAGCGCCTTGAGGCCGTTCTCGAGGACCCGTACATCCTCGTGTGCAACTCCAAGATCTCGGCCAACAAGGACCTGCTGCCGCTGCTGGACAAGGTGGTGCAGTCCGGCAAGCCGCTGGCGATCATCGCCGAGGACGTGGAGGGCGAGGCCCTCGCGACCCTGGTCGTCAACAAGATGCGCGGGCTGTTCAAGTCCGTCGCGGTGAAGGCGCCCGGCTTCGGCGACCGCCGCAAGGCCATGCTCGGTGACATCGCCATCCTGACCGGCGGCCAGGTCATCAGCGAAGAGATCGGCCTCAAGCTGGACAGCGTCGACCTGGACGTGCTCGGCCGGGCGCGCAAGGTCGTCGTTACCAAGGACGAGACCACGATCGTGGACGGTGCAGGCGACGCGGACCAGATCGCCGGCCGGGTCAACCAGATCCGCACCGAGATCGAGAACACCGACTCCGACTACGACCGCGAGAAGCTGCAGGAGCGGCTGGCGAAGCTGGCCGGCGGCGTGGCCGTCATCAAGGCGGGCGCTGCGACCGAGGTCGAGCTGAAGGAGCGCAAGCACCGCATCGAGGACGCGGTGCGCAACGCCAAGGCCGCGGTCGAGGAGGGTGTCGTGCCCGGCGGTGGCGTCGCGCTGCTGCAGGCCGCGAAGAACGCCTTCGACAAGCTGGAGCTGTCCGGCGATGAGGCGACCGGCGCGTCGATCGTGCGCCGCGCCCTGGAGGAGCCGCTCAAGCAGATCGCCGTCAACGCGGGTCTCGAGGGCGGCGTGGTGGTGGAGAAGGTCAAGACCCTGCCCGCGGGCGAGGGCCTGAACGCCGCCACCGGCGAGTACACCGATATGTTCAAGGCCGGGATCATCGACCCGGCGAAGGTCACCCGTTCGGCTCTGCAGAACGCGGCGTCCATCGCCGGGCTGTTCCTCACCACTGAGGCAGTGATCGCGGAGAAGCCGGAGAAGGAGAAGGCGCCCGCCGCCCCCGGCGGCGGCGACATGGACTTCTGACGTCCAGCGCCTGCGTCTTCAGCGCGGAGGGAACGGCCCCGGGGCAGCCCGGGGCCGTTCCCGTCCCCGCCCGTCCCCGCCCGTCCCCGCCCGGCAACTCCGGCAGGTTTGGGGCTGTGGCCCACAGACCCCGGAAGAGTGGGGCTGTGGGCCACAGCCCCACTCTTCCGACGGCCCACTCTTGCGACGCGGGATGCCGCCAGGCCCCGTCGATCCCGATGGCCGGATCCGGCCCGCACGCAAGGCTCGCGGGTCGCGCCGCGGAGGGTGGCGACTTCATGTTTTCGCGCATAACCGCTGGGTATAGCGCTACTGCGATCTTGAAACGGGGGAGAAGATCTGCCGATGGACTCACGGCCTCGCACGCGATCCCGTCCCAGCACCATCCGAACGTGTGAGGCCGTGACCGGCGTGGCCCCTGCTGCTACCCTGCGGCGGCCAGGGGCCGCGTCCCCCGGTGGCGCGCCGCGGCGTCCGCCGCCCGGCTGAGAGCACGATAACCCTGCTGCCATCACCCGCACGGTACCGATAGCCTAGAAAGCGCCCATAACATCCAGCCGGGACCATGGCCGGCCGGGTGATCAGTTCCTAAAGACGTGAGGTCTTGCTCGTGCCTACCGGCAAGGTCAAGTGGTATGACGCCGAAAAGGGGTTCGGCTTCCTCGCCCGCGATGACGGGGGCGAGGTCTTCGTGCATTCTTCAGCGCTGCCGCCGGGGACAACCACGCTCGGGAAGGGACAGCGCGTCGAGTTCGGCATCGTGGAGGGCCGCAAGGGCGCGCAGGCGCTCCAGGTGCGCCTCCTAGAGCCCCCGCCCGCCGTTGCCGCCGCCAAGCACCCCCGCAAGAAGCCCGACGAGATGATCCCGATCATCGAAGACCTCATGAAGCTGCTTGACGGGATTTCCGACGCCTACCGGCGCGGCAAGCACCCGGACCCCAGGGAAGCGAGGCAGATCGCCGCCTTGCTGCGCGCGGTCGCGGGCGATATCGAGCCCTGACCACGGCTTTGCGATCAAGACGACAGACGACGACAGACCTGGCGCGCCCCCGGCCGCTCCGCGGCCGGGGGCGCGCCGCGGAGCGGCCGGACGGCAGCGTCGCGGTTATCCCGGGCGCCCGGCGACGCCCTGCCGCAGCCTTCCTCTGGCGAGGCCCTGCCGCAGCCTGCCTACCGTGACCAGGCAGACTCGCTGCCTACCGTGACCAGGCGGACTCGGGAGCCCGCCGCCACGCGCGGACGCGCTGCCTGCGCCGGGTGACGAGCATGACAAGCGCGATGACCAGGGCCGCCGCGGCGATGGCCAGTCCTGCCTGCCCGTTGTTCAGCATCGATACCAGCACGCCGGCCAGGCCGCCGGCCACGTTCGCCACCTGGTTAAGCGTCTCGGACACCGAGAACGTCGAGGAGCGGATCTCATCGCCGATCTCGCGCTGGACGATCGAGTCCTGGCCCAGCTTGGCCAGGCTGGCGCAGAAGATCGCGGTGAACTCGACCGCCACGGCCGTCCACAGGCCGAACGACCAGGCGCACAGCACCGTGACCACCGGCGCGATGGCCAGCACGGTGAACATGATCAGCTGCGGTGCCCTGCCGCGGAAGAAGGACCCGAGGACCATCGAGGAGAGACTGCCCGCCGACAGGCCCGCGGCCAGCGCGCCTAGGGCGAAGTTATGCGCCACCGGGTGGTGCGGTGCGCCGAGCTCCACGCTGCGCAGCAGGAACGCCAGGAGGAACAGGATGTAGCCGGAGAAGGCACGCAGCACCGCGTTGATCGTCATCGCCTCAGCGACCACGGGGCCGACGCTGGCCAGGGTGCGCCACCGCCCCCGGCTTCCGTGGGCACGGCTGCTGCCGTCCGCGGACGGCAGCGCGCCGGGTTCGAGCGGCAGCGTGCGGGACTGCCGGTCCGCCTGGGCCGCCCGGGGATCCGGGCGCCGGGCCGCCCGGGGACCCGGCCCCTGGGCCGGCCAGGGATCCGGGCGCGTGGGCGGCTCGCGGCCCGGCGCCGGAGCCGGCACGTCCACCTGCTCGGGTAGCCGTAGCGCGAGGATCATCGCGGCCAGGTAGACCAGGGTGGCGACCCGCAACGTCCACGCGGCGCCCCCCATGAACTGCACGCCGGCGGCGACGCCCGCCGCAATCGTGGAGGCGGCGAGGGATATCAGGCCGGACCGCGCGTTGGCGGTCACCAGCGTGATCTCGGCGGGCAGCAGCCGCGGCGTGACCGATGCCTTGACGACCCCGCCGGCTTTCTGCAGCACGAGGATGCCGAACGCGGCGGGCAGCAGGGTCACCGAGTCGGCGACGTTCGCCGACATGGCATAGCAGAGCAGGCCGCGGGCCATCATCGTGCCGGCGAGCACGAACCGGCGGCCTTGCTGTATCCGGTCGAGCGCGGGCCCGATGAACGGGGCGAGCACCGCGAACGGCGCCATCGTGATGATCAGGAAGAGCACGACGCGGCCTCGCGCCTGATCCACGGACGTGCTGAAGAAGATCGTCCCCGCCAGTGCCACGGTGACGAACGCGTCGCCGGCGCCGCTCGCGGCCGTCGTCTCGATGAGCGTGGCCAGACCGGTACGGGCCGCGCCCTGCGCGCCGGTGATGCGGTGCACGAAACGCCCGGTCCGCCGGGTCGCCCGGCCGCCGGCCTGCGTACCCGATCTGAAGGCGCGGCCCGCTGCCAGGGCCGTGCCCCCAGCCCGCCGCAGCGCATCGGACATCCGCATGTACCCAGTATTCTTGGTCAGCGGCACTGCGACGAGCCCATAGGGGGATGACCTGGCAGGCCGGCTCTCGCGGCCGGCCGCCGGAGGAGCGAGAATTGGCAGCTGTGAGCACGATCAGAGCCCGCGCGAAGGAACCGGACCACATCTGCGCCGAAGCCGTGGACGTGGCCAGGCAGGCCCTGACCGGCGGGGCAGGAGTGAGCCCTGACGCGGTCGGCGCTCATCTGGGCGCCGAGGCCGCCGGCGATCGTGTCGTAACGCACCTGTTCGAATGCCTCGACCCGGCTTACGTGGGATGGCGGTGGGCCGTCACGATGGCGCGCGCCCCGCGCTCGAAGGTGGTCACGGTGAACGAGAGCGTCCTGCTGCCCGGCCCGGACGCGCTGCTAGCGCCGCCGTGGGTGCCCTGGCAGGACCGGCTGCGCCCGGGTGACGTAGGCATCGGCGACCTGCTGCCGGCCAGCGCGGACGACGAGCGCCTGGTCCCGCTGGTGATCCTCGACGGCGACGACCCTGTCGTCGACTGGTTCAGCCCCCGGACCGACGCGGACAACGCCGAGGCGGGACCGCAAGAGCCAGCCGAGTTGCCCGCTCCCGGGCGGTCCCGCGTGCTGTCCGCCTACGGCCGCGACGACACGGCGCAGCGCTGGTACGAAAGCGATCACGGACCGCGCACACCGCTTTCCCACGCCGCGCCAGCGCACTGCGTGAGCTGCGGGTTCTTCGTGCCGCTCAGCGGCGGGCTCGGCCGTCTCTTCGGCGTCTGCGGCAATGCCTTCGCGCCGGACGACGGCCGGGTGGTCTCGGCGGATCACGGCTGCGGCGCGCACTCGGAGGCGGCGGGAACCGGGGCCGCGGCGCAGGCGACCGCCCCGGTGATCGACGAGTTCGGCTACGACCTGGTGGACCTGCCGGGTGTGTCGGTGGAAGAGACGGTCTTCGAACCGCTGTCCCGCGATACGTACCCCGAGTCCGGCTCCGAAGGCTGAGCCTCCGAAGGCTGAGCCTCCGAAGGCTGAGCGCGCCGGAGCGCGGCTCGTGCCCGCCCCCGCTTGAGCACGGGCACGTACCAGAGCCCGAACAGCCCCATGCCCAGGCCGGCGGCGCAGGTCCACACCCACCACCGCGATCCGGGCGGCAGCGCGGCGCGGACGATGAGCAGGATCACGAGCGCGACCGCCCACCCGGCGGTGATCACCGCTGTCACCGTGCGGTCGTCCGCCTCTCGTGGCGGAGGCGGCTCCGGGCGTTCTGCTTGTCCCACGTTCCAAGGCTAACTGGCTCGCGGCGGCGGCTGCCCCGCCGCCGTAATGCGGTATCTTCACTCTCTCTTATGCGGCTCTTATGCGGCCAGGCCGCGCGTGATGTACTTGGTGGATGCCTCAGGCAGGTACGCAATCGGACGCGGGACTGGCGACCGCGATGCGGATTTCGATCAGCAGGCTCGCGCGGCGTCTCCGGGTGGAGCGCTTCGGACTCGGCGGGACCGAAACGGTCCTTTCTGACATCCAACTCGCCGCGCTGGCGGCGCTGGAACGTCACCAGGCAATGACCCCAGGCGAGCTCGCGGACCACGAGAAGGTGCAGCCGCCGTCGATGACCCGGGTGATCGCGGTGCTCGAAGAGCGCAGCCTGGTGCAGCGGGAGCCGCACCCCACCGACCGCAGGCAGGTGATCCTCACGGTGACCCCGGAAGGCCGCGCGCTGGTGAACCGGGTGCGCCGCCGTCGTGAGGCGTGGCTCGCGCAGCGGCTGCAGGAGCTGACCCCGGAGGAGCGCGCGATCTTGCGGGCCGCGGCCCCGATCCTTGAAAAGCTGAGCCAGTCCTGATTTACGCTTGCCCGGTATGGTCGTCAGACCGGGCGAGCAGCCGGGGGGTTCCGGGGGGTCGTCCCCCCGGGCTAGCAGCGAGCTGCCACGTGCCCAGCGTCTCGTACCGGGGGTGCCCGCCGAGCCGGCTGCGGATGAGGCAGATCTCCCCGGCGGTCCACGACGGGCCCTGGTACCCCTCGAGGCCGGCGACGATGGCGCGCACGTCGGCTGGCGCGCGGCACCGCGCGAGCGTCAGGTGCGGCCGGAAGCGGCGAGCGGCATCGGGCGGCACGGCCCCGGCCCGGCGCGCGGCCGCGCTGACCGATGCGGCGAGGTCGCCGAGTGCGCGCCGGTCGCCCGCAAGGCCGCTCCACAGCACGTTGGCCCTGGCGGGGCCGGGGAACGCCCCGGCGCTGGCCACGCTCAGGCTGAAGGAGGAGTGACGGCGGGCGGCGCGCCCGAGGCGCGGCAGCAGCCGGGTAAGGCTCAGGTCGCTCACCTCGCCCAGGAAGGCGAGCGTGATGTGCCAGGCCTCGCGGCTGGTCCACCGCAGGTCCTCGCGGAGCGGGCGGAACGGCGCGCATGCCGCGTCCAGGTCATCGAGAACCGCGGGCGGCGGGGCGAGCCCGACGAACAGCCTCATAGATCACCTCTGCCACGTAGGCTATGGCCGTGAACAGGGTTCCCCGGTGGCTGCTGCCCACGGTGCTGGGGCTGCTGGTGCTCGTGGTGCTGATGGGCGCCTTCGCGCGCTAACGCGAGCCGTTCGGCCACATAGTCGATGCATGCGGTGAGCGCGGCCACGTCATCGGGGTCCACCGCCGGGAACATGCCGATCCGCAGCTGGTTGCGGCCGAGCTTGCGGTACGACTCGGTGTCCACGATCCCGTTTTCCCGCAGCACCGCGGCCACCGCGTCGGCGCTCACCTCATCGCTGAAGTCGACGGTGCCGACCACGGGGGACCGCATGGCGGGGTCGGTCACGAACGGTGCGGCGAACGCCGACTTTTCGGCCCACTCGTAGAGGATTCCCGCCGAACGGGCCGTCCGCTGCTCGCACCAGGCCATGCCGCCTCGTTCCAGCAGCCAGTCCACCTGCGCGGCGAGCAGCACAAGGGTGGACACCGCGGGCGTGTTATAGGTCTGGTCCTTGACCGAGTTCTCCACCGCGATCCGCAGGGACAAGAAACCGGGGATGTACCGGCCGCTGGCCGCGATTTCGTCGATCCGCTCCAGGGCCGCCGGGGACAGCACCGCGATCCACAACCCGCCGTCGGCACCGAAGACCTTCTGCGGCGCGAAATAGTACGCGTCGTATTCCGCCGGGTCGGCCGGCAGCGCCCCTGCCCCGCTGGTCGCGTCCACCAGCACCAGGGACCCTTCGTCCGCGCCCGCCGGGCGCCGGACCGGCATGCAGACGCCGGTCGAGGTCTCGTTGTGGGTGAGCGCGTAGGCGTCCACCCCCGCCTCGGCGCGCGGCAGCGGGTGGCTGCCCGGCTCGGACGAGATGACCGTCGGCTCCTTCAGCCAGGGCACGTCCGACGTGACCGCGGCGAACTTCGCCGAGAATTCGCCGAACGACAGGTGCTGTGACTTCTCCCGGATCAGCCCGAACGCGGCGGCGTCCCAGAAGGCGGTGGTGCCTCCGTTGCCCAGAGCCACCACGTGCCCGTTCGGAAGGCCGAAAAGCTCGGCCAGCCCGGAACGGACGCGCCGCACGACAGCCCGCACCGGCGCCTGCCGGTGCGACGTGCCGAGCTCGCGCGCGGCCGCGAGCCTGGCGACCTGTTCCGGGCGCACCTTGGTGGGGCCGGAGCCGAACCTGCCGTCCCGCGGCCTGATCTGTTCGGGGATGACGATGCCGCTCACCCGACCAGGGTAGCGTTCAGACCTCCCGGTCGAGCACCTCAGCCGCGCCGGGCACGTCCCTGACGGGCCGGGCGCCGGGGCCGGTGTAGCGGGCGGACGGGCGGACGAGGCGGCCGGTCAGCTTCTGCTCGAGGATGTGCGCCGACCAGCCCGCGGTCCGGGCGCAGGTGAACATCGACGGGGTGACCTCCGCCGGGATCTGGGCGAAGTCCAGCACGATCGCCGCCCAGAACTCCACGTTGGTCTCGAGCACGCGGTCCGGCCGCCGGGCCCGCAGCTCGGCCAGCGCGGCGTTCTCCAGCGCCAGGGCCACCTCGTACCGCGGCGCGCCGAGCTCCTTCGCGGTGCGGCGCAGCACCCGGGCCCGCGGGTCCTCGGCCCGGTACACCCGGTGCCCGAAGCCCATCAGCCGCCCGCCGCGGTCGAGAACGGACTTCACGTACCCTTCCGCGTCGCCGGTGCGCTCGACTTCCTCGATCATGTGCAGCACGCGGGCTGGCGCGCCCCCGTGCAGCGGGCCGGACAGGGCGCCGACCGCGCCGGACATCGCCGCCGCGACGTCCGCGCCGGTGGAGGCGATCACCCGGGCGGTGAACGTGGAGGCGTTCATCCCGTGCTCGGCGGCGGAGGTCCAGTAGGCGTCCACCGCTCTGACGTGCCGCGGGTCGGGCTCGCCGCGCCAGCGGATCAGGAATGCCTCGGCCGCGGTCTTCGCCTCGGCTACGCGGCTCTGCGGGACCGCGGGAAGGCCGGCGCCGCGGGCCGACTGCGCGACGAACGACAGCATCTGCACCGAGACGCGGGCGAGGTCGTCGCGTGCCTGCTCGGGGCCGATGTCAAGCAGCGGGCGCAGTCCCCAGGCCGGGGCGAGCGCGGCGACCGCGCTCTGCACGTCGGCGCGGACATCGCCGGTGTGCCTGGGCAGCTCCAGTGGCTCGGCCGACGGCAGCCCCGGGGTGAAGGAATTGTCGACGAGCAGCCCCCACACGTGGCCGTAGGACACGTGCCCGGCGAGCTCCTCGATGTCCACGCCACGGTAGCGGAGCGAGCCGCCTTCCTTGTCGGGTTCGGCGATCTCGGTCTCGAATGCCACGACGCCTTCGAGACCCGGCTTGAAGTCGGACATCAGCCTTTTCTCCTCCCGGTAGGGGGTTCGCGGGCGAGCCGGCGCATTGGTGCGCACCAGCCAGCCGCGGCTTCATTGAACCGCCGCGTGCGGGGTTGCGGTAGCCCGGCGGCATGTAAAGATCGTCATTTATGGACGCGACGCTAACACCGGAAATGCTTGACGCCTGCCCGATGACGCAGTTCGCGCGCTGGCTCGACGACGCCGCTGCCGCGGGCTTGCCCGAGCCGACCGCGATGGTGCTCGCCACGATGGGCGACCGCCCCCACGCGCGGACCGTCCTGCTCAAGGCCCACGACACGGGCGGTTTCACCTTCTACACGAACCGCACCTCCCGCAAGGGCGCCGACCTCGCGGCGGATCCGCGCTGCTGCGCGGTCTTCCCCTGGTACGGCCTGGGCCGCCAGGTGACCGTGGAGGGCAGCGCGCGGCCGCTTTCGACGGCGGAAAGCGAGCCGTATTTCCGCTCGCGCCCGCGCGGATCGCAGATCGGCGCGTGGGCCAGCCGGCAGTCGCGCGTGCTCGCATCGCGCGCGGAGCTGGACGACCGGGTCGCCGAGCTGTCGGCACGGTGGCCCGAGGGGACCGAGGTGCCGATGCCGGACTTCTGGGGCGGGTACCTCATCGTGCCGGACACGATCGAGTTCTGGCAGTCCCGGCCGAACCGCCTCCACGACCGGCTGCGGTACCGGCGCGCGGCGTCCGGCGATGGCGGCTGGGTCATCGAGCGGCTGTCGCCCTAGGCGCACGGGGGTTGCCGTGCGAGCGCGTAGCATCGCATTCAGAAGGCCGGCTGGTTTGTGCCAACAGGGGAGTGCCAACAGGGGAGTAAGGTTCAGTGACTGCCCAGGGGCTTATCGACACGACGGAGATGTACCTCCGTACGGTCTTCGAACTGGAAGAGGAGGGGATCGTCCCGCTGCGCGCGCGGATCGCGGAACGGCTCTCTCAGTCCGGCCCGACGGTCAGCCAGACGGTCGCCCGGATGGAACGGGACGGCTTGCTGCACGTGGCGGGCGACCGGCAGCTCGCGCTCAGCGAAACCGGACGGACGCTGGCGACGCGCGTGATGCGCAAGCACCGGCTGGCCGAGTGCCTGCTGGTCAGCATCATCAAGCTGCCGTGGGAAGAAGTGCATATCGAGGCGTGCCGCTGGGAGCACGTCATCTCGGAGAGCGTCGAGCGGCGCCTGTTCGAACTGCTCGGCCGCCCCGACCGCTGCCCGCACGGCAACCTGATCCCGGGCCTGGAGGAACTGATCACGGGAGAGCCCCCCGCGGTTCCCGCGCCCGGTGCGGCCGGTGCGGCCGGTGCGGCCGGGGCCCAGCAGGATCAGCCGATGACGGCCGTGATCCGTGACACTTTTGGGGCCGTACGGGCTACTGTGACCAGGATTACGGAGCATGTTCAAAGTGACCTTGTTCTGATGCATAAACTGAAGCGGGCCGGGATACAACCCGGACGCAAGGTGTTGCTCGAGGCAGTTCACGGTGATGTCCGGGTGTGCGGCGAGGACGGCACGGACGGGACGGAGCCGGTCGACATCCCAGCCGAGGTAGCCTCGCACGTATTTGTGTCCAAGGAGTGACCAGGGACCTACTCAGTGACCGGAGCGTGACAATTGGCGCGCTGGAACGAGGGCGTCTTCGACCCGCACCTGCCGGCGGACGTCGTCCTGCGCCAGGCGGAGATCGGCGTTATCGTCGCTGACCGGCAGGGCAATGTCCGCTTCGTGAACGAGCACGTCGCCAGGCTGCTACGGCTCCCCGCCGACGTGTCCCTGCTGGCCGGGCAGCCCCTGCACGCGCTCGGATTCATTCCCGGCGGGGACCCGCCGAAGGCGGCCGACCTGTCCCGGCAGGTCCTGAGCGGGAGGTCCTGGGAGGGCACGTTCACCGGCAACCGCGCCGACGGCAGCCTGGTGTTCGTCAAGGTGCTCGCCGTACCGTTGCGCCATCCGTCAGGCGGCATCGACGGCATGGTGGTGCTGATAACCGAGGCGGGACGGCGGGACGCGCAGCGCGAGCAGGACCGGCTGCGGCTGCTTGAGCGGATCGGCGAGCGGCTGGCCGGGTCCCTGGAACTCGACGTCACGCTCAGGCAGGTCGCGCAGATCCTGGTCCCGCAGTTCGCCGACCACTGTTTCATCGACCTGTTCAGCGGCGACAAGCTCATCCGCCGGGTGCAGACCCACGCGGGCAACTGGGAGCCGCCGCCGGGCACCTGGGCGCGCATCGGCGAGGCCATCCACTATCCGCCGGGCCACTTCATGCAGCAGGCCATGGCGCGGCTTGAGACGATCGTGGTCCCGGACCTGCACGCCGAGTACTACCCGGCGCCGAGCGAGGAGTCGATGTCCGCGGCCGACCAGGCCGGGCTGACCTCGGTGCTGGCCTCGCCGCTGTACGCGCGGGGCGAGCTGCTCGGCGTGATGGCGCTGGCCCTGTCCAGGATCACCGACCGCCCGGACCCGCACTACGACCTGGCCGACGGCGATCTGATCGGCGCGATCGCCAGCCGGGTAGCCGTTGCCATCGACAACGCCATGCTGTTCGAGGCCGAGCGGCAGACCGCCCTCGCCTTCCAGCAGAGCCTGCTGCCGCAAGAGGCCCCCGAGCTTGACGGGCTCGAGGTCGCGTTCCGCTACGTGCCCGCCAAGCCGCTTGAGACGCATGGGCAGGGCATCCAGACCCAGGTGGGCGGGGACTGGTACGACATCATCCCGCTCGCGGCCGGGCGGGTCGGGATGGTCATCGGCGACGTGGAGGGCCGCGGCGCCCGCGCCGCGGCCACCATGGGGCAGCTCCGCGCGGCGCTGCGTGCCTACGCCCAGGACGAGAAGGCTCCCGCCGACATCATGCGCAAGCTCGACGAGTGGGTCCGGTCCACGGCTCCGGTAGGGGCCGCCGGGGACCCGCCCACGGTCAGCTGCATCTACCTGATCTACGACCCGTGGTCCCGCGAGCTGACCTTCGCCAATGCCGGGCACGCGGCGCCGCTGCTGGTCTCGGGCGGGACGGTGCGGCCGCTGGATATCCGGCACAAGGGCGTGCTGCTCGGCGTCCGCGGCCGCGGCATCCGCGGGCTGCCGACCTATAAGGAGCAGACGGTGCGGCTCCCGCCGGGCGCCGCCCTCGTGCTGTACACGGACGGCCTCACCGACCGGCGGACCAAGGCGGACGGCTCCGGGCACTACACCGAGGCAGAGGCGGTCGCCATGCTGCGCGACGCGATCCTCGCCGCGGCAGACGGCGGCACGGCCGGCGGCGGCACGGTGAGCGGAACGGCCGGCGGCGGCACGGTGAGCGGCACGGCCGACGCGCTGGCGTTCGCCGCGGAAAACGCCGTTCCCGGAGACATCGACGACGACATGGCGATCCTGGTGCTCCGGTCCTCGCGCGAGGACCTCGCGTCGGCCGAGCGCGCCTTCCCCGCCGAGCCCATCATGGTGTCGGAAGCGCGCCGCCTCGCGGCCAGCACGTTCGCTTCCTGGAACATGGATCCCGGCCAGGCGGACCTCGCCTGCCTGCTGGTGTCCGAGGTCGTGACCAACGCCGTGCTGCACGCCTCGGTGACGCCGAACCCGTCCGGGCGCCGTCCTGACCTTGACAACGACGCGCCGGCGGCCGTCTCCGCGCCAGTGCCGCCCCTGCCGGGCGCGCTGCCGGGAGCCTGGGCCGCCGCGCCGGCCGTCGCCACGCAGACCCTGGATACCCCGGTCTCCCATCCGGTGCCCGCGCGCCGCCCCCGCGAGTTCGTGCTCCGCCTCCGGCGTGGCGCCGAGGCCGTCTGGGTCGAGGTCTTCGACCTGGACCTCCGGCTGCCCAGGCTGCGTACTGCCAGGGCGACCGACGAGGGCGGCCGGGGCCTGTACCTTGTCGAGCAGCTGGCCACCCGCTGGGGTTCCCGCCCGACCCCGGAAGGCAAGGCGGTCTGGTTCGAGATCCCGCTGGACGGCAAGCGGAGCGATTGAGCGCGGTGGGGATCAGCGGTGGGGATCAGCCCGCCGTCAGGGCACGTGCGGGTGCGTCGTATGCGTGGCCCCGTAGGCCAGGGCCAGGAGCACCACGACGATGACGATGACCGCGCCCCAGTGCTTGCCGTTCACCGGCAGGCTCAGGCGCTTGCGGCCGCGGGTCCACAGCCAGGCGGCACCCAAGCCGATGAGCACCAGCAGGACGAGTCCGCTCACCTGTCCTCCTCCCGTGTTCACGGCCGACGCTGTCGGCTCGCGCCGTGTTCACGGCCGACGCTGTCGGCCCGCGACCCGCTTTCGCCTCCGAGACTATGGCAACATAGCCGATTCGTCGCGGCAAGATGCGCGGGAGCTCCCGTGGCCGGCGCGGGACAGGTCCGGACCATGGGCGTCCTCGGCGGCGCTGAGCAGGTAGCCGACACCGCGCCGGGTGTGAATGAGCCGGGGACCGAGCGCGTCGAGCTTGCGGCGCAGGTAGCTGACATAGGTCTCGACGACCTGGGACTGGCCGTTTCCGGTCCAGCCCCACACGTTCTCCAGGAGCTGCGCCCGGGTGAGTACCTGCCCCTGGTTGCGCATCAGATAGGCGAGCAGCCGGAACTCGGTAGGCGACAGGTCAACCTGCCGTCCCGCCCGGTGGACGGTCCACCGGGCCTCGTCGAGCACGAGGTCGCCCGTGCGCAGCGTGCGCTGCTCGCCGCGCCGGCGGCCGGGATAGCTGAGGTCTGCCATGGTCCCTTGCGGCAGCGCCCGCGGGCGGCACGGGGCCGCCCGCGGGCTGCTAGCGAGAACGGATCGGGTTAGCTGTTCGCACCGCTGAACGTCGAGGTCGAGGTCGCGGTGGGCGCCACGGCCGGGGTGGCGGTGGACGTCGGGGTGGCTGTCACCGTCGGCGTGGCCGTCGGCATCGGCGTGACGGTGTTCGGGGCCGCGAAGAGCACCAGCTTCGCGATGAGGAAGCCGTGCACGCGCTGACCGGCGACCAGCACCAGGTCACCACGGCGCACGCCCCTCGTCGCCGTCCAGTTCCACTGCCTCGTCATGGTGGGCCTGGTCGTCATGGGGATCACGCTTGACGTGGTGGTGGCCGTGTTCGGCGCCGTGACCGTGGCGGTGTTGCTGGCGATCGTGATGGTTACGGTGACGGTCCCGGTGTCCACCCTGATGGTGGTCGGCTTCGCGACCGGAGCGGCCAGCTGGGCCGCGGCGGTCGTGCTGCCCGCCATCATGGTCGTGGCCGGGGTGAGGTTGTTGGCCGTCATGGCCGCCGAGGCCGCCGCGGTGCTTCCGGTCATCGCGGCCCAGCCGGACTGCGAGTTGGACACGTTGAAGAACTTCGTGCCGCCGGTGATCCACCACAGGTGCAGGTCGCCGTTCTTGGACCTGACGAGCAGGAACTTCCTGGTCGCCAGGACCACGGTGCCGCGCTGCACGGCGAGCTGCGTGTGGTGCTGCCAGACCTGGCTGAAGGCGCTCATGGGCTGCATCTCGGTCAGCATGGTGAGGGACTTCTGCCGTGAGGTGCCCCACGTGCTGAGCGCCGAGCTCAGCGCCGCCTGCTCGCTGATCCTGTGGTTGAACTCGCCGATCCTGTGGTTGATGTTGTGCGTGAACCCGGCGGACTGTGCCGTGGCCGTCGCGGAGCCGTGGCTGGCAGCTGCGACCGCTGCCACGCCTACCGCGCTGCCGCCGACCAGCACCGCGGTGGCGATGCCGACGCGTGCCCTCATGCTGGCCTGGCGGTTGCCGCGCCTGTTGCGGCCAATCATCGATGCCTCCTTCACTGGACGCCGCGCCCGCCCCGCGCGTCCGTTCGGTTCCGTGGTTTCGAGACTGCCGTGTCGGCAGGGGAACCGGTACGGGTTCGGAGCTCACGTAAGCACTACGTTCGCGGCCTCACATGGTGCGGAGGAAAGCGGAATTATCCCGAACGCACGCGCGTGCCTCCGGCGGCCACACGTTATCCTCCGATGAGGTTAATAACGGTGCGGTTACGCGCGTCCGCCTGGCGGACGCTACATCCGGTCGGGAACCGGCACGCCGAGCAGGCCGAGCCCGCAGGTGAGCACCCGCAGCGTGGCCGCGCACAGGGCGAGCCGGGAATCCCTGGTCGCCTCGTCCTCGGCCCGCAGGACCGGGCACTGCTCGTAGAACGCGGTGAACAGGCTGGCCACCTCGAAGAGGTAGCCGCACAGCCGGTGCGGCTCGGCGGTGTCGGCGACGGTGGTGACGGCCGCGCCGAAGCCGAGCAGCCTCAGCGCCAGTTCTCGCTCGGCGGGCGCGGTGACCTCCACAGGGCCCCGGGCGTCGGCCTCGGCGATCCCCGCCTTGCGGAAGATGGACCGGATCCGGGTCGTCGCGTACTGGAGGTAGGGCCCGGTGTTGCCGCGGAACGAGATCATCCGGTCCCAGTCGAAGATGTACGCGCTGTCCCGCGCGGTGGACAGGTCTGCGTACTTGATCGCGCCGATGCCGACGTCCTCGGCGATCTCGTCCCTCGCCGCGGCGTCGAGGTTCTCGATCTCGTCGAGGATGGCGCCCGCCCGCTCGATGCCCTCGGCGAGCAGGTCGCTCAGCTTGACCGTGTCGCCTTCCCTGGTCCGCAGCCGGTGCCCGTCCGTGCCCTGCACCATGCCGATCTGCGCGTGGGTGAAGTCGGCGTCCGCGGGCAGCCATCCGGCCAGCCTGGCGACCGCGAAGACCATCCTGAAGTGCAGCGCCTGGTCCGAGCCGACCACGTAGATCGCGCGGTCGCAGTTCATCTTGTCCACCCGGTACCGGATGGTGGCCAGATCCGTGGTGGAGTAGTTGTAGCCGCCGTCCCGCTTGCGGATGATGACCGGCAGCGGGCTGCCGTCGCGGCTGGTGAAGCCGGGCGGGAACACGCACAGCGCGCCGTCGCTGATCGTCGCCAGCCCCTGGGCTTCCAGGTCCGCGGCGACATCGGCCAGCATGTCGTTGTAGAAGCTCTCGCCCCGGATGTCGTCGTCGGTCAGCGTGACCCGCAGCAGCGCGTAGGTGTCCCGCAGGTAGTCCCGCGACAGCTCCATCAGCTCTTCCCACAGCCGCTGCGTGGCCGGGTCGTCCCCGGACTGGAGCTTGACCACCCGCTCCCTGGCGCGGTCCGCGAAGTCCGGGTCGGTGTCGAACTTGACGCGCGCGGCCTGGTAGAAGGCGTTCGGGTCGGTGCGCAGCAGTTGCGCCTCAGGCGCGTGCTCGCCCACGTCGAACAGGTACTCGATCAGCATTCCGAACTGGGTTCCCCAGTCACCCACGTGGTTATCCCTGATCACGTGGTGGCCGGCGAACTCGAGCACCCGGGCGATGGCGTCGCCCACGATCGTGGAGCGCAGGTGCCCGACGTGCATTTCCTTGGCGATGTTCGGCGAGGAGTACTCGACGATGACCGTCTGCGGCGCGCCGGTCAGCGGCGTCCCGAGCCGCGGGTCGCGCAGCAGGCTCGTGGTGGCCTCGGCGATCCACTCCGGGCGCAGGGTGAAGTTGACGAACCCCGGCCCGCTGACGGTGGGCTCGGCGCTGATGTCGCTGACGTCCAGGTGGCTGACGATCTCCGCGGCGACGTCGCGCGGTGCCCTGCCGAGCTTCTTGGCGAGCGGCAGCGCCGCGTTGGACTGGAAGTCGGCGAACGAAGAGGAGCGGATCAGCGGGTCAGCGCCGGCGTAGTCGTCACCGAACGCGGCGGCGAGGGCGCTGCGTACCCGTGCGCCGAGGACCTGCTGGGGATCTGCCATGCTGACAGCTTAGGGATGGCGAACCCCCGATGACGAATCAATGCCGCTCGCGGTCGCGGCGCAGGAAGTGCGCCGCCCGGCGTTCGCCCGTGGCGCCGATCCGCTGCCTGATCTTCTCGGTTATGTCACCGCGGGCCAGGTTGGCGGCGAGCGCGCAGGCGGCGCTGACGGCGCGGGCGGTGGACGAGCCGTGCGCGATCACCACGGTCCCGCCGAGCCCGAGCAGTGCCGCGCCGCCGTAGGTTTCGGCGTCAAGCCGGCTGCTGAGCTGGCGCAGCCCGCGGCGCTGTAGCAGCGCGCCGAGCCGCGCGGCAGGCGTCCCGGTGAGCGCGGAGCGAAGCTCGGCCGCCGCGAACCGCATCGACCCCTCCAGCGTCTTCAGCGCCACGTTGCCGGTGAACCCGTCGGTGACGATGACGTCGACCGCGCCGGCCATCAGGTCACCGCCTTCGACGTTCCCGGCGAAGCTGATCGGGAGCGCGTCCCCCTGCGGTTCCGCGGCGAGCAGTTCGTGCGCGCGGCGGGTCAGCATGTTGCCCTTGCCCGGCTCGGCGCCGATCGTGAGCAGGCCGACCCTCGGCGCCGCGATGCCCAGCGCGATCTGCGCGTACGCCACCCCCAGCTGGCCGAACTGGACGAGCATCTCCGGCTTGGGGTCGGCGGTCGCGCCCGCGTCGATGAGCACCGTCGGGTTCGGGTGCGTCGGCAGGACGACGGCGAGCCCCGGCCGCGGCACGCCCGGCAGCGGCAGGAGGCGCTGCCGGGCGCTCGCCACGACCGCCCCAGTCGACCCGGCCGAGACGACCGCGGTGGCCTGGCCGCGTCTGACTAGCTGGCATGCGACGGCGATGCTCGACCGCGGCCGGCGGAATCCGGCCAGCGCCCCCTCGCCCATCTTGACGATGTCCTCAGCGGGCACCACCCGCAGTTCCGGGCCGCCGCCGAGCCTGGCGATCACCGCGCGCAGCCGCGCGGGCGGCCCGGTAAGCAGCGTGGTGACGCCGTGCTCCCGCTGCGCGGCGAGCGCGCCCGCCACGATCTCCTCCGGCGCGTAGTCGCCGCCCATGGCGTCGACCGCGATCACCGGATGCGCGGCCGGGCCGGTGACCGGGCGCTGGCTGGCCGTCCGGGGCTGCTCGCCCGCCACGGTCCCCGGCGGCGGGTTCAGGGCGTCACGGCGACCCGGCGGAACCTGGCTCACGTCTTCCCGGGCCCCTCTTCCCTCTTGGCATGAAACCAGCCGGTCCTGTCCCGGCCCTGCTGGGGCCGCGCATGAACGGCTTCGCGCTGCCATTATCCCAAGTTGACGGCCAGCTATCCGCCTATTGCCCGCTGCTTGCCCGCTGCCCAGCCGGTTGCCGTGCCCTCGCGGCTGACTGGTGTGCCGGCCGCCGCTGCCGTGAACGATTCCTTTTGCTGAGACCTCCGTTACCAGATGGATATAACGGGAACCCGGCGGGATTCTGAAACGTATATGAAACAAGGGAGCGGCTCTGTGTAACACAGCGATTCGGAACGCGAGTTGGGAGAAACGGTTGACTGACATCCAGCAGGTGGTTCCGGCGCCGCGGGAAGCCGCGAACAGATTCCGGGCCTACGGCGCGCGGCATCTGGACATGCTCACGCGGCGTGCCGGGCTCGGCGACGCCGACCGGCTCGCGGTCCGCGCGGTGGCCACGGTGCTCCCCTTCCGGACCAACTCCTATGTTGTCGATGAGCTCATCGACTGGGCCGCGGCCCCGGACGACCCGATATACCGCCTGGTGTTCCCGCAGCCCGACATGCTGCCGCAGGCAGATGTGGGCCGGATGGCCGGCCTGCTCGCCAAGGGCGCGCCGGAACCGGAGATCCACGCGGCTGCCCATGAGATCCGGATGCGGCTGAACCCCCACCCCGCGGGCTAGCTCCTGCTCAATGCCCCGACCATGGACGGCAGGTCCCTGCCGGGGCTCCAGCACAAGTACCCGGAGACGGTCCTGTTCTTCCCGAGGCAGGGCCAGACGTGCCACGCGTACTGCGCGTACTGCTTCCGCTGGGCGCAGTTCGTCGGCGAGCCAGAGCTGAAGATGGCCACCGACCACATCGACACGCTCGTGACCTACCTGCGCAGGCACCGCGAGGTGACCAGCGTCCTCATCACCGGCGGGGACCCGATGGTCATGAGCGCGCAGGTGCTGCGCCGGTACATCGAGCCGCTGCTCGACCCGGGCCTGGACCAGGTCGAGTCCATCAGGATCGGGACCAAGTCCCTGGCGTACTGGCCGCAGCGCTATGTCACCGACCAGGACGCGGACGCCACGCTCCGGCTTTTCGAGGCGGTCGTCAGGTCCGGCCGGACCCTCGCGCTGATGGCGCACTGTTCGCATCCCCGTGAACTCGCCCCGCCGGCCGCCGCCGAGGCGGTCCGCCGGATCAGGGACACGGGCGCGGTGATCCGCACCCAGGCCCCGCTGATCCGGTCCGTCAACGACGACGCGGCCACCTGGCGCGATATGTGGCGCGGCCAGGTGCGCGCGGGCATGGTCCCCTACTACATGTTCGTGGAGCGGGACACCGGGCCGCGGGACTACTTCGCGGTGCCGCTGGCGCGCGCGCACGAGATTTTCCGCGATGCGTACGCCAGCGTCTCGGGCCTGTGCCGCTCGGTCCGGGGGCCGTCCATGTCGGCGACGCCGGGCAAGGTATGCGTCGACGGCGTCACCGAGGTGGCGGGCCTGCGCGTGTTCGCGCTCCGCATGCTCCAGGCACGCGATCCCGCGCTGGTCGGGCGCCCGTTCTTCGCCCGGTTCGACCCGCGGGCGACCTGGCTCACCGACCTTGAGCCCGCGTTCGCCGACAGGTTCCCCTTCGAGCCCGGGCCGTACGCTCCTGCCGCGGCCGGGCTGCCCGGCCTGCGGCTGGCGGAACTGGCCGGGCCAGCGGTCTGACCGCATCCCCGGGGCCGCTCGCCGGGGCCCTCCCGCGGTGCGATACGCCGGCCGCCCGAAGGCGGACGGGGGCGTCGGAGGCGACAGAGTATGCTCCGGGCCATGGAGCTGAACGGAACTTCCGCGATTGTCACAGGTGCCGCGAGCGGGCTGGGCGAGGCCACCGCCAGAATACTGGCCCGCGCCGGGGCGTACGTGGTCGTCGCCGATGTCAACTCCGACCGGGGCAAGGAAGTCGCCGCGGACATCGGCGGGCACTTCGCCAGGACGGACGTGACGGACGAAGGGTCGGTGCGGGAGGCGGTAGCCGCCGCCGCGGCGGCGGGCCGCCCGCTGCGGGTGGCGGTCAGCTGCGCCGGGATCGGGTGGGCCGAGCGGACGGTCAACCGGGAGGGGGCGCCCCACAGCCTGGCCAGCTTCCAGAAGGTCATCGCCGTCAACCTGACCGGCACCTTCAACCTGATGCGGTTCGCGGCGGCGGCGATGGCTAAGACGGATCCCGCGGACTCCGACGGCCAGCGCGGCGTGATCGTCAACACGTCCTCGGTGGCCGGGATCGAGGGCCAGACGGGCCAGCTCGCCTACTCCGCGTCGAAGGGCGGGATCATCGGGATGACGGTGCCCGCGGCGCGCGACCTGTCGGTGATCGGGGTCCGGGTGAACACGATCTGCCCGGGCGTCATCCACACGCCCATCTACAAGAGCATCGCCGGGACCGGCCGGGACGCCGACGAGTTCCTTGCCCGGCTGGCGGCGCCGGTGGTGTTCCCCAAGCGGCTCGGGCGGCCGGAGGAGTTCGGGCACCTGGTGCGCGCGCTCATCGAGAACGACTACATGAACGCCGAGGTGATCCGCTTCGACGGCGGGATCCGGTTCCAGCCCAAGTGACGTCGCCTGCCGTAGGGGTGGTATGTCGGGGATCGCGGGATGCCTAGCGCTGGCGGAGGGGACTAGGCCGGACGCGAACTGGACCGTCCGCGCCACCCGGCGGATGGCGCACCGGGGACCGGACGACGAAGGCCTGTTCTCGGACGCGGGCATCGCGCTCGGCGCCCGGCGCCTGGCGGTCATCGATCCCTCGGCAAGCGGCCACCAGCCCATGCGGTCGGCCGACGGCCGCTTCTGGATGGTCTACAACGGGGAAATATACAACCACGCCGAGCTGGCCCGGCGGCTGCGGGCACGCGGAGTCCCGCTGCGGGGCGGATCCGACTCCGAGGTGCTGCTTGAGATGTACGCCGCGGAGGGCAAGGATGCCCTCCGCAGGCTACGCGGCATGTTCGCCTTCGCCATCTGGGACACCAGGACCAGGGAGCTGTTCTGCGCGCGGGACCCGTTCGGCATCAAACCGCTGTACTACACGCTGGCCGAGGGCGGCAGGCAGTTCAGGTTCGCCTCCGAGCGCAAGGCGCTGGCCGGCCCGGGAGAGGTCCCGGTGATCGACCCGGACGCGCTGCGCAGGTACCTGTCCTTCCAGTACGTGCCGGCCCCCGCGACGATGACGCCGCCGGTCAGGTCACTGCCGCCCGGGCACTTCCTGACCGTCCGGCCGGGCGGTCCCGTCGACGTCTTCCGCTACTGGCGGGCGATACTGCGCCCGGCGAGATCGCCTTCCCCGGATACCCCCGAACGGATCCTCGCGGCGTTGCGCGATTCGGTCGCCGCTCACCTGCGCAGCGATGTGCCGCTTGGCGCCTACCTTTCCAGCGGCGTGGATTCCGCGGCGATCTGCGCCCTCGCGGCGGAGCGGCGGCCCGGCCTGCTGACGTTCACCGCCGGGTTCGCACGGTCCGGGTACAGCGAGATCGAGCAGGCGCAGGAGACCGCGGCCGCGCTGGGCCTCAAGTCCGTGCCGTATGTGATCACCGCGTCGGAGTTCGCCTCCCGGCTGCCGCAGATCATCTGGCACCTGGACGACCCGATGGCCGACGCGGCCGCGATCCCGCTGTGGTTCCTGGCCCGGGAGGCGCGCCGGCATGTCAAGGCGGTGCTGTCCGGGGAAGGCGCGGACGAACTATTCGGCGGATACGGGGTCTATTACCAGCCCGCCGTGGTGCGCGCCGCGGCCCGGCTGCCCGGCTGGGGACGCTCCTCGGCCGGCGCGATGGCCGCCCGGATACCGCCGGGGCAGCGCGGCAGGGGCCTGCTGAACCGGATCGCGACACCGCTGCGCAGCCGGTACATCGGGAACGCCAACGTCTTCGGCGACGAGGAGATCGACCTGCTCACCAGGTACGGCGACGGCACCGCCCGCGACGTGACCGATCCGCTCTTCGACCAGGCCGAAGACGCGGAACTGGACGACGTCGCCACCATGCAGCTCGTCGACATCAACACATGGCTGCCCGGCGACATCCTGGTCAAGGCGGACCGGGCCGCGATGTCACACGGCCTCGAAGTCCGGACGCCGTTCCTCGACCGGGAGGTGATGGCGGTGGCCAGCCGGCTGGCCAGGGCGGAGAAGACGGCCGCCGGCACGACCAAGTTCGCCTTCCGGGAGGCGATGGGCGGCCTGCTGCCGCAGGCCGCGGTGGAGCGGAGAAAGCTGGGGTTCCCGGTGCCGATCGGGCACTGGTTCCGCGGCGAGCTGTCCGGGTACGTCGAGCAGGTGCTCCGTGAGGCCAGGACGGAAGAGTGGCTCAACAAGCGCGCGGTGCTCGACGTGCTGCGCAGGTTCCATGCCGGGGACCCGGAAGTGCCATGGCGGCAGGTATGGACGCTCGTGGTGTTCTCGGTCTGGCACCAGGTCTATGTCGAGCGCGTCTTCGACCCGGCCGCCCTGGGCTGGCAGGGTTAGCCCGGGGGGACAGCCCTCGGGGCCTGGGGGACTCCCGCCCCCCAGGCCCCGGAGCCCCCCGGAGAGCCCCCGGCTGCCTGCGGCGGCGTCGCGCCGGCCGCGGGCTCCTTTGCGCATGGCTGGCGGACGGGATCAGGTTTTGCGTACGGCTGGCGGACGGGATCAGGTGCCGGGGGTCTCGGCGGCAGCCGGCGGCAGGGTGCCGCCGGACAGCAGCTGCTCGCGGATCTTGCGGCGCCCGCGGTGCAGCCGGGACATCACCGTGCCCACCGGAGTGCCCATGATCTCCGCGATCTCCCGGTACGGATACCCCTCGATGTCGGCGAGGTAGACCGCGGTGCGGAACTCGTTCGGCAGGTCCCGGAGCGCGCGCAGCAGGTCGGAGTCGGTGGTGTGGTCGAGGGCTTCGGCTTCCGCGGAGGGAACCGGCAGGGCGAGCCGGTCGGCGGACATCTGCCACTCTTGCAGGTCGCCGCCGAGCGCTTGCTGCGGCTCCCGGCGCCGCTTGCGGTACACGTTGATGAATGTCGTGGTGAGAATGCGGTTCAGCCAGGCACGCAGGTTGGTACCCGGCCGGAACTGGTGGAAGGCGGCGTAGGCCTTGGCTGACGTCTCCTGGACCAGGTCCTCGGCATCGGTAGGGTTGCGCGTCATCCGCAGTGCCGCCGGATAGAGCTGGCTGAGCTGCGGCACGACGTCGCGCTCGAACCGGGCGCGGCTATCGGCCGGCGTCGCGTAACCACCCGCCGCGGCGGCGTACCCGGGCGCCGGGCCGGATGCGCCGTCCGCGGCGCTGTCGTCGGGCTTTTCGTTGGTGCTCATACCTGGCTCCGGGGGTCGGTCAGTCCTACTGATATAGACGCACGGAACGGCTCGGTCAGTCCACTTTGTGACCGAAATCACTTTAAGATATGTCGCGACATTGGGAGCAAGCTTAGGGCCTGCTGTCAGAGCGCTCTGGAACGGGGCGCTTCGCCGCGATGGGCTAGATCCAGCCGTGGTACCACATGTGGGACAGCCAGTCCGAGTACGGAATGATCTTCCCCGCAAGGATCGGGTAAAAATACCAGAACAAGGCAAGGACGGCAAGCACGTAGGCACCAGCCAGCGCTGAGCCGACCGCGCGGCGCCACAGCCGTGCGGTGGCCGGGCCGATGATCAGGCCGAGGCAGAGCACGATGCACATGATCATGAACGGCTCGAACTCGAGCGCGTAATAGTAGAACTTGGTCCGGGAGACGAACGGCAGCCAGGTCAGCCATCCGGCGGCGACGCCGAGCACCGCGGCGCCGGCCCGCCAGTCCCGGCGGGTGAGCCACCAGCCAAGGCAGAACAGCATCGCGGGGATGGCCGCCCACCAGATGGCGGGGTTGCCGATCGCGAGCACTTCCTGGGACCACTCCGGGCCGGTGTATCCCCTCGGGCACACCTGGTACGACGTGGGGCCGGTGTAGCACTGGTAGAAGAACGCCACCGGCCGGCTGATCACCAGCCACCCCCACGGCTGGGACATGTACGGATGGGGCTTGCTCAGCGTCACGCCGAACTGGAGCATCTCCTTGTGATACTCGAAGAGCGAGTACAGGGCGGAGATCACCGGGATGTTGACGCCGTGCTGCTGCGCGTAGTTCCGGTCGTACCCGGTGCTGGTGACCAGCCAGCCGCTCCAGGTGGCGATGTAGGTGGCGAGCGGGATCACGCCGAGCGTGACCGGCAGCCACTTCCCGTCCCGCACGAGCGCGCCCCGCAGGTACCCTCGCAGGCCGGCCGCCCGGCGGGCGCCGATGTCCCAGGCGATGGCCAGGCCGGCGAAGGCGAAGATGTACCAGAGGGCGTCCTGCTTGCTCGCGCAGGCCAGGCCGATGAGCAGGCCGGCCGCGACCCGCCACCTCCTGATGCCCAGCGCCGGCCCGGCGTCATCGCCTGGCCGCAGGACCATGGCCTCCGCCAGCCGGGCGCGGGAGACGTCCCGGTCGACGACCAGGGCGCCGAACGCCGCGAGCACGAAGAACATCAAGAAGATGTCCAGGATGCCGGTGCGGCTCAGCACGAACTCCAGGCCGTCGAGCGACAGCAGCAGCCCGGCCGCGCAGCCGAGGAGCGTTGACCTGGTAAGGCGCCGCGCGACCCGGCACATGACCAGGATCGCCAGCGAGCCGAAGAGCGCGGGTGCCACCCGCCACCCGACCGAGTTCAGCCCGTAGAGCCACTCGCCGGCCGCTATCAGCAGCTTGCCTGCTGGCGGCTGGACCACGAACTCGCCGCAGCCGGTTCCCGTGCAGGCCTGGAAGATGTTGGTGTGCCCGGCGATGATCAGCTGGTTCGCGTTCTGCACCAGGTTCCACTCAACGCCGTGCCGCAGGATCGACCAGGCGTCCTTGGCGTAGTAGGTCTCGTCGAAGATCAGCGCGCGGGGGACGACGAGCCGGTTGAACCGCAGGAACGCCGCGAACGCCGTGACCAGCAGCGGGCCGATCCATCCCCACAGCCTGTCGTCCGGCATGGGGGACATCAGCCGGGCGCGCAGCGCGGCTATCCGCCCGGCGGTGCTGGCGCCGCCGGGAACGTCCGTGCTGACACTGGCGGTGCCAGGATCAGGCCCGCCAGGGCCGCTGTCTTCGGGGTCCATAGCCGGGTCGGCCTCGGTCGCGGTCATCGGACGCCATGCTATGTGGAGGGAAGCCCGGCCGGGAGCGGAAGCGGCCCGGAGATGATCACGAACAGGCGCACGCAGGGTTTCGCATGCGGCCGGGCCCGGCTCGCGCGGCACCAGGCCCGGCGCGGGACCGCGCTGCCAACAGGGGTCTGGATTGCCGGGAATGCAGGCGTTTTCCCGATGCTGGTATCGGGCTGGAATCGTTTCGTGATGCCTCCCCGGAGCAGCGCGGCATGTCCAGCCGCCGGCTGGCCGGCCAGCATACGGTGAGGCCACGCGCGAACAAAGCGCTCATTCGCGGCGGCATAGGTACCGTAGGAACGCATGCGGGAGGAAGCCCAGGTGGGGAGCAGAGACGCTGCCGGTCAAGAGCACGTAGCCGGGAGCACGGGAAAGAGCGGCCCTGGCGTTCTGACGCTTGCCGGGGTGCCCATCGGCCGGGCCGAGGATGCCCCCGCCAGGCTGGCCGGAGAGCTGGGCAGCGCCGACGTGATCGCCGCGGAGGACACCCGCCGGCTGCGCCGCCTCGCCGCCACGCTGGGCGTCCGGCTGACCGGGCGGGTGGTCTCCTACTACGACGTGGTCGAGGCGCGCCGCGCGGCGGAGCTGGTAGCCGAGCTCCGGGCGGGCCGGAACGTGCTCGTGGTCACCGACGCCGGAATGCCCGGCATCAGCGATCCCGGCTACCGGCTCGTCGCGGCGGCCGCGGCGGCGGGGATCCGGGTCACCGCGGTGCCCGGCCCGTCCGCGGTGACCACCGCGCTGGCCGTTTCCGGGCTGCCCACCGACCGGTTCTGCTTCGATGGGTTTCCGCCGCGCCGGGAAGGCGAGCGCAACCGCCGGTTCGCCGAGCTGGCCGCCGACCCGCGGACCCAGGTGCTGTTCGAGTCGCCGCGGCGGCTCCACATCACACTCGCGGAGCTGGCCCGCTCGCACGGAGACGACCGCCGCGCCGTCGTCTGCCGGGAGCTGACCAAGGTACACGAGGAGGTCAGGCGCGGCACCCTGGCGGAACTTGCGGCGTGGGCGTCCCCGGGCAACCCGGTCCACCCGGCCGGGTCAGGAGGCGTCCGGGGCGAAGTCACGCTGGTCGTGGCTGGCGTCGGCCGTGCCGCCGCCAAGGCTGCCGCTCGGGAGTCCGCCCGCGCGGCCCGGCGCGCGGCCCGCTCCGGCGCCACCGTCCCGCCGTCCGGGCCGCCGGCGGGCGAGCCGCCGGGCTAGCCGCGTTCCGCCCGTTCCACGGCCGAAGGCCAGTGCCAGCGCCAGGCAGGCGAAGGGCACCGCCGTCGTCACGTAGCGGTAGTCGAACTCGGCCGTCGCGGCCGGCACCACGATCAGCGCGGCCGAGCAGGCCCACGGCAGCAGGGCTTCGCCTCCGGCCCGCCGCCAGGCCACGGCCATCCCCGCGAGGCCCGCGAGCAGGATCAGCCCGTACACGGTGCCGGGCAGCCAGATGTACCGCTGGTAGACCCTGATGGCCGCGGCGAACGGGTTGACCACGGCGGTCAGCGGGTTACCGCCCCCCAGGTAGGCGGCTGCGGACGAGGGATAGCCGGGCACCCGGTGCCCGGCGGCTATCGGCACCGAGTGGTAGCCGAACAGGTACTCGTCGTAGGTCTGCGCGTTGGGGAAGGCCGTCCGCGGCCAGTCGAACGAACGCCACGTGTCGTCGAAGACCACGCGGGCGTACGCCAGCGGCTGGCTCTCGACGGCCTTGACCGCGAACTGCTCGGCGAGGCTGTTGGGCAGCGGGGAGAACTTGGGCGGCGGGAACCGGTCGAGCGGGCTGGCCTGCGTCCAGATGTAGGCCTGCGCGATGGGCCGCCGGGCAGGCGGCACCGTCGTGCACAGCGACAGCAGGTCGGGCGTCAGCCGCATGCGGGAGCAGTCGGCGAACGTCATGACCCGCGAGTACAGGAAGACGCCGGTCGACTCGCTCGTGTTGAACGCGCCGTGCTGGATGTCGTACCAGCCGGCGTAGCCGGCCACCGGCGCCACGCCCGCCGCCGCGAAGGCGGCCACGCACGCCGTGAGCGTCCGCCAGCCGGCCCGGCTCAGTCCGAGGCAGACCAGCAGGTACACCGCGAAGAGCGGCAGCAGCGGCAGGCCGGTGGACCGCACGACCGCCGACGCCCCGAGCAGCACGCCGGCGACCCCGCAGCGCAGCCACGCCGAACGCCACCACGGCGCGGTCCCGGCGCGCAGCGGGGACCACAGCAGCACCACGACCGCCAGCATGGCCAGGAACAGGAACAGCGTGTCCGACATGATCAGGTGCTCGAGCTGGATCTCGAAACCGTCGTACAGCACCGGCAGCGTCATCGCCACGGCGAGCCAGGCCGGCGCCCCGAACCGGTGCCTGGCCAGGGCGTAGATCATCACGGCGACGGCCAGCCCCATCAGGTGCTGGGAGACCGTGACCAGCGCGAAGCTGTGGAAGGGCTTGAGCAGCCACAGGTACAGCGAATAGCCGGAGGTCCTGGTCGGGTCCAGGTTCAGCGTGACCGCGGTGTCCACGTAGTTCCACGAGTCGTTGAACCAGGACTGCCAGCGGTAGCCGAGTTCGGCGTCCACGCGGAGCAGCAAGGCAGGCACGAGCGCGACGGCGAATAGTTTGTCCTTGCTCAGTGCTCGCCGTACGACCGCAGGTACTACCCTCAAGCCCGTATCCTCCTTGTGCCAGGCACTTGTGCCGGGCAGGCGCTCTCCAGGCGGGCCGCCCGCTGTACAAGGTAGTAGGTAATCCGATGCGCCCGACCGCGGCGGCTACGGGTAACTGGTTAAAAAGTAGCGAAGACAGCATGGAGACCACGTGGAGCTGACCGTCGTGATGCCCTGCCTCAATGAGGCGGAAACCGTGGCCACCTGCGTGCGCAAGGCCATGAAGTTCATCGCCGACAACGGGATCGCCGGCGAGGTCGTGGTCGCGGACAACGGCAGCACCGACGGCAGCCAGCGGCTCGCCGAAGAAGCGGGCGCCCGTGTGGTCCAGGTCGCGGAGAAGGGGTACGGCAACGCGCTCATGGGCGGGATCCTCGCGGCCCGCGGCGAGTACGTGATCATGGGCGACGCGGACGACAGCTACGACTTCAGCAACCTGATGCCGTTCGTGACCGAGCTGCGGGGCGGCGCCGACCTGGTGATGGGCAACCGCTTCAAGGGCGGCATCGCGCCGGGCGCGATGCCGCCGCTCCACCGCTACCTGGGCAATCCGGTGCTCTCCTTCATCGGCAGGCTGTTCTTCCGCAGCTCGATCGGCGACTTCCACTGCGGTCTGCGGGGCTTCCGGCGGGACAGCGCCATCGAGCTCGGCCTGCAGGCGACCGGCATGGAGTTCGCCAGCGAGATGGTGGTGAAGGCCACCCTGGCGAAGCAGAAGATCACCGAGGTCCCCACCACCCTCGCCAAGGACGGCCGCAGCCGGCCGCCGCACCTGCGCAGCTGGCGCGACGGCTGGCGGCACCTGCGGTTCCTGCTGCTCTTCAGCCCGCGCTGGCTGTTCTTCCTGCCGGGCCTGGCCCTCGGCACAGCGGGCCTGGTCATCGGCGCCATCGTGGCGGCGGGCCCGCTCACCATCGGGCCGGTCACGTTCGACGTGGACACGCTGGTCGCGGCGAGCGCGATGGTCGTGATCGGCTTCCAGGCGGTGCTGTTCTGGCTGTTCACCCAGGTGTACGCGGGCTCGGAGGGGTTCCTCCCACGGGAGCCCGCGGCGCAGCGCGTGCTCGGCGAGCTATCGCTCGAACGCGGGCTGCTCGCCGGCGCGGCGTTCGGCATAGCGGGCCTGGTCGGCCTGGTCTTCTCGCTGACCTACTGGCAAGCGAAAGGGTTCGGCCAGCTCAACTACGAGCACGCGCTGCGGCTGATGGTCCCGTCGGTGACCGCGCTGGTGCTGAGCTGCCAGCTCATTTTCGCGACCTTCTTCCTGTCGATCCTGGGCATCAAGCAGACCCGGCACACGCCGCTCGGCGCCGAGGCGACGATTAAAGTGAGCGACACCCATGCCACAGCCCATAGGCTTTAGGCATGTCATCCGCCAACCCCAAGCACATCCTCGCCGCGCCGGCCTGGCCTTACGCCAACGGACCGCGGCACATCGGGCACGTCTCCGGCTTCGCCATCCCGTGCGACATGTTCAGCCGGTACCAGCGGATGGCGGGCAACAAGGTGCTGATGGTCTCCGGCACCGACGAGCACGGCACGCCGATCACGGTCCAGGCCGACAAGGAGGGCATCTCGCCCCGCGAGGTCGCCGACCGCTACAACAAGGTCATCACCGGGGACCTGGCGAACCTCGGCATAACCTACGACCTGTTCACCAGGACCACGACCCGCAACCACTACGCGGTCGTGCAGGAGATGTTCTCGGGCCTGCTGCGGAACGGGTACATCTTCCCCAAGACCACGCTCGGCGCGATCTCCCCGTCCACCGGCCGCACGCTGCCCGACCGGTACATCGAGGGCACCTGCCCGATCTGCGGCTACCCGCACGCCCGCGGCGACCAGTGCGACAACTGCGGCAACCAGCTCGACCCGACCGATCTGATCAACCCGAGGTCGCGCATCAACGGGGAGACCCCGGTGTTCGTCGAGCAGGAGCACTACTTCCTCGACCTGCCCGCGTTCACCGAGGTGCTCGGCTCCTGGCTGAAGTCCAAGTCCGGGCAGTGGCGGCCGAACGTGCTCAACTTCTCCCTCAACCTGCTCGACGACCTCCAGCCGCGGGCGATCACCCGGGACCTCGACTGGGGCGTGCCGGTGCCGCTCGACGGCTGGCGGGACCGGCCGGACAAGAAGATCTACGTCTGGTTCGACGCGGTGATCGGCTACCTGTCGGCGTCCGTCGAGTGGGCCCGCCGGTCCGGCGACCCCGACGCCTGGCGTGCCTGGTGGAACGACGAATCCGCCGAGTCCTACTACTTCATGGGGAAGGACAACATCACCTTCCACACGGAGATCTGGCCGGCGATCCTGCTCGGCTACGCAGGACGAGGCGCGAAGGGGGGAACCCCGGGCCCGTTCGGGATACTCAACCTGCCCACCGAGGTGGTGAGCAGCGAGTACCTGACGATGGAGGGCCGCAAGTTCTCGTCCTCCCGCCAGGTGGTGATCTACGTCCAGGACTTCCTCGCCCGCTACGACGTCGACGCGCTGCGCTACTACGTGGCGGTCGCCGGGCCGGAGAACCAGGACACCAACTTCACCTGGAGCGAGTTCGTCCGGCGCAACAACGACGAGCTGGTCGCCACCTGGGGAAACCTGGTCAACCGCGCGGTGTCGTTCGCGGCGCGCAACATCGGGTCGATCCCCGGGCCGGGCACGCTGACCGACGCGGACAACGCGCTGCTCGACACGTCACGGAAGGCGTTCGCCACCGTGGGGAGCCATCTGTCCCGCTCGCGCTTCAAGCTCGCGATCACCGAGGCGATGCGCACGGTCGCCGAGGCGAACAAGTACTTCTCCGAGCAGGCGCCGTGGAAGCTGCGCCAGTCCGACCCAGAGCGGATGCGGACGGTCCTGCACGTGGCCTTGCAGGCGGTGGACGACGCGAAGACGCTGCTCACGCCGTTCCTGCCCCGGTCGGCGCAGGCGGTGCACGAAATGCTCGGCGGCACCGGCGAATGGTCGGGGATGCCGCGCGTCGAGATAGTGGACGAGGACGGCGCCCCGTCCTACCCGGTGATCACCGGCTCGTACGACACGTCGCCGCGCTGGGGCTCGCGCCCGATCACGCCGGGCACGCCGCTGTCGGTCCCGGCGCCGCTGTTCGCCAAGCTGGACCAGTCAGTGGTCGATGAGTAATCCGAACGTACGCGCGGTGACTCCGGCACCGGCACCCGGCTCCGGGGACGAGCCGCTCCCCGCGCCCGGCGGGTTCGACGCCCACACCCACATGGACATCATGGGACTGCCGGTCGACGGAGTGCTGGCCGCCGCCCGGGCGGCCGGCATCGGCCGGGTGATCAACGTCGGCTGCGACCTGCCGTCGTCGCGCTGGTCGGTGTCGGCCGCCGCCGAGTACGCGGACGTCTACGCGGCGGTGGCGATCCACCCGAACGAGACGGCGGCGGTAGCCGGCCGCCGTTCGCAGGTGCTGGAAGAGCTCGTGACCCTGGCGTCGTCACCGAAGGTGGTGGCGATCGGCGAGACCGGCCTCGACTACTACCGCGACTGGGCGCCGCGGGAGGTGCAGCGGGAATGGTTCCGGGCGCACATCGAGATCGCGCGCGGCGCCGGCAAGCCGGTGATGATCCACGACCGCCAGGCGCACGAGGACATCCTGGCGATCCTCGCCGACGAGGGGCCGTGGCCGCCCTACAGCGTGATATTCCACTGCTTTTCCGGGGACGCGGCGATGGCGGAGCGGTGCGCGGAGGCCGGGTATGTCATGAGCTTCGCCGGCAACGTGACGTTCAAGAACGCCGGGCCGCTGCGCGCCGCGGCGTCGGCGGCCCCGCCGGAGCTGATCCTGGCGGAGACCGACGCGCCGTACCTCACGCCGGCCCCGCACCGCGGCAAGCCGAACTCCCCGGCGATGACCGCCCACACCATCCGCGCTCTCGCGGCGCTGAAGCGCATGGACGTGGCCGACCTGTGCACGCGCATCCAGTCCACGGGCGCCCGCGCCTTCCGCTGGTAACAGCCGGCCACAGGCGCCCCATGCCCCCCGGCCCTCCCGCCCCCGGCAGCGCACCCCGCCGCACCCGCGTCCCGCCCCGCGCCGCGCCCCGCGCCGCGGGGCGCGCCGCGCCCCCGGCGCCCCGCGGATTGGGGCGGTGGGCCACAACCCCCGATAGAGTGGGGCTGTGGGCCACCGCCCTCGATCAGGCGATCGCGGCACGCCCTAGGGCGTGGTGGGCGTGAGCGCCGTGCGGCTGCTGGGTGCTGGTGATGTGCGTGAGATCGCCGGGCGGCTCGGGGCGCGGCCCGTCAAGCGGCTCGGGCAGAACTTCGTGGTCGAGCAGGGGACCGTGCGGCAGGTCGCCGCGCTGGCGGCGCCGCGCCACGGTGACGTGATCCTCGAGGTGGGGCCGGGCCTGGGGTCGCTGACGCTCGCGTTGCTCGAGGCTATCGCCGGCCTGGACGCGCGGCTGGCCGCGGTCGAGATCGACCCGGTGCTGGCGGCCGAGCTGCCGCGGACGATCGCGGACCGCGCGCCCGGGCTCGCGGAGCGGGTGAACGTGGTGGCGGCGGATGCGCTCGCGATAAGCGGACCCGGGGGCACCGGGCCGGACGGCGTGCGGGGACGCGCGGTGTCCGTCGTGCTGCCCGGGCCGCCGCCCACCGTGCTGGCGGCTAACCTGCCGTACAACGTGGCGGTCCCGGTGGTACTGCACCTGCTGGCCGCGTTCCCGTCGCTGACACGCGGGGTGGTGATGGTGCAGGCGGAGGTGGCGGACCGGATGTGCGCGCGGCCAGGCGGCCGGGTGTACGGCGCGCCGTCGGCGAAGCTGGCCTGGTTCGCCGCTGCGCGGCCCGCCGGGACCGTGCCGCGCAGCGTGTTCTGGCCGGTGCCCAACGTGGATTCCCGGCTGGTCGCGTTCACCCGCCGCGACCCGCCGGCCACGTCCGCGAGCCGGGAGGAGGTGTTCGCGGTCATCGACGCGGCGTTCGGGCAGCGCCGTAAGACGCTGCGGGCCGCGCTGGCCGGCTGGGCCGGGTCGCCGGCCGAGGCGGAGCGGCTGCTGCGCGCCGCCGGGGTGGACCCGGGCGCTCGCGGTGAGGCGCTCGGGGTCGC
>DATGLH010000078.1:0-28421 GCA_035294225.1 Trebonia sp.
GTATGGAGCCAGAGCCCGCAGCAGGGGACCACGGAGCCGAAGGGCTTCCAGGTGACGCTCCTCGTGCAGCCGCAGGCGACGGCCAGCCCGAGCAGCTCGCCGACCGACACGAGCGGCTCGCCGGCCCCCACCAGCCCGAGCGGCTCGCCGAGCCCTACCGCCGCCGGCACCGGCAATCCCGGCAATGGCAACGGCGGGGGTAACACCGGCAACGCCGGGACCACCAGCGGCATCGGAACTGTCACCGGCAACCTCTTCGGTGGCACCCACAGCTGATCGCCACCGAATCCGCAACTCAGCCGGGGTGGAGCCGCTGCGCGGCTCCACCCCGGCTCCATGTCCGGGAGCGGGATCGCCTGGCGTCCCCACAGCCGCACGGTGCACGCCCGTACCAGATAGAGCACCACGAGAAACCGAAAAATCTTTCCTCATGAAAGAAAAATCTGGTATAAGCCATAAAGTTTTCAGGATCATGAACGGCAACATGATCATTAGCGTCGGCCGCTATTTTTTTGTGACTGGCGTGGCGGAACTTTCTTAGTGTGGCGTGTCCGGCCGGGAACACCTCTTCCAGTTCTCGCGGGGGCCGTTCCAGTTCTCGCGGGGGCGCGAGGGCCGCGCAGGCGGACTGCGGCGGGGGCGCGAGGGCCGCGGCCGCGGGGTGCGGAGACCGCTGGGCGGGCGAGGCGGGCGGATCACACGGGCGGGCGCGCGGCGCGCGGCCGCGAGGCGGGCGAGGCGAGGCGGCGGGCGAGGCGGGCGGATCACGCTTACCGGAACGCGCGGATCGCGCTGCCCCCGGTGTCGCATGGACTACGCTTACCCCGGAGAAATCGCAGTTTCGAGCAGGAGGTGCGCGGTGCCCAAGTCCCGCGTCCGGAAGAAGCCGGTCTACACGCCGCCGCCGACGCGGGCCCCGAAGCGGGCCGTCAGTCCGCCCTGGCTCGCGCCGACCATGGTCGCCTGCTTCCTGGTAGGGCTGGCCTGGATCGCGCTGTACTACGTCACCCAGGCTGACATGCCTGGGCTTTCCGCGCTCGGCGGCTGGAACCTGGTCTGCGGCTTCGCGCTGATCGTCGCCGGGGTGGTGCTCGCCACGAGGTGGCGCTAGACCCACGCGGGTCAGAACCCGCACTGACCTGGGCCGGGTCTAGCACACTGACCTGGGCCGGGTCTAGAAACCGTGCGGGTTGAGCTGGCCGTTCCTGATCATCACGGCGACGATCAGGACGACGATGACCACAGCCGTGGCGGCCGCCTGAACCGCCACCCGGTTCTTGCGCGGGGCGTACGCGTACGCCGCCGTGACCAGCGCACCGACGATCAGCCCGCCTACGTGGTCTTGCCAGGCGATCGCGCTGCGGTAGATGAAGCTGAACGCCAGGTTGATAACGATCAGCAAGGCGACCCCGCGGCTGTCCAGGCGCAGCCGCCGCGATACCACGAACCACGCGCCGAACAGGCCGAACACCGCGCCGCTCGCGCCGAGCGCGAGCACGTTGGGCGGCGCGATCAGATAGAAGAGCACGCCGCCGCCGATCGCGCTCAGCAGGTACACCGCGAGGAACCGGACCCGGCCGAGCAGTTGCTCAAGGCCAGGGCCCACCACGCTCAGCGCCCACATGTTGAACACGAGGTCCAGGACTCCCAGGCCACCCAGGCCGGTGGCGGGCGGCAGGAACGCGGATGTGATCAGCCGGTACCACTGACCTGCCGCGATGCCCTGAGGCAGCGCGCCCTGGGAGAACGGCGCGAACCCGAGCAGCCCCCAGTCGTCGGCGAGGCTGGGCCTGGCCAGTTCCACGAGGAACAGCACCACGTTGACCCCGACCAGGGTCCAGGTCACCAGCGCGGAAGTTGAGGGCCGGCCGCCGAACACGGTCCTGGCCGGCCGGCTGGCCCGGCTCGCGCCGCGCACGCACTCCACGCACTGCTGCCCGACCGCCGCCTGCCGCAGGCAGTCGGGACAGGCATGGCGACCGCACCGCACACAGGAAACCCAGGTCTCCCTGTTCGGATGCCGGTAACAGGTAGGCGGGTCGTTCTGCCCTGGGTAGCTGGCCTGGTGGCCCGGCACGGTCATGGGAGTTACCGCTTCCCGCGATGGATGGTGACCGACTGGAGGACGACCTCGGTCGCCGGGCGGTCACCCGGCACGGTCTGCACGCGGCTGATCTTGTCCACCACGTCCGCGCCGCCGGTCACCTCGCCGAAGATCGTGTGCTTGCCGTTCAGCCACGGCGTCGGCGCGACGGTGATGAAGAACTGGGAGCCGTTGGTCCCCGGGCCGGCGTTCGCCATGGCCAGCAGGTACGGCTTGTCGAACCGCAGGTCGGGGTGGATCTCGTCGGCGAACCGGTAACCCGGGCCGCCGGTGCCGGTGCCGAGCGGGTCGCCGCCTTGGATCATGAAGCCGGCGATCACCCGGTGGAAGATAGTGCCATCGTAGAGCTTGCCCTTGGTCACGGCCCGGGTCCGCGGGTCCGTCCACTCCCGGCTGCCCTCGGCGAGTTCGACGAAGTTCCGCACGGTCTTCGGCGCGTGATCGGGGAGAAGCTTGACGGTGACCGTCCCCTGCGTCGTCGTCAGCGTCGCGGTCAGCGTTTCGGTCATTGAGTGACTCCGGTTCATCGCAGGCGGCCCGCCGGCCACCGTTCGCACGTTTGGATCTGCACTAATCACCGTACCGGCTCAACCGTAGCGGTTCCCGGCCCGCGCCTTAGATGATTGAACGTCGCACGCGAGGGAACTGTGAGTTAGCGAGTGCATGACGGGGAGGTTTAATCGTGTCCAACGCGAAGGTAAAGGCCAACAGCAAGGATAGCCTCACCGCGCGGGCGAAGCGGGCGAAAGACGTCGGCGCGACCGCCGCCCAGACCGCGGCGACCGCCGCCCAGACGGCGGCGACCGCTGCCCAGACCGCGGCGACCGCCGCCCAGGCCGCCGCGCAGGAGGTAAGCAACGCGGCCCAGGTCGCGGCCGTCGGAGTCAACAAAGGCGTCCGCAGCGCGCGTGCCTGGGCAGCGCCCCGGCTGGAGAGCGCCGCCGACTACACCAGCTCCACCATGGCGCCCAAGGTCTCCTCGGCGCTGCGGGCCACGGCCCGGCAGATCGCACCGAGGGACATGCGCCGCAAGAGGGTTTCCCCGGTGCTCACCTGGTCTCTCCTCGGCACGGCCGCGCTGGCCGGCGCCGCGGCAGCGGCCGTGCTCATCCGGCAGCGGTACCGCACCGCGATGGCCGCTGACACTCAGGAGGAAGCCGCCGGTGCCGAGCCCGGCGCCGCGGGGACGGCCGCCCCTCCGCCCGCCCCCGCACCCGCCGCGAACGAATCCGCCGGGCCCGGCTCGGACACCGGGGTGAACGGCCGGGTTTCCACGTCCGGACGGTGACTTCCCGTGCGCCGCAGGTGCCCCCTTGACGCCTGCGGCGCGCCCACTCCCGGGTGGCACATCCGGCGCGGCGGCGCGGGGCGCTGATGGCCACCCGGGCCGGCCCGGTCCCGGGCTGCCCCGGCAGCGCCTTTACTCCTTCTGAAGATGGCATCGGATACGGTCGGTCCGTCGGCGGGTCCTCGTCAGCAGACCCGGTGGCACATGGACAACCCCATCTGCGGAGTGAAGACCGTGAGTGACCGGAACTGGCGGGCAACCGGGCACACCCGGGGGCTCGTTTGGACCGCGGCGGCCTGCATCACAGTTTCGCTTCTGGCGATGATCGCGATATCGGTCGCGGGACCGTCGATCAGCGTGCCCGCGATGGCGCATGCCGCGGGCGGGCCCCCGTGGTGGCTGTCACTGCGGCTGCCGGACGCCTTCGTGCTGTTTACCCTGTGGGGCGCCGCGGTCGTCGCGGCGGCCGGCGTCGGCGCGGGCCTGCTCGCGGTGGCGCGCGGCGCCCGGCCGCCGGTGCGGCCGCTGCTCGCCGCCTCCTTCATCGCCGTCGCGGCCTTCGTAGTGCTGCCGCCGGCCGGCACCACGGACACCCAGTCGTACGCCATCGACGGCAACATGGTGGTCCTGGGCCACAGTCCGTACGTGGACACGCCTCAGCAGATGGTCAAGCTAGGCGACAAGCTCGCGGTCAACAGCCCGATCACCTGGCAGCGCTCGCTGTCGGACTACGGACCGGTGGCCACCGCCGAGGAGTGGGTGTCGGCGGAGCTCGGCGGCTCCTCGATGGCCGCGATCACGTTCTGGCTCAAGCTGTGGGTCGCCGCCGCGTTCGCCGCCGTGGTCCTGATGCTCGACCGGACGCTCCGCGGCGACCCCGCGATGCGATTGCGCGCCCACCTGCTGTGGTCGGTGAACCCCCTGGTCCTGTGGGAGATCGTGGCCAGCGGGCACATCGACGGGCTTGCCGTGGTGTTCGGCCTCGGCGGCCTGATAGCGCTCCGGTTCATCCCGCCGGACCGGCGGCCGACGCTGCTGCGGTGCGTGGCCGCCGGGCTGCTGACCGGCGCCGCCGCGGCGGTCAAATCGCCGTTCGCGCTGTTCGCCGCCGGCGCGGTGTGGTCGGTACGGCGTTCGCCGTCCGCGATCGCGGCCGTCCTGGCCGGATGGCTGGCGGTGGTGGCCCCGTCGTACGCGATCGCCGGGACGCCGGCGATAAAGGTGCTCTTCCAGCGCGGCAACCAGATCACCTGGGACAACCTCTACCAGGTGTTCTACCGGCCGTTCGGGATCGCCGGCGGGCTGGGTTCCGACCACACGCCCGCGCACCTGGCCACGGTGGCGCTGGTCCTGTGCGTCGCGGTCGCCCTGCTCGCGTTCTTCCGGATGCCCGACCTCGTTCCCGGGCGGCCCGCGGTCACCCCGGCGCTCGCGCTGAGCCTCGCCTGGATCTTCTTCTGGCCGTTCCAGCGCCCCTGGTACGACGTCATGATCATCGCGCTGCTCGCGCTGTACCCGCGGTCGCGGCTCGACGCGCTGGTCCTCATCCGGCTGTGCTTCGGGGCCGTCACCTACATGGAAGCCGGGCTCCTCTCCCAGCGCCTGTGGCTCCAGCACGTCCAGCTCTTCATCGGCGACTGGATAACGTCGAGCGTCCGCCTGCTCACCGCGGCGGCGCTGATCTGGCTGTGCGTAACCGGGCGCTGGGGTATCCGGCCGGACGAGGTTCCCGCGGACACCAGGCCGCCGGTGCTCCAGCCGCTCACCTGACACCCGGCCCTGGCACACCCGGCCCTGGCGCCGGGCGGCTGAGGTACTGAAGCGGCCACTGGCAGTCGATGAACTCGCCGAGCAGCGTGCCCAGGGACCCGGCGCGCTCCAGCGCCGACGGACGCGCCACGCCGAACGCGACCGCCTCGGTCACCGGGCCGTCCAGCAGCCACCGCGATTCATCGGGCGGGCATAGCCACTGCCCGCGGTCGGCCCAGGCGCGGATCGCCGCCTGGGCGTGCGCGGCGAGCCCGGCGGGGTCCGGCAGGGCCGTGCGGGCGCCGACCGCCGCGTCGACCGCGTGCGACGTCGCGCACTGGCTCACCCGGGCCGGCAGTTCCCGCAGCCGGGCGAGCCGTTCCGGCACCGGCACCGGCATCGGCCATCCGGTCAGGTGCGCGAGGACGGTGAGCTCGGCCCAGGCGCTCACCCAACCCAGCCCGGCGAGCGCGCGCTGGGCGGCGCGCATGTCCCGCAGCGTGCACGGCCGGGCCGAGCATTCCGCGCCGCAGGTGGCTGACCGCTGGCTCACCACCGTCCGGGCATCGCGGGTGCGCGGGGGAGACGCCGCCTCCCGTTCGGTGCCGTCCTTGATTTTCACCAGGACCGGGAAGTCCATCCCGTCGGAGAAGACGGCCGCCTGCCCGGGGGCGAGGGTGACCAGGAAGCGGGACTGCGGCGGCGTGGCGTTCATCGCCGCGCCGACGGCCTCGCGGTCGTCCGCGGCGGGGAGCCGGTGGACGATCTTCACGGCGGTGTTCTTGAGCACGTCAGGCGTCAGCCGCGCCGGAATCTGCTCGGCTATCACGAGCCCCTCGCCATAGGCGCGCACCTCGGCGAGCAGGCCGGCGAACATCTCGACGGCGTGCCCGGCAGCGCCCGGCCCGCCCGCGTCTCCGCCCGCGGGCGGGCGGCGGAGCAGGCGGTGCGCTTCCTCCACGACGGTCAGGTGCCGCAAGCCCGTCGCCGCTCCCCCGGTACAGCTCGTCAGCCGGAGGTGTTCGGCCAGCCGGATGAGCACGGTGCCCATGAGGAAGGCCTTGTCCGCGTCGTCCCCGACGTCTTCGATCTCGAGCACGACATTCTTCCGCAGCAGCTTGCCGAAGTCGATCGGATGGCCGCCCTCAAGGAACCGCCCGGTGGTGCCGTGCCGGAGGCTCGCCAGCCGGACCCTGATGAAGCCGAGCACGTCGTCGGTGACCCGCTGGCTGTAGCCGATCTCGGCGACCACGCGTTCGGCGGCGCGCTGCACGTCGGTCAGCCCCGGGTAGACGGCTCCCTGGTTCTCCGGCTCGCCCAGCGCCAGGTCCCAGCCGGCCTCCTCGTACACCCGGGTGAGAGCGGCGCTGAGCACCTGCGGAAACGGTTCCCCGGACCGGAACGACGCGATGAACAGCGCCTTGACCAGGTCCGCGTGGGTTTGCAGCGGAAATCTGTTCCCGCGGGCGTCGGCGGCGGGCTCGAGCGGGTTCAGGCCGGCCGCGACCGCGTCCGCCTCCCCGGGCCTGATCGTGATGACCTCGGCGCCGGGCATCCGGCTGGCCATGAGGCGGTACTCGGACTTCGCGGGCTCCACGACGAGCCAGGGGATGTCCTGCCGCGTGGCGGCCTCGAGCAGGGACCGCACGGTCTGCGACTTGCCGGCCCCGGTCGCGCCGCAGACGAAGACGTGCCGGTTCAGCGAGTCACGCGGCAGGAAGAACGGCCCCGCCGGCATCAGGTCGCGGTCGAGGACCTCGCCAAGGGCGATGCCCGGCGGCTGGCCCGCTCCGGCCTGCGCGCGCGCTCCCGTCTCGGGGGTGACGTCAAAGCCGGGGCGGAGCGCGAGGCGGAGCCCCGGGACCTCCGACTCCGGCGGCCGGGCGAGGGCCGCCAGCAACTCGGTGGACCCGAAGAAGGGCGAGGCCGGCGCGGCGCCACCGCCTGCCTCCGCCTGCCCGCAGGCGGGCGCGGGGCTCAGCGCGTACGGCAGCCCGTCCAGCGCGGCGGACGCGCAGAACAACCCGGCCACCCGCGCCGCGCTCTGGGCATCGCGCCCGCCGGCCGCGATGGTGATCCGCCAGAAGCCGGCGGAATCCCCGCGGCGCAGCTCCGCATGCCGCTCCCTGAGCCGCCGCGCCTCCAGCGCCCGCCCGGCGAACCGGTCCGCCGTTCCCTCGGCCAGCAGAAGCCGCCTGGCTACCTCGTCGGCCAGGGATCGCAGCTCCGCGGCTGGCAGTGGCTCGGCGACAACCATCCATCCGAACGGACCGGTCCAGCTCCCCAGCAGCCCATCGTCGAGCGACGGCGTGGCATGCGCCGGGACCGGGTGGCTCTGCCGCTGTCCGCCGGCCGGTGCGAGCAGGCCGTCGCTGATGGCGGCGATCTCCCGCCAGCAGCCGAGCTGGCCGAGCAGCCCGGTGAGCTCGCCCGGCCGCAGCACGGTGCCGCGCGCCCCGCCGGGCAGCGAGAGCAGCATGTCGCCTCCGGCGCGCCCCGCGCCGCCGGGCAGCGCGCCGCCGGCCAGCGCGCCGCCGGCGACGATGATGTGCACCGGGCCGCCCGCGGCCGTCCTGACCCAGCCGAACGCGACGGTGCCCCGCGAGGGTCCCGCGATCCCCGCGTGGTAGGCGGCCACCAGCGCCGCGACGCGCTGCGCCCTGCCCGGATCGGCATCGTCGCGCTGCCCGGGCCCCGGCGCGTCGCGGCGCCGCGGGATCTCGGTGATCCGGTAGGCCTCGGGCGCGCCGGGGAGCGCCCGCTGCCAGGGCGTGCAGCCGTCCAACCCGTCTTCACCCCGTTCCCGTGATCGCGGATCGGCGAATAGGCGGCCCCACCCACGATCACGTGCGAACGCGCCGGACGGCTCAGCGGCCGAATACCCGGTCCAGGTAGGGGTTGGCGAACCGGCGCTCCGGGTCCGTCTCGTCGCGCACCCGGAGGAAGTCGGCGAAGCGGGGGTAGAGCGCGGCGAGGCGTTCGGCGTCCAGGGTGTGCATCTTCCCCCAGTGCGGCCGGCCGCCGGCGGCGGCCGCGATCGACTCGAAGAGCCGGAAGTACTCCTGGTACGGCAGGCCGGCGTACTGGTGGACCGCCACATAGGCGCTGTCCCGCCCGTAGGCCGTGGACAGCCAGATGTCGTCGGCGGCGGCGACCCGGACCTCGACCGGGAACATCACCGGGTCGGCGAGCCGCGGCACGCCGCCGCGCAGTTCGGCGAGGACGTCGAGGACGGCGTCGCGGGGGACGGCGTACTCGGACTCGACGAACCGGACCCGCCGCGGAGTCACGAACACCCGGTGCGAGACATCCGAGTACGAGCGCGTCGAGAGCGCGGCGGCGGCGAGCCGGTTCAGCGGCTTGATCAGCCTCGGCACCGCCCGCCCGGCCCGGCACAGCGCGCCGAACGCCGCGTTCTCCAGCACCTCGTACTCCCAGTACCGCCGCCAGGCGGCCATCCGCGGCGCGGCGGCGCCGCCGTCCCTGTTGTTCCGCTTGACCAGCGCGTTGCGGCCGTAGGGGAACCAGTAGAACTCGAAGTGGTCGTTGTCCGCCGCGAACTCGGCGAACCGCGCGGTGACCTCGGCGAGCGGCATCGGACGCTCGTCGGCGGCCAGCGTGAACGCCGGCACGCAGCGAAGCGTCACGGTGGAGATCACGCCGAGCGCGCCGAGCCCGACCCGCGCGGCGGCGAACAGGTCCGGCCGCTGCTGCGGCGAGCAGGATACGACCGAGCCGTCGGCGAGCACCAGCTCAAGCGCCGCGACCTGGGTCGCGATGCCGCCCAGCCGGGCGCCGGTGCCGTGCGTGCCGGTGGAGATCGCCCCGGCGATCGTCTGGGCATCGATGTCACCCAGGTTCGGCATCGCCAGGCCGAGCACGTCCAGCGCGGCGTTCAGCGCGCGGATCGTGGTGCCCGACCGGACCGTGACCAGCCCCGTCTGGGCATCCGCCGAGATGACACCGGTCCAGCCGGACAGGTCGAGCGCGGCGCCGGAGGTGGCGGCCGCCGGGGTGAAGGAGTGCCCGCTGCCGAGTGCCCGCACGGTGAGCCCGGCCGAGGCCGCGTCCTTGACCGCCTCCGCGATGGCCTCCGCCGTCCGCGCCCAGTACCAGCGAGACGGTTCGGCGGTCGCTGTTCCCGCCCAGTTCTGCCAGGTCATTTGCTTGTTCCATCCCGCCGCTCTGTTTTTTCCCAGACAGCGGTTAGTGTTCCACCATGCCGGCCATTCTCGCGAGACCGGGCAGCGGTCGGGAGCTGTACGAGCGAGCGACCGCTCACCTGGATCCGCCGTTCGCCGTGGTCGATCTCGCCGCCTTCGACGCCAACGCGCGCGACCTGGTGCGGCGCGCCGGCGGCCTGCCGATCCGGGTGGCGAGCAAGTCGCTGCGCTGCAGGTACCTGATCGAGCGCGTCCTCGCCCGGCCCGGATACCGGGGGGTCATGTGCTATTCCCTGGCCGAAGCGCTGTGGCTGCACGCGGCCGGCGCCAGCGACGACCTGCTGGTCGCCTACCCGACCGCGGACCGCGCGGCGCTGCGCGCGCTGGCCGCGGACGCGGCGGCGCGGCGCCACATCACGGTCACCGTCGACTCAGCCGCGCACCTCGACTTCATCGACGCCACGCTCGGCGAGGGCCACCCCGAGATCAGGGTGTGCCTGGAACTCGACGTCTCATGGCGGCCGCTGGCCCGCGGGCCGGTGCTGCAGATCGGGACCTGGCGGTCTCCGCTGCGCACCCCGGAGCAGGCCGCGCTGTTCGCCGGGACGATCCTCGCGCGGCCGGGATTTACGCTGGCCGGCGTGATGGGCTACGAGGGCCAGATCGCGGGCCTCGGCGACGCCCCGCCGGGGCACCCGGTGCGGGCCGCGCTGATCAGGTTCATCCAGGCCCGCTCGGCCCCGGAGTTGCGGGAGCGGCGTGCCGAGGCCGTTCGCCGGATCCGCGCGCTGACCGCGCTGGAGTTCGTCAACGGGGGCGGCACCGGGTCGCTCGAGTCCACGGCCACGGACAGGTCGGTCACCGAACTGGCCGCCGGGTCGGGCCTGGTGGGCCCCACGCTGTTCGACGCGTACCGCAAGTTCCGGCCCAGGCCCGCCCTGGTGTACGCGCTGCCGGTGGTGCGGCGGCCCGCGCCGGGGATCGCGACCCTGTTCAGCGGCGGCTACGTGGCGTCGGGCACGGGAACACCGGACCGCCTCCCCAGCCCGTTCCTCCCCGCGGGTCTGCGCCTCACCCGCACCGAGGGCGCCGGCGAGGTGCAGACCCCGGTGCTCGGAACCGCGGCGGACGGGCTCCGCCCCGGCGACCGGGTCTGGATGCGGCACGCCAAGGCCGGCGAACTGGCCGAGCGCCTCGCCGAATACCACCTGGTCGATCCCGGTGAGGCGGTAGCGCGAACCGTTCCCACCTACCGCGGGGAAGGACAGTGCTTTGGATGAGGCCATCGCGGCGGGTGCGCGGACCTCGCTGCCAGCCGCCCTCGCCGAGCCCGCGCGCCCGGTCCGGGCCGGCTGGATAGCGCTGCTGTTCGGCGCCAACATCGGTCTGTGGCTGGCGATCTACGCGCCGCTGCAGGTGCTGCTGCCCGAACAGGTCGCCTCGCTCGACCACCATGTCATAAGGAACGGCGGCGCCCCCGGCGGGGTGGACGCCGTGCTGCTCTCGGTCGTGATGGGCGTGGGGGCCATCGCCTCGCTGCTGGCAAACCCGGTCGTCGGCGCGCTGTCCGACCGGACGACATCGCCGCGCGGCCGCCGTCATCCGTGGACGGTCGCGTGCGCCCTGACCGGAGCGCTGGGCATCGTCGTGGTCGCGGCGGCCCCCGCCGTCTGGGTGATGGCGGCGGGCTGGTTCATCGCGGAGACCGGCCTGGGCGGCATGCTGGCCACGCTCACCGCCGCACTGCCGGACCGGGTTCCCGTGAACCAGCGCGGCACGCTCGGCGCGCTGATCGGGATCAGCCAGATGCTGGGCACCGTGCTCGGCGCGCTGATCGTGACCGTGCTCGTCACCAGGATGTCCGCCGGCTACCTGACCTGCGCCGCGATCCTCGTCGTGTGCGCCGGCGCGTTCGCGCTGCGGACCCCGGACGAGCCGCTGCCGCCGGAGTTCAAGCCGGAACTGCCGGTCAGGAGGGCGCTGCGGCGGCTGTGGGTGTCGCCGCGGCGGTACCCGGACTTCGGCTGGGGCTGGCTGACGCACTTCATGGTCAACCTCGGCAACGACCTGGGCACGCTGTACCTGCTCTACTTCCTCGCCGACGGAGCGCACTACCGCGACCCGCAGACCGGGCTGCTCATCCTGATGGCGCTGTACGCGGTCGCGCTGCTGGCCGCCGGGGCGGCCTGCGGCACGCTGTCGGACCGGCGGGGACGGCGTAAGCCCTTCATCATCGGCTCGGCGGCTCTCATGGCCCTCGCCGCGGCGATACTGGCGGCATCGCCGACCTGGGGCATGGCCCTGGCGGCGGCGCCGCTGCTCGGCGCCGGTTACGGGACCTACTGGGCGGCGGCGCCCGCGCTGCTGACCCAGGTGCTCCCGGCCGCCGTCGACAGGGCCAAGGACCTGGGGCTGATCAACGTCGCGTACAGTCTGCCGCTGGTAATGGCTCCGCTCGTCGCCGGGGTAGTACTCGGGCTGATGGGCAGCTACCCGGCGCTCTTCGCGCTGGCCGGGCTCGTGACCGTCATCGCGGCCGTGACAGTCACCCGCGTCCGTTCGGTGTCCTGACGCCTATACCAAATCGATATCAAGCGGCATACTTGTCAGCAGACGGCAAAGTGTGGAGGTCACCCTTGTGACGAACTGGGCCTTCCGCTCAAAAAGAGGCCTTGTCGGGGGGTTGACAATCCTCCTGACGGTTGTTATTGGCACCGGGCTGAGCGCCTGCGGCGCTCCGCAGTACACCTATGTCGCGGATTCCGCGGCGGGGACGTACTACAAGGTGCCTTATAGCTGGCACCGGATCTCGCAGCAGTCGCTGGACGCGGCGCTGGAGGCGGCGGGCGGCTCGAGCGCGGGCATCTGGTCCACCGCGTTCGACGCCGGGACGTCACCCTCGGCCAGCCATTTCCTCGCGCCTGACGTCTCGCAGCCTTTCGTGTTCGCGGAGGTCGGAACGCTCTCCCCGACGGCGAGCAACGAACTGTCCTACAACATGCTGCGCGACTTCATGCTGCCGGTGACGGCGAACGCCCGGCAGGCCGACGCGGCGGCCGGCTTCCCGCTGACCAACTTCAAGCAGTTGCGGGACGAGACGATCACCGCCAGGCAGGGCGTCCACGGGGTCCGCGAGACGTTCCAGTACACGTTCCCCAACGGGATCGCCGACACCTTCGACGAAGACGTGCTGACCAACGCCGATCAGACCGTTGTTTACTTCCTCATGGTGCACTGCACCGACGCCTGTTACAGCAAGAATCAGAGCAACATAGACACTGTTATGTCGTCATTTACTGTCGGGAGCCCGACATGAAGAAGGCCCAGCGGCCAGCGCAGGGACTCGTCTATGAAGGCGGACGCCCGAGAGAAGAAGACATCCTGACCCGCAGGCCGCTGCCCATCTGGGACCGGGTCCGGTGGCTACTGCTGCTGGCCGCCATCTGGCTGGTACTCGTCCTCACGGTCATGGGTGACAACCCGCTCATCGGGTTCGTCGACGCGATGCGCATCGAAGTGAGCGTGGGCTGGTGGGTCTTCGTCCTGGCCGGCCTTGAGGTCGTACACCAGATCCACCTCCTGACCTGCGAGCACTGGGCCGGGTACAACCAGTTCTGGCTCAACAAGGTCTGGGGCGCGTGGGATCGGGCGACCAGGCGCAAGCTCTCCGACTGGACCCGGTTCCGCATCGGCAGGGTGCTGTTCTGGGTGCTCCTCATCGTCGTCGTCGCGATCGTCACGGGCAAGATCATCCACCTGCCGCCGGCGCTGGCGATCTCGACACTGCCCGCGATCGTCTGGCACTCGCTGCCGTTCGTGATCCAGATCCTGTTCGGGCTCGTGTTCGTGGTCGCCCAGTTCGCCGCGCTGTTCTGGTTCCTGTCCCGGGGCGGCGTGGACGTCTACTACCCGGACGACATCAAGACCAGGTTCTCCGACGTGTGGGGGCAGGACCACGTCCTCGAGCGGGTGAAGGAAAACATCATCTTCCTGGAGAACCCCGAGGTCGTCGAGGACCGGGGCGGCTACGTGCCGGGCGGCATCCTGCTCTGGGGGCCGCCGGGCACCGGCAAGACGCTGATGGCCGAGGCGGTCGCCGGAGAGACGGGCAAGCCGTACGTGTTCGTCGACCCGGGCGCCTTCATCAACATGTTCTTCGGCGTCGGCGTCCTCAAGGTGAAGGGCCTGTTCCGCAAGCTGCGCAAGCTCGCGCTGCGCTACGGCGGCGTGATCGTCTTCTTCGACGAGGCCGACTCGCTCGGCAACCGCGGCATCGTCACGCAGGGCGTGCCCGGGGGCGGCGTGACCGGCTCCTCGGCCTTCTCGGCAAGCGGCTGCCATGGCTTCTCCTACCTGTCGCCGGACACCCAGTGGCTGCTGGCCCGGGATGCCATGGCCGCTGCGCTGCCGGAGGACGGCCCGGCCGTCCGCCGGAACCGGCAGATCATCGGCGCCGGGCTGAACGGCGGGGGCGGCGGCGGCATGGGCACGCTGCAGGCACTGCTCACCGAGCTGTCCGGGCTGAAGAAACCGCGCGGCTTCGTCAACCGGGTGCTGCGGCGCGCCCTTGGCATGCGGCCCAAGCCCCCGCCCAAGTACCGCATCCTGGTGATGATGGCGACCAACATGCCATCGGCGCTGGATGAGGCGCTGCTGCGGCCGGGCCGCATCGACCGCATCTACCGGGTCGGCTATCCGTCCAAGGCGGGGCGGATCCGCACCTACGAGGGATACCTCGCCAAGGTGCAGCACGAGCTGACCGCCGAGCAGATCGACAAGCTCGCCACGATCACCCCGTACGCGACCGGCGCCACCATCAAGGACCTGGTCAACGAGGCGCTCATCACCGCGATCAGGGACGGCCGCGACGTCATCACCTGGCCGGACGTGATCAAGGCCAAGCAGCTCAAGGAACTCGGGCCGCCGGAGGACGTGGAGTATATCGAGCGGGAGCGGCACGCCGTCGCGATCCACGAGGCGTGCCACGCGGTGGTCGCCTACCGGACCCGCCAGCACATGGAGATCGACATCGCCACGATCGAGAAGGGCAGCGACTACCTCGGGATGGTGGCGAGCGTCAAGCCGGAGGACCAGTTCACCCGGTGGCGCAGCGAGTACGAGGCCGACATCCTGGTGTCGCTCGCCTCGCTGGCCGGGGAGCGGATGTTCTTCGACAGCGACAGCTCGTCCGGCGTGTCCGGCGACCTCGAGTCCGCGACCACCGTGGCCTCCTACATGGAAGGCTTCTGGGGCATGGGCACCACGGTTTCCTCGTACTCTTCGGCTCGCCGCCTGGAGGTCGGCTCGCCCGGCGGCGGCCGGCCCGGTGCCAACGGCGAGGATCCGTCGCTGCGGGCCAGGCACGCGCTCGCCGACCGGATCGAGGACAACCTGTCCGCGCTGCTCGCCCGGGCCGAGGCCATCCTGCGCGACAACGAACGGCACGTGCTGGCGCTCGCGCACGCACTCGAGACGCACAAGACGCTCAGCGGCGAGGACGTGACGGCGGTCTTCGAGGGCGGGCGCGGCCCGCTGGTCGACGGCACCCCGTACGCGGACGACCAGTTCATCGCCAGGCTGCGCGAGTACCACCTGGCGGCCAAGCGCGCGCACCGCGAGCACAGCCAGCCGCAGCTCCCGCTGCCGGCAGCGGTGCCCGCCATGGTCAACGGCGCGGTCGTCGCGGACGGGTCGTACGGCACGCCGGCCTACGAGCCGCCGCCGTTGTACGGGCCGCCGGACGGGCAAGCCTGACCCGTGCGCGCGCGGCATCGGGTGCGGTTCGCGGTCAACCTGGCCAACGGCTCCACGCTGGCCGGCCTGGGCGTGGCGCTGGCTGGCCGCGCCCGGCTGGCGCGGAGCGCGGACGGGCTGCTGGCCGGCACCGGCTACCGGCTGCCGATGCCGGCCGTCCCCGCGTTCACCCTGGGCAACGTGATCGTTACCCGCCGGGACTCGCTGTCCGCGGGCACCGCGCTGTTCCGGCACGAGGCCCGCCATGCCACGCAGTACGCCTGGTGCGGCGGGCTCCTCATGCTGCCGCTGTACTTCGCCTCGGCGGGCGTGTCCTGGGTGCTGTGCGGCGACTTCGGCGCGTGGAACGCGTTCGAGCGGCGGGCCGGGCTGAGCGACGGCGGTTACCTCGACCGCCCGTTCCGGCCTATCTGGATACGCCGCGCAGCAGCCGCTCCCGGTGACCGCGATCCTGGTCCGGCACCAGCCGCACCCGGCGGATCGACCGCCAGCCCTTCCCCGTGAGCAGGAACTCACCGGGGAACTCCCCGGGCCGGGCAAGCGCGGCGATCCCGTTCATGATCGCCTGCTGATCGGCCCAGCGGCGCTCGGCCGCCGCGCGCGCGTCCACCACGTCGGTGACCTCGCCGGTCGCGAGGTCGATCCCCGCCAGGCATGCGGTGCCCGCGACGTTGGCCCAGACCAGGCCGCCGGACCAGGCGAGGTCGTTCAGCCCGCGGACCCGGCTGCCCCCGCAACGGACGTGGACCACCGCCCGCGGTTCCAGGGTGGCCGGATCCCGCCGGACCAGTTCGCCGGTGCCGTCGCTCGTCACGACCTCCCCGGCCTCGCCGACGGCCGCAGCCTGCCCGGCCTGCCCGGTGACCGCTCCCTGCCCGGCCTGCCCGGTGACCGCGCAGATCCCCCACCCTTCGCGGTTGTACCGGACCTTCTCGCGCAGTTCGAGCGTGGCCGCGTCCCACCGCAGCGCGACCCGTTCCTTCCAGGTGAGCTGCCAGATGCCGTCGCCCACCCGGCAGATGCCCTCGCCGAACAGTTCGGGCGGCAGTTCAGCCTGCGCCGCGGGCGCGGACGCGCCGATCTCATACCGCTTGAGCAGGGATTTGCCGTAGTTCCCTGTGGATTCCCAGATCGTCCCGCCCTCGGCGATCAGCCCTTGGGTGAACCCGCGCTCAGGATGCGGCACCTTCCGCACCACCCGCACCCGGTGAAACCGCACGACCCGATTATCCCGCCGCCCGCGTGGCCGCGCGCCGTCCGGGCGTGAGCGCGGGCCGGGCGCGGGGAGGAACCGGCATCCCCCGTCACGCCAGTTGGCTGATTTTTCACTTCGCACACCGCACGACCACTTCGCTGCCCGGAATGCCCGATATGTCCATGCGAAAAGTGTGCGAGGTGAAAATGAGAGCGCCCCGCGCGAGACGGTGCCGCGGAGACGGTTACCGCCGCCGCGGAGAAGGCTCACGCTCGGGAGCGGAGGGCCTTCACCAGGGCGGGCACGACCTCGTGCAGGTCGCCGATGACCGCGTAGTCGGCACGCGCCACCATGGGTGCGCCGGGGTCGGTATTGATCGCGATGATGTGCTTCGCGCCCGAACATCCCGCGATGTGCTGGATGGCGCCGCTGATCCCGCACGCCAGGTAGAGGTCGGGGGTGATCTTGGTGCCGGTCTGGCCGACCTGCTGGGTGTGCGGGCGCCAGCCCTCGGAGGTTACCACGCGGGAGACGCCGACCACGCCGCCGAGCAGCGCCGCCAGTTCGTCGAGCGGGGCGAACCCCTCCGCGCTGCCGACCCCGCGGCCGCCGCCGACGACCACCCGCGCGGTAGCCAGCGACGCGCCGCCCGCCCCGGCAGGCTCCTCGGCGGCGCGCACGGCCAGGTCGCCCGCGTGCAGCGACGGCGAGACGAGGTGCGCGGCGGCCGCACCGGGCACGGCGGCCGGCGCGGCGGAGACGGCGTCGGCGGCCACCGTCAGCAGCGCGGCCGGCGCCTCCAGCACGGCCTCTTCGAGCAGCAGCCCGCCCCAGCGCTGCCGGACGACCGCGAGCGCGCCGTCTGGGGACGCCGAGACCGCGGTGCAGTTCGCCGCCATCGGCAGGCCGGTGATCGCGCCCAGGTGCGCGAGCACCTCATTCCCGCGGTCCGTGCCGGCCGCGACAACGGCCGGCGGGACGGCGGCGGCCGCGTCGCCGAGGCCGTCCAGGCCGCCGAGCAGCCCGCCGAGCGCCCGGGCCCACGCCTGCGGCGCGTAGCCGTCGATGCCGGAGACCACGTACACGTCGGCGGCCCCGTAGGCCGCCAGTTCGGCGAGCGGCGGGTCGGCGAAGGTGACGGCGGCGAGGCCGCCGGGCAGGTCCCGGGCCAGCGTCAGCGCTCGCAGCGAGGCATCCGCCACGGCGTCGCCGTCCACCTCTACCAGGCAGAACACGGTCATGAGACCACCCCGAGCCCGACGAGCACCGAAACGAGCGCCGGCACCGCGTCCGCGCCGTGCCCGAGCACCGTCGCCTGGCGGCGTGCGGCCGGCGGCACGCGCAGCGACGTCATCCGCAGGCCCGGGTCCGCGGTGAACGGGACCGGCACCCGGGTCACCGCCGCCCGCTTGGCGCGCAGCCGCCCTGGCAGCGACGGGTAGCGCGGCAGGTTGATCCCCTCCTTCACGGTCACCACGGCGGGGAGCGGCAGCGAGAACGCCTCGGTCACGCCCCGGTACTCGCGCCGCGCCTCCAGGGACGCCGCAGAGACCGACAGGGCCTTGACACCGGTCGCCACCGGCCAGCCGAGCAGGTGCGCCAGCCGGACGCCGACCTGGTAGTCTCCGGTGTCGGCCGCCTCGTTGCCCAGCAGCACGAGATCGAACCCGCCCGAGGCGGCCACCGAGTGCAGCGCGGCAGCCGTCGCCATGGGCCCGAACTCCTCGCCGCCGGTCTCGAGCAGCACCGCCGAAGAGGCCCCCAGGGCGAGGCACGACCGCAACTGCTCCTCCGCCTCGGCCGGCCCCAGCGACACCACCGTCACCGAGCCGCCGTACCGCTCGCACAGCCGCACGGCCTCCTCGACCGCGCACTCCTCGTGCGGGCTGATCGTGAACCCCGACATCCGGGTGTCGACGCCGCGCCCGTCACCGGTCAGCGCGATCGCACCGCCGACCGTCGGCACCCGTTTGACGCAGACGAGAACCTCCATCGCGGGACTCACCGCATCCGCGAGCCGGACGGGTCGAACACGGCACCGGAGCCTGCCACGGTCACCGGGTACTGCTCGCCCATGTACTCCACGAGCAGCGAGGTGCCCGCCGCCGCCAGGCCGGCGGGCAGGTACGCCATCAGCAGGTGCCGGCCCACCGACGGCCCGGACCCCGCCGACGTGACATACGACGGCCGCCCCCGCGCGTCGGTCAGCCGGGAGCCGTCCGGGGCCAGGATCGGCTCACCGCCGAGCATGTAGCGCGGCGTCCCGTCCGCGCTCTGGACCGAGTCCACCGTCAGCGTGCACAGCACCGCGGCGGGCGCCGCCGCCCGCTGCGCCAGGTAGGCGGCCTTCCCGATGAAGTCCTGCGGCTTGACCCGGGGCCGCGCCAGCCCCGCCTCCACCAGGTTGTACTCGGGCGTGAGCTCCGCGCCGAAGGCCCGGTAGCCCTTCTCGAGCCGCGCCGTCGTCCCGTAGACGCCGATCCCCACGGGAACCAGCCCGTGCGGCTGCCCGGCCGCCCACAGCAGGTCCCACACGTGCCCGGCCTGCTCGGCGGGCACGTACAGCTCCCAGCCGAACTCGCCCACGTAGGAGATCCGCGAGGCGAGAACGAGCGTTCCGCCGAGCTCGATCCATCCGAATGTCCCGAACGCGCGCGGCGGACTCTCGTCGCCATCGCGATTCACCGAGCCGAGCACGTCCCCGGCGCGGGGTCCCCACAGCCCGATCGTGGCCCACGCGGACGTGACATCGCACAGCCGCGCGTCCTCCGGCAGGTGATCGGCGATCCACTTGGCGTCGGTCATCCCGGTCGACGCGCCGGTGACGACCCGGAACTCGCGCTCGCCGAGCCGCATGACCGTCAGGTCGGCCCGGATCCCCCCTTCCGGGGTGAGGAACGAGGTGTACACGACCCGGCCGGGCGGGACGTCAAGCTGCGCCACCGCGAGCGCCTGCAGGCCGGCCAGCGCGCCCGGCCCGGTCACGTCGAGCACGGCGAACGCGGACAGGTCGACCAGCCCGCAGGCGTCCCGCATCGCCAGGTGCTCGGCGTTGATGATGGGCGACCACCAGCGGGAATCCCATTCGGCCGGGCGCTCCATGACCCGCCCGGCGTACTTGGCCAGCAGCGGGGAGTTGCAGGCGTACCAGTGCGGCCGCTCCCAGCGGGCGGTCTCGTGGTACACCGCGCCCAGGTCCCTGGTGCGCTCGTGCAGCGGGCTCACCCGCAGCGGCCGGCCGCCCTCGAACTGCTCGGCCGGGTGCACGATGCCGTACATCTTGTTGAAGCTCTCGGCGGCGCGGCCATGGACGAACCCGGTCGCCCGCGATGAAGGATAGAACCGTGCCGCGTCGGCCTCGTGCACGTCGACGGTCGGCGTCCTGCCCGACATCAGCTCGGCGACGGCGCGGCCGCAGCCGGGGCCTTCCTTGATCCAGCTCGCCGCCGCCACCCACAGGCCCCTCACCTCGGAGGTCTCGCCGAGCAGCGGGTGCCCGTCCGGGGTCATCGAGATCAGCCCGTTGATCGCGTACCTGATGCCGGCCTTCTCGTCGCCCAGCAGTTCCGGCATGAGCTCGAGGGCCTGGGCGAGCTGGGGGTCGAAGTCGTCGGCGGTAAACGGCAGCTCGGTCGGCGACAGCGCGGCCTCCTCGTTGGAGGGAATCACGTCCGGCGGGACGATGATCGGCCGGTGCGCGTACGAGCCCACCTCCATGTCGCCGCCGTGCTGGCGCTCGTACATGCCGCTGTCCATGTCGCGGACGATCGGGTAGGAGATCTCGCCGGCGGTCCCGGCGAACAGCGCGATCGGGCCGACGCTGATCATCTGGTGCACGACGGGGGTGAGCGCCAGGCGCGCCCCGGCCATCCGGGCGACCCGGGGCGACCACACGCCGCAGCAGATGACCACGTTCTCGCACCGGATCTCGCCGGCGGTCGTGACGATCCCGCGGACGCGCCCGCCGGACACGGTGACGTCCGTGACCTCGACGCCGGATGCCACGGTGAGCGCCCCGGCGGCCTGCGCCTGCTCGCGCATCAGCGTGCCCGCCCGCAGCGAGTCCACCACGCCGACGGTGGGGAAGTACCCGCCGCCGAGGATCACCGACTCGTCCAGGTACGGGACGAGCTTCCCGACGCCCGCCGGGGTCAGCAGCTCGGCGGGGATGCCCCATGCCTTGGCCTGGGTGAGGCGGCGGCGGAGTTCGGTCATCCGCTCCGGGGTGCGGGCGACCTCGATGCCGCCGCTTTCGGTGAACACGCCGAGCTCCTTGTACTGCTCGGTGGAGTCCCTGGTCAGCTCGAACATCATCTTCGAGTACTCGATCGGGAAGATGAAGTTCGACGCGTGCCCGGTGGACCCGCCCGGGTTCGGCAGCGGTCCCTTGTCCACCAGCACGACGTCGCGCCAGCCGAGCAGCGCCAGGTGGTGCACCAGGCTGTTGCCCACGATGCCCGCGCCGATCACGACGGCACTCGCCCGCGACGGTACTTCAGTCATGGCACTAGTCCCCTTCGCTAACCGGGTCTCTGGGGCGGTGGCCCACGGCCCCAGAAAGAGTGGGGTGGTGGGCCACCGCCCCAGTGCCCGCCACGAGTTCGGCGAGCGCGGATTCCAGGCGGCCGAGTCCCGTGTTGACGCGGGTGAGCGGGAGGCCGAAGAGGTCCGCGATACGGGCCGCCGCCGCTTCGAGTCCGGGGGTCGGCTCCTGGGCGAGCCAGACGACCCGGCGGTAGTGGCCGAAGTAGTCGTCCCACAGCTCCGGGTGCCTGTCCAGGCCGAGGCCGGCGAGCACGGTGCGGTCGAACGTGCGCACCAGGTAGTCGGTGAGCAGGTACGTGCCCGGCTCGTCCGCGAACAGCCCGCTGATCCGGTCCGGGCCCGCGAGCACGTCATAGCAGTGCAGGCCCGGCAGGCGCGTCACGCCGCGGCGCCCGCAGAGTCCGTCGAGCGCCCCGTAGGTGCCACAGTCGGCGTAGGCCACCACGGCGCGGGCACCTGAGCCCTGGGCAGCCGCAACCGCCCGTTCGGTATGCTCGGCGATTTTCTCCGGGCGGTTGTGCAGGCGCGCCGGCAGCGGCCGGACGGTGACCGGCCAGCCGCGGCGGGCGGCGATGTCGCGGACGTGCCCGGCAAGGGCGCCGCAGGCCACGACCTGAACCTCAGAAACCGAGTTGGCCGACGAACCTGTCGTTGAAGTCGGCCCGGTCGGAGAGTTCGACATACCTCACCTCCTCGAGCAGGGCGAGGGCGGCAGCGCGTTCGCGGACCGAGAGCAGCGCCATCTTGGCGCCCTCGCCGGCCACGTTCCCGGCCGCGACGACGCGGCGGGCGGGGATGTCCGGGACGAGGCCGATGCGGATCGCGCTGCCCGGCGACAGGTAGGAGCCGAAGGAACCGGCCAGCAGCACCTGCCTGACGTCTTCTTCGGCCAGGCCCGCCTCCTCGAGCAGGATGCGCCAGCCGGCCGCGATCGCCGCCTTGGCGAACTGCAGCTCGCGGACGTCGCGCTGGGAGAGGTAGACGCCGTCGTGCAGCATGAACACCCGCTCCTTGCCGACCGTGGCCAGCCGCGGCGCCAGGACGGGCGCCCTGATCCTGGCCTCGTCGGCGGAGACGAGCCGCCCGGAGCCGTCGAGCAGGCCCGCCTCGACGAGGACGGCGACCGCGTCCACCAGGCCGGAACCGCACAGGCCCTTAGGCTCGGTATCGCCGATCACCGTGAGCTTCAGGTCGCCGTCGCCGGTGAGCGCCACGGCCTCGATCGCGCCGTCGGCCGCGCGCATACCGCAGCGTATGGCGGCGCCCTCGAACGCGGGCCCGGCCGGGGCCGCGGTCGCCAGCAGCCAGTCCCGGCCGCCGAGCACGATCTCGCAGTTCGTCCCGATGTCGATGAACAGCCTGACCCGCGGGTCGCGGTCCATCCCGCTGGCCAGCAGCCCCGCGGTGATGTCGCCGCCCACGTACGCGCCGAACGCCGGGAACACCACGGCGCGGGCGGCCGGGTGCGCGGGGACGCCGAGGTCCCGCGCGCGGACCTCCGGGAGCAGCCGGGCGGCCATGATGAACGGGGCGACGCCGAGCGGTTCGGGGTCCAAGCCGAGGACCAGGTGCACCATGGTGGCGTTGCCGGCCAGGGCGACCTCGTAGACCTCCTCCGGCCGCACCTTGCCGTCATCGCACACGGCGGCCGCGAGTTCGGCGAGGGTCTGCTGGGCAAGCTCCCGCAGCTTGTCCCGCGCCGCGGGGTCGAGCATCGTCGCGCTGATCCGGGTGATCACGTCGGCGCCGAACGGCTGCTGCTTGTTGAGCATCGAGGCCACGGCCACCGGAGTGCCGGTGGTCAGGTCGAGCAGGGTGGCCACCACCGTGGTGGTGCCGAGGTCGAAGGCGATGCCGAAGCTGCGGTCCGTGGTGTCGCCCGGCTCGACCGCGATCAGCGTGCTCGCGTTCAGCTCGGGCAGGGCGGCGACGACGGCCGTGACCTTGAAGTCCGCCTGCCGCAGCGTCGGGCCGAGGGTTCTCAGCACGTCCAGGTCGGCCCTGGGCTCCAGGTCGGTCAGCGCGGCGAGCACGCGCTCGAGATCCGCCGCCTGGTCGGCCAGGCTGGGCGGCGCGAGTTCCAGGTAGCGCTTGCGGACCGCGGGGCGCAGGATCACCTGACGGCCGACGCCGACCGTCGCCGCCTTCGGCCGCGTGGTCAGCGGCGGCACCTCGACGTCGGCGTTCGTGGTCGCGGCCGTCCGGCAGGCGAGCCGCCAGCCTTGTCTCAGCTCGTCCGCGGTGTACGCGCGGACGTCGAGGCTGGACGGCGCGGGCGGGTCCGCGCGGAACCGGACACGGCACTTCTTGCACGTGCCGTGCCCGCCGCAGGTGGAGTCGATCGCGATGCCGTTCCAGCTCGCCGCGTCGAAGAGGGTGACCCCGCGCGGGACGCGCACCGGGCGGTCGTTGAAGCGCAGGTCCACCCGCTGGCTCATGCCCCCGCCGCCTGCTTCTTCTGCCGGTAGGCGGCGATCCAGGCCGCGCCCCATTCGTCGCGGCCGAGCAGCAGGTCGGCGGCCTTGGCCGCGGTGACCACCTGCGGTGCGCGGGCGTCCATGATCGCGCTGGTCAGCCCGCTGCCCGCCGCCAGCGGCAGGAACGCCGCCGTGATCGCGTGCCGGTCCGGCATGCCGAACGACAGGTTCGACGCCCCCAGCGTCATGTTCACGCCGAACTCGGCCTTGACCAGCGCGATCGTTTCCAGGGTGCGCAGCGTATGGCCGGTGTCGGCGCCGACCGGCATGGCCAGCGGGTCGATCACGATGTCCTCGATCGGGATCTTGTAGCGCCCGGTGGCGACGTCGACGATCTTGCGGGCCAGTTCGAGACGGCGCCCGGGCTCGTCGGGGATCTGCTCCTCGTCGTTCGGCAGCCCGATGACGGCGGCCTCGTACCGCTTCACCAGCGGGAGGATCGTGTGCAGCCGCTCGTCCTCGGCGGTCACCGAGTTGACCAGCGCCTTGCCCTGGTAGGTTTTCAGCCCCGCCTCGAGGACCTCGGGGATCGAGGAGTCGATGACCAGCGGCAGGTCGGTGAGCTCCTGGATGAGCGTGATCGCCTTGACCATGAGCGCCGCCTCATCGGCCAGCGGGGCGCCCATGTTCACGTCGAGCAGCATCGCGCCGCCGGCCACCTGCTGCTCGACGTCGACCGGTATGCGCGACAGGTCGCCGTCGCGGAGCTGTCTCTGGAACGCCGCCCGGCCGGTCGGGTTGATCCGCTCCCCGATGATGGCGAACGGCTGGTCGTCTCCGATCGTGACGGCCTTGGTCCGGCTGCGGAGTGTGGTGTGCATGGGCGGTCAGGCGTTCGCGAGCGCGCGACGGCGGCGGAGCAGGTCTTTTGCCTTGACCACCGCGGCGGAGGCATCGGCGGCGTAGCCGTCGGCGCCGACCGCGTCGGCGTACTCCTGGGTGACCGGGGCCCCGCCCACCATCACGATGACCTCATCCCGCAGGCCCGCCTTGGTCAGCGCGTTGATGTTCGCCTTGAACATCGGCATGGTCGTGGTGAGGAAGGCGGAGAAGCCGACGATATCCGGCTTGTGCTGCTGTACCGCTGCCACGAACTTCTCCGGCGCGACCTGGACGCCGAGGTCGATGACCTGGAACCCGGCGCCCTCGAACATGATGTTCACCAGGTTCTTGCCGATGTCGTGCACGTCGCCCTTGACCGTGCCCATGACGATCTTGCCGATCGTCTCCGCGCCGGTTTCGGCGAGCAGCGGGCGCAGGACGTCCAGCGCCCCGGCCATCGCCTTGCCCGCGATCAGCATCTCGGGGACGAAAAAGTCGCCGCGCTCGAACCGGGCGCCGACCTCCTCCAGGGCCGGGATGAGCGCCTCGTACAGCAGCGTCTCCGGGCCGAGCCCCTGCGCGAGCCCCTGCCTGGTCAGGTCGAGCACCGCCGGGCCGTTGCCGGTGAGCGTCTTGTCGTACAGCTCACCGAGGAGATCGTTCCTGCTCACGGGACTGGTCACGAGGTACCGCCCTTCCTGGCTCGCGGCCGGTAGCCGAGCGCGGATGACAGCCCGGCGGCCTCCTCAACGCAACTTCGCGCGGCCTTCGCCAGCGCTTCCCGCGTCATCCGCGACGCCGGAGCCGAGACTGACATGGCCGCCACCACCGTGCCGTCGTAACGGAAGACCGGGGCCGCGAGCGCGATGAGGCCCGGCTCCAGCTCCTCGTCGGTCACCGCGTAGCCGCGGGCGCGGACCGCCGCGAGCTCGGCGCGCAGCGCCGCCTCGCTGGTGATCGTCTTCTCGGTGCGCTTTTCCAGCTTCCCCGGCGGCAGTTGCGCGGCGCCGTAGGCGAGCAGCACCTTGCCCAGCGCCGACGCGTGCAGCGGCACCGACAGCCCGACCCAGTTGGTGCCGCCGATCATGTAGGCGCAGTCCACCTGGGCGATCTGCTCGACGCTGTGGCCGTTGACGATGCCCAGGTTGATGGTCTCGCCGGTGGCCTTGCCCAGGCGGTCAAGGAAGGGCTGCGCGACCGCGACCAGGCTCGCGTCGGCGCCGCCGCGCCAGGCGAAGCTGACGAACATCTCGCCGGGCAGGAACCGCCCGTGGTCGTCGCGGCGGACGAGGTGGTTGCGCTCGAGCGCCAGCAGCAGCCGCGAGGTCGTGGACTTGGCCAGCCCGGTGGCGGTGGTCAGCTCGGTGAACGTGACCGGGTCGCTGGCGTGGACGACCTCGGACAGCAGCCGGGCCGCCCGGTCCACAGCCTGGGTGCCGTTTGCGTTGCTCATCGTTTCCGTCTCGCGTGCGGCCTATCCCACTTCCACTTTATGAAACCAAGTTCTACGATATGGACGTGTTTGTCAATAGGATGCCGCGGTACGAGATCCTGTCGCCGGACGCGATCACCGTGCTCGACAAGGGCTGGCGGCGGATCGTCTCGGAGATCGGCGTGCAGTTCGGCAAGCCCGAAGCGGTCTCGCTCTTCGCAAAGGCCGGGCAGCGGGTGGACGGCGAGGTCGTCTACCTGGACCCGGAGTTCGTGCTCGAGCAGGTCGCCAAGGCGCCGCGCGAGTTCGACATCCAGGCACGCAACCCCGCCAACTCGGTGCACATCGGCGGCGATCACATGGTGTTCGGCGCGGTCTACGGATCGCCGTTCGTCCGCGAGGGGGACGTGCGGCGCGACGCGACCCTCACCGATTTCCACCAGCTGTGCAAGCTCTCCCAGGTCTTTCCCGAGCTCGACTCGGCCGGCGGCGTGATCTGCGAGCCGAACGACGCGCCGCTGGACTCGCGGCACCTGGACATGATCTACGCGCTGGCGACGCTGACCGACAAGATCTACATGGGCAACGTGGTGTCCGGCGTCAATGCCGCGGACACGATCGCGATGACGTCGATCCTGTTCGGCCGCGGCGGCGGCGCCGCGGCCGGCCGCGCGGCGATCGAGGCCACGCCGGCCGTGGTCTCGCTGATCAACTGCAACTCCCCGCTGCGCTGGGACGAGCGGATGCTGGAGGCGCAGTTCGAGTACTGCGCCGCGGGCCAGCCGGTGGTGCTGACCCCGTTCCTGCTGATGGGCGCGATGTCCCCGGTGACGATCCCGGCCACGCTGGCGCAGCAGCTCGCCGAGGCGCTCGCGGGCATCGCGCTCGCCCAGCTGATCCGGCCGGGCTGCCCGGTGATCTTCGGCTCGTTCCTGTCGAACATCGACATGCAGTCGGGGTCACCGTCGTTCGGCACGCCGGAGTCGGCGATCGGGCTGCTGTGCACCGGCCAGCTCGCCCGGCACTACGGGCTGCCGTTCCGCACCGGCGGCGGGCTGAACTCCTCGCAGACGGCCGACGCCCAGTCCGCCTACGAGTCGCTGATGACGCTCCTGCCGACCTTCCTCGCGGGCACGAACTTCGTCATGCACGCGGCCGGCTGGCTGGAAGGCGGCCTGGTCAGCTGCTATGAGAAGTTCATCATCGACATCGAGCTGCTGCGGGAATTGCAGGTAGAGTTCACGCCCCTGGAGATCTCCGAGGAGTCGCTCGCGTTCGGCGCGCATGCCGAGGTCGGCCACGGCGGCCACTTCCTCGGCGCGGCGCACACGATGGAGCGCTTCCGGGACTGCTTCTACCGGCCGCTGCTGTCGTCTACCGCGAACTTCGAGCGCTGGCTGCGCCTCGGCGGCAAGGACGCTGCCGCCCGGGCGGGCGAGATCTGGCGCGCCAAGCTGGCGGCCTACGAGCCGCCGCCGCTGGACGACGCCATCCGCGCCGAGCTCGACGACTATGTCGCGCGCCGCAGGCGCGACCTCGGCGACTGAGGCGGCTGGTCTTTGTCGTCTCCCACAATGCGCTGGACCCGCCGATTATCGCATGAAGAGAGTGCTCAGCAGGGCCATAAACGCCATTCATGGGGCCATGCACAGTGCGGCACCGCATATATTTGGGGGCTGAAGACATATCGGCCGAACGCGGCCGGGGATCTCTTGACTTCAGGCACGGCCGTCGCGAATGGTGGTAGGCATGAGCAAGGTGGAACGCGGCGGCCTGGAGTTCATCCTGACCCTGTCCTGCCCGGACAAGCCCGGGATCGTCTATGCGGTGTCCAGTTTCCTGGTGCAGCATTCGGCGAACATCCTCGACAGCCAGCAGTACGGGGAGCCCGACGGCGGACTGTTCTTCATGCGGGTGCACTTCTCGGTGCCCCAGCCCGGCCGTCCCACCGCCGAACTCGAGCGCGACTTCTCCTGGGTGGCCGAGGCGTTCCACATGTCGTGGCGGATCTACGAGGCCTCCGAGCGGATCCGGACGCTGCTGATGGTCTCGCAGCTCGGGCACTGCCTCAACGACCTGCTGTTCCGGTGGAAGTCCGGCTCGCTGCCCATCGACATCACCGGCGTGGTCTCCAACCACGAGACCTTCCGCGACCTGACCGAGTCCTACAAGCTGCCGTTCCACCACATCCCGGTGACACCGGAGACCAAGCCGGCCGCCGAGGCCGCGCTGCTGTCGCTGATCGACGAGACCAAGACCGAGCTTGTCGTGCTCGCCCGCTACATGCAGATCCTGTCGCCCGAGGTGTGCAAGCGGGTGGAGGGACGGATGATCAACATCCACCACTCGTTCCTGCCGAGCTTCAAGGGCGCCAAGCCGTACCACCAGGCATACGCCAAGGGCGTGAAGCTGGTGGGCGCGACGGCGCACTACGTGACGCCCGACCTGGACGAGGGGCCGATCATCGAGCAGGGGCTGGTGCGCGTGGACCACTCGTACACGCCGCAGCGGCTCGTCGAGGCCGGCCGCGATGTGGAGGCGCAGGTGCTCGCCCGCGCGGTCACCTGGCACGCCGAGCACCGCGTCCTGCTGAACGGCAACCGCACGGTCGTTCTTCACTGAGACCGGCGCGGACGCCGCCGGCCCGCCGTCCGCCCGGCCCGCTGGCCGCCCGGCTCGCTGGCCGCCCGGCTCGCTGGCCGCCCGGCTCGCTGGCCGCCCGTCGGTAAATGTGATATCACTTAGATATGTCATCGCTGGAGCTGGAGCTCGACGGCCTGCGCCGCCGGTACGGGACGGTGACGGCGCTCGACGGCCTGACGTTCGGCGTTCCCGCGGGACAGGTGTTCGGCTTCCTCGGCCCGAACGGCGCGGGCAAGACCACCGCGATGC
>DATGLH010000079.1:0-9948 GCA_035294225.1 Trebonia sp.
AGCCGCAGGCGCGTCCGCGGTTCCCGCTGCCCCGTCCCGTGGACGTCGCGGAGCGCATCGAGTGCGCTCCCGCTCTCGACGGCGTGACACGCTCGCTGTCCGACACGGTCGTCCGCGCGCTGCCCGCGGGGCCGCGCACCGACGCGCTGCACGGCGTGCCGTTCGGCCAGCCCGCCCATCCGGCCCTTGTCCGGCTGCCGCTCGGCTGCTGGACCTCGGCAGCACTGCTCGACCTGTTCCCCGGCACGGAACGCGCAGCGCGCATGCTGATCGCGGCGGGCGTCGCGAGCACACTGCCCACGGGGGCCACCGGCCTGGCTGACTGGTCCGCGCTGCACCGTCACCAGCAGCGCGTCGGCTTCGTCCATGCGGTCTCCGGCGCGTGCGCCACCGCGCTCTTCAGCGCCTCGCTGCTCGTCAGGGCCGCGGGACGGCACCGTGCGGGCAAGCTCCTGTCCGCCGGCGGCATGGCGGCGGCCACCGCCGGGGCCTACCTGGGCGGTCACCTGGCGCTGCGGCTCGGCGCCGGGGCCAGTCACGCGGAGCCCATCGGCCACCTCGCGGCGCTCGGCTGGCACGATCTGTGCCCGGTCCGCGAGCTGCCTGATGGCCGTCCCGTGCGCCGCCAGCTCAGCTACCTGAGCGTGTTTGTGCTCAGGCAGGGCCAGCGGGTGAGCGTCCTCGCCGATCACTGCGCCCATCTCGGCGGGCCGCTGCACCAGGGCAGGATCGTCGCCGGGGACGGCTCCGGCTGCGTGGTCTGCCCGTGGCACGGGAGCACCTTCCGCCTCAGCGACGGCTCGGTGGTACACGGCCCCGCGACGGCCCGCCAGCCGTCGTTCAGCAGCCGGGTGACAGACGAGGGCATGGTCCAGATCATGCCGCGAACCTAGTCCCGCCGCCCGGCGTTTCCCGCCGGGCGGTGTTCCCCTGCTGATGACGGCGCGGAGACGGGTGCCGCTAGCCGCCGGGCGCGCGGCAGCCCGGCCAGCCGGGCGGCTCAGAGCTACACTGCCCGCGCCGCCCAGCGGGAGTGCCGGTACTCGATCTGCAGCGGGAGGCCGAAGCACTTGGACAGGTTCCGCTCGGTGAAGACCTCGCCGATCGGCCCGGCGGCCAGCACCGCTCCCCTGCGCAGCAGCATCGCGTGGGTGAACCCCTCGGGGACCTCCTCGACGTGGTGGGTGACGAGGACGATCATCGGCGCCGCGGGGTCGCGGGCCAGCAGCGCCAGCCTCCGCACCAGGTCCTCGCGGCCGCCCAGGTCGAGGCCGGCGGCGGGCTCGTCGAGCAGCAACAGCTCGGGGTCGGGCATGAGGGCGCGGGCAATCTGGACGCGCTTGCGCTCCCCCTCCGAGAGCGTCGCGAAGGCGCGCCTGATGAGGTGCGCGCAGCCGAGCGCGTCGAGAAGCTCCACCGCGCGTGTCACGTCGGAGGAGTCGTACTCCTCCTTCCAGCGGCCGAAGATCGCGTACGAGGCGGTCAGCACGAGATCGATGACCTTCTCCCCGGGGGGCACCTTCTCCGCCAGGGCGGCGCTCGCCATCCCGACCCGCGGCCGCAGGTCGAAGACGTCCACCTCGCCGAGCCGCTCGCCGAGCACCTCCACCGTGCCCTCGGTCGGGAACAGCATCGTGGCGGCGATCTGCAGCAGGGTTGTCTTCCCCGCGCCGTTTGGGCCGATCACGATCCACCGCTCGTCCTCGTGCGTCACCCAGTCGATGCCGCGCAGCAGCATCGACCCGTCCCGCCTGACGCCAACGCCGCGCAACCGCAGCACCTCGTCGGACATCTGGTTCCCTCCCTCTAGGACGCATTCGGAAGCTCCGGCCGGGACGCACGTGGAAAATCCGCCGCCGGCTTCCGATCGTAGGCCGCGTCACCCGTCGCTGGCGTGCCGCACGGCGTAGAGCGCCGCCTGCGTACGGTCCTGGACGCCGAGCTTCGCGAGCACCGCGCTCACGTGAGTCTTCACCGTCTTCTCCGACACGTGCAGCGCCCGCGCGATTTCCCGGTTGGACAGGCCGCGCGCGATCTGGCCGAGCACTTCGCGCTCGCGGCTGGTCAGCGCGCCGACCCCGCCCCAGGACCGGGCCCGCTGACCGCCGTGGCGGTCAGCGGGCCCTGGGCGGGCGGCGCCCGGCGGTCCCCCGCCACCGGGACCCACCAGCGGGCCGGCCGCCGCCGGGGCGAGGAGCAGGTTCCCGTCGTGCACCGCGCGGACGGCCCGGACCAGGGCGTCGGGATCGACATCCTTGTACAGGAACCCCGCGGCACCGGAGCGGAGCGCGCGGGTGACGAGTCCCGGATCGTTGCCGCTGGTGAGCACGAGAACCCGGGAGGTGATCCCGCGCGCCCGCAGCTCGCCGAGCACCTCGATGCCGTCCATGCCGGGCAGCTTCAGGTCGAGCAGGATCACGTCCGGGGGACGTTCGGCGGCCATCGCCAGCGCCTGCTCGCCATCAGCCGCCTCGCCGGCCACGTCGAGGCCGTCATGGACCTCGAGGAGCACCCGGATCCCCTGCCGCACCACCGGGTGGTCGTCGACGATCAGCACGGCGATCTGATCAGCCAACGCCGGCCCCCCGTGCCTGCGGCACCGCGGGCACGACCATCCTGACCAGCGTGCCAGCGCGGGCGCCCGAACGGATCGTCAGTGACCCGCCGGCGGCCGCCGCCCGCTCGCGCATCGAGGCAAGCCCAAGGCCGCCCGCGGATGTGCCGGGCGGGAGCCCGCGGCCGTCGTCGGCGACCTCCAGGATGACGCGGCGCGGGCCGCGCCGCAGCGTGACGCTGACCTGCCCCGCGCCCGAATGCCGGAGTGCGTTGTGCAGCGCCTCCTGGGCTACGCGGTACAGCGCGGCGTCCGCCCGCTCGCCCAGGCCGGGTATGCCGTCCGCAGCGAACCGGACGGGGACGCCGTGCGCCCGGCTGGCGAGCACCGTGTACCTGCGCAGCGACTCGGCCAGCCCGGCGGACCGCAGGTCGGGCGGGGCCAGGCCGTCGATGACCGCGCGCAGCTCGGCGTGCGCTTCGGCGCCGAGCGCGGCGACCACCGCCATCTCGGCGGCCGCACGGCCGGCGTCCCGCGTGGCGAGCAGCGCGGCGGCGCGGGACCGGGTCCGGATGCCGAACAGCTTCTGCGACACCGCGTCGTGCAGTTCGCGGGCCAGCCTGGACCGCTCCTCCAGCACGGACAGCTCCCTGCTCCGCTCGTACAGCCGGGCGTTGGTGAGCGCGATCGCCGCGTGCGCCGCGAACAGCGCGAGCAGCTCCTGGTCGCGCTCGGTGAATCCGGCCGCTCCCGTCCCCCCCGTGGCGGGCACGGCGGGTTCAGCGGTCCCGTCCGAGGTGTGCTCAGCGGTCCTGTCCGCGGCAGGCTCAGCGGCCCTGTCCGCGGCAGGCTCAGCGGCCCTGTCCGCAGTGGGCTCGGCGGTCCCGTGCGGGCCGGTCTTGTCGGCCACGAAGATGATGCCGAGCACGCTGCCGCCCTGCTTGATCGGCACGCCGAGGAACCCGGTCATCTCCGGATGCGCGGCGGGCCAGCCCTCGAACCTCGGATCGGCCCGGATGTCGGCCAGCCGCACCGGCTCCCCGTCACGCAGCAGCACCCCGAGCATGCCGTGCTGGCGGGGCAGCGGGCCGATCGCCCGCTGCTCGCTCCCGGACAGCCCGTCCACCACGAAGTCCGCGAACGAGCCGCGGTCGTCGGGCACGCCGAGCGCGGCGTACCTGGCGCCGACCAGCGACCGGGCAGAGGTCACGATCACCTGCAGCACGTCCCGTGTGCACCGCTGCTGGGTGACGGAGAGAACCGCCTCGCTCACCCGGTACAGCTCGGCCAGGCAGGCGTCGCCGCTCATGTGGTCCTGGCACCCGCATCCCTGGCCGCCGAGCATCCCTGATCGTGAAGCTTCCCTGGTCATCGCCCATTCCCCGGCGCTGCGTCCCTGGGCAGACGTTACCTCTGGTGCGCGGGTCAGGCATCGGTCACGGGTCCTAGGACCATCGGCGCAGGTCCGCCCGGTCCGTGGCCCGATGTGCGGCGGCCGCCGGCCGCCTAGCGTGCCGGGCATGGACACAACACGGCTGACGGCCCCGCGCGGGACCCACGGGTCCCGCAGGCACGGGGCGGATGGACACGACGGGTCCCGCACCCCCAGGGTCGCGCTGGTCACCGGGGCCTCCCGCGGGCTCGGACGGGCACTCGCAGCCGGCCTCGCCGCGGACGGCTACGCGATCATCGCCGACGCCCGGGACGGCGCCGCACTCGGCGCCGCAGCCGGCGAGATCCAGGAGAGCAGCCCGGGGACGGTTGTCTCCGCCGTCTGCGGCGACGTCGCCGACCCCGCGCACCGCGACGCCCTGTGCCGCGCCGCCGCGGGTCTCGGCGGGCTCGACCTGCTCGTCAACAACGCCGGGACACTCGGCGCCAGCCCGCTCCCCGCACTCGCCGACTACCCGCTCGACGAGCTCCGCACGGCGTTCGAGGTCAACGTGCTCGCGCCCCTGGCCCTCATCCAGGCGCTGCTCCCCGTGCTCCGCGAGCGAGGCGGTGCGATCCTGGGCATCACCTCCGACGCCGCCGTCGAAGCGTACGCGGGCTGGGGCGGGTACGGCGCGGCCAAGGCCGCGCTGGAGCAGGCGTCGAACGTACTCGCCGCCGAGGAGAACTCGGTCCGCGTCTGGTGGGTGGACCCCGGCGACATGCGCACCCGGATGCACCAGGAGGCGTTCAGTGGCGAGGACATCTCCGGCCGGCCGCTGCCGGAGACCGTCGTCCCCGCGCTGCGCAGGCTGATCGCGCAGCGGCTGCCCAGCGGCAGGTACCGCGCCGCTGACCTGATGCCGGCCGGTGACGTAACAGACGCATCCGTTCGCGGGGAACGGCAGGGAGAGCTGCGGTGAGCATCGATTTCGCCCTGCCCGCCCGGCTGGAGGCCCATGACCCCCCGGAGGCGCGCGGCACGCCGCGGGACGGCGTCCGGATGCTGGTCAGCCGGCGCAGGACCGGTGAGATCACCCACCACGCGTTCACCGCGCTGCCTGACCTGCTGCTGCCCGGCGACCTGATCGTGGTCAACACCTCGGGTACGCTGCCCGCCGCGGTGCGCGCCGGCGGCGGCCTGGCGGTGCACTTCTCCACGCCGCTGCCGGACGGCTCCTGGCTCGTCGAGCTGCGCACGGCCGCCGGACCCGCTACCGTGCCGAACGGGAGCGGCGCTCCCGGCGACGTCATCACCCTGCCGTCCGGGGCGGTCCTCACGCTCGCCGAGCGGGCAGGGAGCCGTCTCTGGCGCGCGAGGCTGTCCGTGGCGGTGCTGCCCTACCTGCTCAGGAACGGCACGCCGATCAGGTACTCCTATGTCCGGCGCGAATGGCCGCTCGGCGCCTATCAGACCGTGTTCGCCACCCGGCCCGGCAGCGCGGAGATGCCGGGCGCGAGCCGCCCGTTCACGCCGGAGGTGGTGACCAGGCTTGTCGCGCGCGGCGTGATGTTCGCCACGCTCCGCCTGGATGCCGGGGTGTCGTCGCTGGAAGCCGGCGAGGACCCCTACCCCGAGCCCTACGACGTGCCACCCGCCACGGCCAGGCTCGTCAACCTCACACGGCGCAGCGGCGGCCGGGTCATCGCCGCCGGGACCACGGTCGTCCGGGCGCTGGAGACGGCCGCGCGGACCAGGGCACTCCGGGCTCCCCGTCCCGCGGACGGCGCCCCGGACCGCGGCAGCGGCGGGGCCTGTGACGGCGGGGGCGCGGCCGCACCGTCCGCGGGGTGGACCGATCACGTGGTAACGCCGGAATCCGGCCTGCTGGCGGCCGACGGGCTGCTGACCGGGCTGCACGAACCCCGCTCCTCGCACCTGCGGATGCTGGAGGCGTTCGCCGGGACCGGCCTGCTGAGCCGCTGCTACGAGGCGGCGATCGCCCGCGGGTACCTGTGGCACGAGTTCGGCGACGTCCACCTCCTGCTGCCGTAGACCGCCCAGGGCGCTGCGGCCGTCAAGCGCCCCAGGGATGCCCGGCGGTGCCTGTGCATCGTCTGCCACCGCCAAAGACGACCCCGCCGCCCTTGGGTGCACGGGCGGACGCCGCACGGAGCAGGTAACGTTGCGGACGCGATGGATGCCACGCGGACGACGCTGCTGATCACGCTCACCGGCCGGGACAGGCCAGGGGTCACGTCCCGGCTGTTCGGCACGCTCGCCGCCCACGGGGGCAGCGTTGTGGACGTCGAGCAGGTGGTCATCAGGGGACGGCTCATCCTCGGCGTGCTGCTCGGCTACGAGGTGCCGCCAGACCTGACCGGCATCCACAGGGACGTGTCCGCGCTGGCCGGCGATCTCGGCCTGGAGGCGGAGATCACGGCGGGGTCGGCGGACGCGCCGGTCCTCCGCGGCAGCCGCAGCCGGCTGCACGTCACGCTGCTCGGCAGCCCGCTGCACCCGGCGGCGATCACGGCCATCGCCGGGCGCATCGCGGCCAGCGGCGCGAACATCGACAGGATCAGCCGCCTTGCGCACGACCCCGTGACCTGCATCGAAATGGACGTCTCCGGCGCCGATCCCGGCACGCTGCGCACCGCGCTGTCCCGCGAGGCCGCGGAGCAGCGGGTGGACGTGGCGGTCCAGCGCGGCGGGCTGCACAGGCGGGCGATGCGGCTCATCGTGATGGATGTGGATTCCACCCTCATCCGGGACGAGGTCGTCGACCTGCTGGCCGCCCGGGCGGGATGTGCGGCGGAGGTTGCCAAGATCACCGAGGCCACGATGCGGGGCGACCTTGATTTCTCCTCGTCGCTGCGCGAGCGGGTGGCGCTGCTCGCCGGCCTCGACGAGCGCGTGCTCGACGAGGTGCGCGGCACCCTGCGGCTGACCCCCGGTGCGCGCAGGCTGGTCAGGACCCTGAAGCGGCTCGGGTACCGGTGCGGGATCGTCAGCGGCGGTTTCAGCCAGATCATCGACCCGCTCGCCGCCGGGCTCGGCATCGACTACGTGGCCGCGAACAGCCTCGGCATCGAGGGCGGCACGCTGACCGGGCGCCTGTGCGGGCCGGTCATCGACCGCGCGGGAAAGGCGGCTGCGCTGCGCCGGTTCGCCGAATGCGCCGGGGTCCCGCTGAGCCAGGCCGTCGCGGTCGGTGACGGCGCCAACGACCTGGACATGATCGCGGCCGCGGGTCTCGGCGTCGCGTTCAACGCCAAGCCCGTCGTGCGGGACGCCGCCGAGGTGGCGCTGAACGTGCCCTACCTCGACACTGTCTTGTACCTGCTCGGCATCTCGAGCGACGAGGTCGAGGCCGCCGAGGCGGCCGGAGCGTAGCCGCGCAGCCGGGCGGCAGCGGGACGGCTGCCGCGCGGGCGGCTCCGGCACCGTGCCATGCGGGAAACGCCGCCACCGTGCCAGGCGGAAAGCCCCGGCACCGCGCCGGGCCGACGCGGAGCCGGGGCCTCCAGGGCCTGCGGAGAACGGTCAGGCGGGCGGCTTCCCGGCCGCGGCGTCGTCCGCCACGCGCTCGGCGCCGCGGCCTCCGTCCAGCGTCCCCGGCACACCGTCCACGGGAGCTTCCACGGCGCCGGCGGCCTCCCCGGCGCCTGCTACCGCACCGGCCGGGGCCGGAGCGCCCGGCAGGGCGACGGAGCGCCGCTTGGAGAACACGATGGCGCCGACCAGGATGGCGAGGGCAACCACGGGCACCGCCACGCGGATGCCCACGTTGTGGCTGTAGGTCACCACCATGGGCGCGATGAGCAGCGCCACCAGGTTCATCACCTTGATCAGCGGGTCGATGGCCGGTCCCGCCGTGTCCTTGAACGGGTCGCCCACCGTGTCGCCGATGACGGTCGCGGCGTGCGCCTCCGAGCCCTTGCCGCCGTGGTGCCCGTCCTCGACCAGCTTCTTGGCGTTGTCCCAGGCACCACCGGAGTTGGCGAGGAAGATCGCCATGAGCACACCGGCCGCGATCGCGCCGGCCAGGTACGAGCCGAGCGGCGCGTAGCCGATCGCGAAGCCGACCGCGATCGGGGTGAGGACCGCGAGCAGGCCCGGTGTGACGAGTTCGCGCAGCGAGTCCCTGGTGCAGATGTCCACCACCCGGCCGTACTCGGGCTTCTCCGTGTAATCCATGATCCCCGGATGGGTGCGGAACTGGTTCCGCACCTCGATGACGACCCGCTGGGCCGCCCGGCCGACAGCGTTGATGAGCAGGCTGGCGAACAAGAACACCACCGCCGCGCCGATCAGGACGCCGAACAGCACGTTCGGCCGGTCCACCGACAGGCTGAACGTGGAGGCCGCCGCACCGAGCTTGGCTTCGACGGCCGTGCGGAACGACCCGAACAGCGCGGTTGCGGCGAGCACCGCGGTGGCGATCGCGATGCCCTTGGTGATCGCCTTGGTGGTGTTGCCGACCGCGTCCAGGTGGGTGAGCACCTCCGCGCCCTCGCCCTCGACGTCGCCGGACATCTCCGCGACGCCCTGCGCGTTGTCGGTCACCGGGCCGAACGAGTCCATCGACACGATGACGCCGACCGTGGTGAGCAGCCCGGTACCGGTGAGCGCGACCGCGAACAGCGCCAGTGTCGCGTTGCCGGTGCCGAGCAGGAACCCGACAAACACTGACCCGCCGACGAGCAGCGCCGAGTACGCACCGGACTCCAGGCCGGTGGCGATACCGGACAGGACGACGGTCGCCGGGCCGGTCACCGAGGACTGGCCGATGTCGCGGACCGGCCGCCGGTTGGTCTCGGTGAAGTAGCCGGTGAGCAACTGGATGATGCTGGCGAGCACCAGGCCGACGAGCACCGCCACGATCGCCAGCACCCGCGGGTCGCCCGCGTGGCGCAGGATGCCGGTGTCGGTGACGCCGCTGAGCTGGCTGAAGCTGCTGGGCAGGTAATAGAAAGCGGCACCGATCACCAGGAGCAGCGAGATGATCGCGGAGACGAAGAACCCGCGGTTGATCGCGCTCATGCCGCTGCGGTCCCGCTTGCGCGGCGAGACGACGAAGATGCCGATGACAGCGGTGACCACGCCGATCATCGGGACGATCAGCGGGAAGACCAGCCCGGCGTTGCCGAACGCGACCTTGCCCAGGATCAGCGAGGCCACCAGGGTGACCGCGTAGGACTCGAACAGGTCGGCCGCCATGCCGGCGCAGTCGCCGACGTTGTCGCCCACGTTGTCGGCGATCGCGGCGGCGTTCCGCGGGTCGTCCTCCGGGATGCCCTGCTCGACCTTGCCGACCAGGTCGGCGCCGACGTCCGCCGCCTTGGTGTAGATGCCGCCGCCGACCCGCATGAACATGGCGAGCAGCGCGGCGCCGAAGCCGTAGCCCTCCAGCACGCTCGGCGCGTTCCCCCGGTAAATGAACACCACGACGGCGGCGCCGAGCAGCCCGAGGCCGACGGTGAACATGCCAGCCACGCCGCCGGTGCGGAACGCGATCCGCAGCGCGTGCCGCTCGCCGGTCTCCCGCGCCGCCGCAGCCACCCGCACGTTGCCGCGGACCGTGAGCGACATGCCCGTGAACCCGACAAGACCGGAGAACACCGCGCCGATCAGGAAGAAGATGCTGCGTCCCCAGCGCACGCCCGCGCTGTCCGCGGGCAGCAGCAGGAGCACGAAGAAGATCACGACGACGAAGATGCCGAGCGTCTTGAACTGCCGCCGGAGGTATGCGGCAGCACCCTCCTGCACGGCCCGGGATATCTCCTGCATCCGCTCGGTGCCCTTGCTGGCCCGCAGGACCTCGCGGACCAGCAGGCCTGCTACGCCAAGCGCCGCCAGCGCGATCAGCCCGGCGGCGATGACCCAGCCAAGGTTCCCGCCGCTGACGCTGACGGGGCCGGCCGCCGCCAGCGCGGGGGTGAGCCTAGACATCCAACCTCCTCAAGCCCTCCTCCTCGAGCCCTCGGGCAAGGCGCGGGGCTGCCTGCCCGGCCATGTG
>DATGLH010000080.1:0-8179 GCA_035294225.1 Trebonia sp.
CGCTGGACGAGATCGGCCGCGCCCTCGGCCTCACCCGGGAGCGGATCCGGCAGCTGGAAAAGCAGTCGCTGTCCAAGCTGCGCCACCCCTCCCGCGCGCAGCCGCTGCTCGACTTCGCCTCATAGGGCGTCTCCCGCACGACAAGGCGCGCCGGACCCGGCAGGAGGCCGGTCCGGCGCGCTTTCGCGTGCGACGGCAGGCCGGATTGCGGCTTTCGCCCGTTATATACGGGCCGGGCGGCCGGCGGCGTCCCGCGGCGAGCGAGGGCCGTGGCACACGCCGGATGGCGGTCATGCGCGGCCGGCCACCCTGCGCGCACCGGTCCGCGCTGCACTAGGATTCCCGAACCAGCCCTGAAAGGGTGAGTCGGCACTAGCGGGAGGCACCGGTAACGATGGACGACGAAGGCCTGCTGGACGAACTCCAGGAAGACATCGGTTCCGACTACAGCCCGCAGCTTCGCGCGGCGGCGGGCATGCTGAGCGGCGACGCCCAGGCAGCGGTCCCCTACCTGCTGTTCTCGATCGCCAAGAGCCTGGAGGACATCTCCTTCCTGCTGTCCAACGACAGCATCAGCGTCGTCATGGAGACGGACGAGGAGGAGGAATAAGCCGCATATCGCGTGCGCCGACCCGGCCGCATGGCGTAGCCTGCCGACTGAAGTCAGCGAGGTTTCAGAGGGAGCCGAGAAGATATGCGGTGGGCCTACCCCCGTGTGCTCGCGGTCACGGCGGCGCTTGCGGCCGTGACCGTCGTATGCATCGCGCAGTCCCCGCTCGCGTACGCGCGCGGGAACCTGAAGAAGATCCACGACCCGCGCAAGGTGACGTACTCGATCCGCCTCAAGTCCTGCCGTGCCCGGGACAGCGGCAAGCTCCCCGATCCGGCGTGCACCCCCGGCAGCATCGACCCTGCCGTCACCCAGAAGGACATCCGTTCCACCATCTGCAAGAAGGGCTGGACCGCCACGGTGCGCCCGCCGGAGCCGCAGACCGAGTACGCGAAGTACCACGTCGCCTACCCGGCGTACCACCTCAAGCACAGCGTGGTCAGCGAACTGGACCACCTGGTGCCGCTCGAACTCGGCGGCAGCAACGACATCACGAACCTGTGGCCAGAAGCCGGGAAGCAGCCGAACCCCAAGGACAAGGTCGAGAACGCGCTGAACCACGCCGTCTGCGACGGGCGGGTGAGCCTGGCCGCCGCGCAGAACGCCCTCGCCTCGGACTGGATCACCGCCGAGGCCAAGCTCGGGCTGACCCACCCCAGGGCATGGTGCACCACAAGCGCCGCCTACAACGCGACCTACGGCGACTACGACGTCTACGTGCACTCCAACCAGCCGTACAAGACCGCGACGGCCACCGCCAGCAACGGGGCCTCGCACAGCTATGAGACGAACGGCTCGGGCTATGCGGACATCTACCTGTACGCCGGCCCAGGCGACGCGATACGGGTGACTGTCGGCGCCGCATCCTGCTCCACCACGGCGAACTAGAAGATTTGCGCTGAACGGGCCGTGCTGGCCCCGGGCCGGTAAGCGGTTCCCCGCACTAGTGCGGTCGGCAGCCGGGATCGCCCTGGCCGCGCAGCCGGCCAGGGCGATCCCGGGGAGCACACCGGGTGGATGGGGCGGCAGGCGGTCGGCCTGCCCGCCCGTGTGCTCACCAAGCGTAGTGCTCCGGCGCCGGCCGGTAGCCGGGGAAGATCTCATCAAGCCGCGCCAGGACGTCATCGTCCAGCGAGACGGTCAGCGCCCGCTGCGCGCCGTCGAGGTGCGCGAGCGTGCGCGGGCCGATGATCGGCGCGGTCACGCCGTCGGCGTGCAGCAGCCAGGCGAGCGCGACGCTGGCCGGCTCCTCGCCGAGCTTGCCGCACAGGTCCTCGTACGCCTCAATCCGGTCCCGGTGCCGTTCAGCCAGTTCCTTCGCCCGGCCCGCGAGGCGGCGGCGGCCCTCCCGCCCGGACTTGAGCACCCCGCCGAGCAGGCCGCCCTCCAGCGGCGACCAGGGGATGACCCCCACGCCGTAGGCGCGGGCCGCGGGCAGCACCTCCAGCTCGGCCGCGCGGGTCATCAGGTTGTACAGCGACTGCTCGCTGATCAGCCCGGGGAAACCGCGCGCTTTCGCGGTCTCGTTAGCCTGCGCGATGTGCCAGCCGGCGAAGTTGGACGAGCCCACGTAGAGGATCTTGCCCTGGGTGACGAGTACCTCCATGGCCTGCCAGATCTCGTCCCACGGGGTGGCGCGGTCGATGTGGTGCATCTGGTACAGGTCGATGTAGTCGGTCCGCAGCCGCCGCAGCGACGCCTCGCAGGCACGGCGGATGTTCAGGGCGGACAGCCTGCCCTCGTTCGGCCATGTCCCCATGTCGCCGTAGAGCTTCGTCGCCAGGACCGTCCGCTCGCGCCGGCCGCCGCCCTGGGCGAGCCATTCGCCGATGATCTCCTCGGTCCACCCGGCGTGCGACAGCTCGTTCCCGGCGACCTGCCCGGGCGGGCTCTGCGCCCGGCCGTAGGTGTTGGCCGTGTCGAAGAAGTTGATGCCCAGCTCGTGCGCGTGGTCCATGATCGCGTGCGCCTCGCCGGGCGGGGTCAGCGACCCGAAGTTCATCGTCCCGAGGCACAGCCGGCTGACCAGCAGGCCCGAACGGCCCAGATGCGTGTATTCCATGGCGCTAGCTTTCCACGCGCCGCGGCCGCGCGCCGGGCCGCCCGGCGGCTACGGCGTCCGGCTGGCGTCGATCTGGTCGAAGTCCCCGTAGCCGTTGCGGCTCCCGCCGCCGCCGGACCACTGCCAGGCCAGCGCGTACTTCGACGCGCTGGTCTGGCCGCCGAAGAACCGCGCGCACGTCGCGGTGCCCCGCAGGCACCATCCCGCCGGGGGGCGGGCCAGGCTGCTGGTGAAGGGCTCGTAGGTCCATTCGTAGGTGTCCGGTATCGACGCCGCGGCCCCGGTGCCGAAGATCTGCGCCCAGATGTCCGGCGCCGAGTACACGCCGGCCTTGTAGCCGGAGTGGCCGGTCAGGTACGCGGCGAACCCGTTGAGGACGGCCCGGTCGACGGCCGCCGGGATGTGGTAGGCCCGCACCCGTCCGCTGCACGCCGAGGTGTAGACGGTGTTCCAGCCGTTGTCCGGGGCCGGGGTGTAGTCCGGGGCGTTCCCCGGGATCTCGATGTCCATGAAGACCACCGGGTACGTCACGCGCAGGTGCGAGATGTCGTAGAGCGTCCGGGCCGCCTGCTGCCGGCCCCAGGCGTACGCCTCGGCCTGCGTGCCGTTGTAGTGCGGGTCGACCCCGGGACCGCCCATGAACCAGTAGACGCCGGTGCCGATGCCCAGGTGACGCGCGTAGTTGGCGCTGGCCTGGGCGGCGTTGACCGCCGACCAGACGACGATCTTGCGGCATCCGGCCAGGTTGGCCCAGTTGCCGGTCATCCCGATGTACCCGCCGTAGCTGCCGCCGGTCACCGGGGCCTGGTACGGCACGTGCCCGGGGACCGCGACCGTCCTGCTGTCGGTCCCGTACCAGAAGCCCGGCGGGGAGTCGCCGGCCGGCGCCGCGGCCGCGGCCGGCGCCGCGGCGATAGCCGCCAGCACGACGGCGGCGGCTCCGCCGATCGCCGCCGCCACGCGGGCCGCCGCCCTGCTGCCGATGCTGCCCCTGCTGCCGATGCTGCCCATGATGCTGGTCATCTGACCATCATGACGCGCGCCGGGCGCGGCGGGGAGGCAGGCCACAGGCCCTGGAAGGCCGGCTCGCCGCGGCACATCGCCTACGGCCCGGCGGCCCGGCCCGGGGTCTCCTCCCTGGTGCCGCTGGCCGTGCTGGCCGCGACGGGGATGAGGTACGCGATGACGATGCCCCAGCCCGGATGACGCGGCGGAAACCGTGAACCGCTTCCCCGGAAAACCCGTTGTCATTAGCATCGGGCCGAGGCATTTCGACGGGCAAATCGCGTGCTTACCGCGCGCGATGGGGAGCGCCAGATGAGCCAGTGGGATTCCGGCATGCCGCCGTCCGGGCAGGCGGGCGGCGGGTCCGGCGAATACGGCGATTACCGGGATTACCGGGATTACCGCGAAGGCGGTCATTATCCCGATTACCCCGGCTATGGCGGCGACGGCGATTACCCCGGGGACGGCGGCTACTACCCCGGGGGAAGCTTCCCGCCGGTTACCTGCGAGCGGGACCCTGCCCCCGCCCCCGCCCGCGACGCCGGCCCCGGCCCCGGTCCCGGCCTGCCGTGGATGGAGGAGCCCTGGCTGCCCCGCCGGCGGCGGCGCGCCCGCCGCCGCTGGCTGGTGCCCGCCCTCGCCGCCGCGGCGGCCGCCTCTGTCGCCGCGGCCATGGTCCTCACCGGCGGCGGCCCGTCCGGCCCGGCCGTCGGCGCCGGCCCGGCGGCGCCGGCGCGGCCCGGCCGCCCCGCGCCGGGCGGTGCCGCCGCGCCGGCGGGCATGCGGCCGCCGCTCACCGTGGCGCAGGCGCGGCAGGTCGTGGCCGGGTACACGGCCGTCAACAACGAGGCGAACGCGCGGCGCAGCGCCGCCCTGCTCGCCACGGTCGAGACCGGCAGCAGCTACGCGATCGACGCCGGCATCTACCGCGTGCAGCGGGCCGAGAACGCGGCGCCGTACCCCGCGTTCGGCCCGCGGCGCGCGCTGTATTTCATCCCGCGCCAGCCCGCCGCCTATCCGCACTGGTTCGCGGTCCAGGTCTCCAACGCGAGCCTGGCCAGCCCCGGGCAGGTCACCGGCACCGAGTACCTGGTGTTCACGCAGGCGGCGGCGGGCGCCCCGTGGAAGAACGCGATCGAGCCCTACCTGGTCGCGGGCGCCAGCGCGCCGCAGGTCGCCCTCGGCGGCGGCTTCGCCACGGCGGTGAGCGCGCAGGACGCCTCGCTCGCCGTCCCGCCCGCGCGGATCGCGCAGCTTACCGCCGCGTCCCTGGACGGTTCCGCGCCGGGCGGGACGGCCGGGCCGGTCGCCGTCCCGGCCAACCTCGCCGACCGCCTGGACCAGGCATTCTGGCGCTCGAAGGTCCCGGCCGCGACCGTCACCGACCAGCACGCGGCCGCCCCCGGCGGCCAGGTGTTCGGGCTGGCCACGGCGGACGGCGGCGCGCTGCTGTTCTACACCGGCGCCGCGGAGCTGACCCTGGTCCCGCCGCAGGGGGAGGCCATCCGCCTGTCCATCCCCGGCTTCTACTCCCCCGCCCGGGCCCTGTCCCGGGCCGGCGTCGGCTACCTGGAGCAGTTCGCCGCCTATGTCCCGCCGCGCGGCCGCGCCGCGCGGCCGCGGGTCGTGGCCGATTACTCCGGCATCACCTCGGGAAATTGATCCCGAACGCACGCGGCTGACTCGCCGGGGCTACATCAGCCCGCGGGCCGGCGGACGGCGCGGACGACGTCGCGGTGCTCGCGGATCGCCTGCTCCGGCGAGGCGCCGGGCTGGACGCGGAAGCCACAGTACAGCGCGACGCCGAAGTCCGGCAGGAACCTGGCGGCGGTCGCCTGGCGCCGCCGCAGCCCGGCCTCGCCGTCCAGCGGCAGCACGATGCCGAGGAAGACGCGGGCGTCGCCGGCCCGCAGCCCGGCCAGCGGCTCGAAGAACCGCTCGTCCTCGCTGCGCAGGTAGCGCGGCCCGGCCATGTGCACCCAGTCGGCGGGACGGCCGGAGTTCGCGACCGCGTAGTTCGCCATCCGGACGAGCACGCTCATGTCCCGCGCCTCGTACATCGGCCATTCGGGGAACGTGCCGTAGCACAGGTGGTAGCCGACGAGGACCTCGCCGGGGATGAGCCGGGGCAGCTGGCCGACCGCGGCGGCGAAGCGGTCCCACGCGCCGCCGCCGCTCCAGGGCAGGACGCCTTCGATGTCGAGGGTCTCGTAGGCGATGTCCCACTGGATCGCCAGGTCACCCGGCGGGACCGCGGTCGTCAGGCGCTCGATCTCCCGCGCCGCCAGGTCGGCGTAGCCGCGGGCGGCGACCGGGTAGTCGGCGGCGAAGTCGTGGCGCAGCCCGTTCAGCGCGCTGACCGGGAACGGCAGCCCGACCTGGAACCGCAGGCCGGCCGGGATGACGCCGTCGTCGCGCAGCCTCCGGAAGACCTGGTAGGACGCGATCGCGTCGTCGACGCGCGGCCAGGTGTCCCAGCGCACCTCGCTCGCCCCGGGCCTGACCCGGAACACCGGCGTCTCGTAGGCGTGCCGCGGGACGCCCGTCGGCGACTCGGTCTCCCGGACCGTCTCTACCGCCGGGTTCGGCCGGAGGAGTCGCTCCCGCTCATACCCCACCCAGGACGAGCGCGGCCCGGTCTCGCCGTCCGGCAGCGCGAACACCAGGCCGGCGAAGTTCGCCGCCCCGGCGCGCAGCGCGTCCTCGGCCGAGGCGGCGGGAATGCTGCCCACCAGGAGCAGGTCACTAGACACTCGCGGCGGCATGAGGCTCTCCTCTCGCTGGACTATGAAGATCATGACGATAACCGGTGAACGGCGCCGGGCGCCGGGCGGGCCGGGATCTGGATGCCGCCGGCCGGGCCGGGTGCCGCCGCCCCGCGGCGGCCGGGGCCTGCCCGGCCGGCCGGCGGTGCCGGCGGCGATCCTCCGTCCCGGGGAACGGATCCCTGAAGTGCTAGCGTGATCGGCATGCCTTCGTCAGGGGACCTTTACACGGCGCCCGCGCCTGAGGTGACGTACGAGCTTGTCCGGGCGTTCGTGCTCGACGCGGAGGCGGCGGACCTGTTCTCCGAATCGCTCACGTTCGAGGTCAAGGAGAAAAGAGACCGCAACAACGTCGCCGAGGCCGTGGCCGCCCTCGCCAACACGGACGGCGGCATAGTCCTGGTGGGCGTCAAGGACAGGGACGCGACCGGGGAGGCGCGCATCGCGGGCGTGCCGAAGGCGGAGCACGACGCCCTGGCCAGCAGCCTGCACAACGTCATCCCCGAGGCGATGCCGGAGATCATCCCGGTAGCGATACCCGGCGGTGAGCGGCTGGTCCTCGTCTTGCGGGTCGACGCCGACGCGGTGCCCCATCCGGTGGTGGTCAGCGGAAAGGTGCTCTACCGGATCCCCGGGCACTCGGTGCCGGCGGACAGGCAGCGCATCCTCGGCCTCGCCGCCAGGGACCGCCCTGACGCCGGAGGCGGGAGAATCGAGGTGCCGCGGGGACAGTCCTGGGAGCCGGCGCGGCTGACGGTTTCCTGGCCTGCCCGGCCAGCGGGCACCAGCAGCCCCGACTCGGCGACGTTGCGCGTCACCGGGGGGCTCACCCTGCCACGCAGGGTCCTCGACCGGCCCTGGCTCGACTCCCGGGCCCGCCGGGCATCCCTGGATGCGCTCAACGGCAGCCCGTTCCGGATAAGCCCCGCATGGCCCATGCTGCCCTGGGAGATAACGGATGCCAGGGCCGGCCGGGTGCGCCTGTACGCCGAGAGCGCGGGCACCGGCGGCTATCACGCGGAGAGCATGGCGTACCTGAACCTCGACGGCCGCAGGCTCAGCATGCTGCTCGCCTTCCGGTGGACGGAGGCCGGGGCCCTGCCGTTCCCGCTCAGGCCGGAGGATTTCTACGCCGCCCTCCTGGGAGCGCTCATCACCATCGCGTCAACGTGCAGGCACGTGGCGCATGCCATCGGCGCCGCCGAGCCGAGCCATCCGCATTTCTGGGAAGGCTGGCTGGACTCCTCTCCCCCGGTCGCGATGACCAGGGCCGTCGACCTCGCGCGGTTCAACCGCGATAAGGCGCCCGTCCTCCTGGAGGGGCACTTCCCGCCGGCCCGGATACCCGGCGCCGATATTCCGGCCCTTGATGAGCTGGCGCGGGCGTGGATCACATACTGGCTGCTCGACATGGGAATGCGGGACTTCGAAACCTGGCTCGCCGCGCTGGAGCGGCCTGACTTCCTGCGCATGCCCGGCCCGGCCTGAAGGCGGCCCGCGTAAGCGGCCGCGGCCGCTTACGCGGGCCGCGGGAGGCGGACGTGCCCGGCCGCGGGCACCCCGGCCGGGCACGGTAGCTTTTTCCGCGTGACCCGTGCGCCCATCTCCCTTCCCGGCCGGACCGTCATCTTCGACTACGGAGAGGTCATCTCGCTCACCCCGTCGCCCGCGGACCGGGAGGCGATCCGGGCGCTCGCCGGGGTTGACGCCGAGCCGTTCTGGCGGGCCTATTTCGCG
>DATGLH010000081.1:0-11578 GCA_035294225.1 Trebonia sp.
GCGGCCGGCTTCCCGGGGCTCCGGCTGCATGATGATCTCGAAGTGCGCGTGCCGGAAGGGCACCCTGCCGACGTGCCACTTCGCGGCCAGCGCCGGGTCGGTGACCTCGGCGAAGTCCACCACAAGGGACTTCTTCACCGCGAACACCGTGTCGGACTCGATGTACTCGCTGCCCGCCACGAAGATGTGCGTGGTCAGGTCCCGGTGCCCGGGCGCGGTCACGATGAAGTGGATATGCGCGGGCCGGTAGGCGTGCCGCCCCGTCGCGATCAGCAGCTCGCCGACCGGGCCGTCGGTCGGGATCGGGTAGTGGCTCGGCACGATCGTGCGGAACCAGAACTCGCCCGCCTCGTCCGCGGTGAACAGCCCGCGGCCGTTGCCGCGCGGCTGCACCTCCGGCTGCTGGACATCGTAGAAGCCCTGGTCGTTGGCCTGCCACACGTCCAGCTTGGCGCCCGGCAGCGGCGATCCGTCCACCGACACCACCCGGCCGGTCACCACGCACGGCGTGCCCGTCCCCACCAGGTCGATGTTGTCCCCGAGCTCGCGAGCCGGCGATTCCACCACGTGGAACGGCCCGAGCACCGTCGATTCGGTCGCGACCCCGAACTTCCTGTTGCTGATCGTCTCGACCAGCATCGACATCCCGAGGACGTCGGACAGCAGGATGAACTCCTGACGTTCGTCGTCGCACTTGTGGCCGACCCGGGTGAGGAAGTCGATCGCCGTCTCCCACTCCGGGATCGTCAGCTCGACCTCGCGGGCGAAGGCGTGCAGGTGCCGCACCAGGCTGGTGAGGATCTCGCGCAGCCGCGGGTCCGTGCTCGGGGCGAAGCTCTCGATGACGGCGCTGGCCGCGGTTTCCTCGGTGAAATCGGTTGCCATGAGGATGAGGCTAAGACCGCGGGCAGGCGCGGGTCCACATCAGGCGCTGTGAGATTGCCTCCCGAACGGAAGCGGCTTACTCCCGGGCGCCGGCTTCCTCGCCGAGCAGCGGGATCCTCCACAGCGGCAGGGTGGCTTCCCGGCCGTCAGCCCCGCTCATCGCCATGAGGGCCGACAGGCGGATGAGGCGGCGGGCCGCGCTGACCATGAGGAAGGCAAGCGGCAGTTCGATGAGGGCCGCGGAGGCGACGCTCATCCACATGCCGCTCGTGCCGAGGTCGAGGATCACGTCGAACCACGCGTCACAGCACAGCAGCGTCGCGGTGACCAGCAGGCAGGCGATCACGATCTGACGGCCGCGCCAGAACGCCCAGCCGGTGGCGGCGAAGGCGGCGAGCAGCACGATGTCGAACCCCACCCAGGCCAGCCGCCAGTGGGTGGACGTGTACTCCCGGTGCAGGGTGAGCACCAGGACGACGATCCAGCCGACGAGCACGGTGCAGGAGACGATGGAGAAGAGCGCGCCGAGCTTCCGGCCGCGGCTGAGGCTGAGCTCGAGCAGCGGATGCGGGTAGTCGATGGCGGTCAGCGAGCGGGCCAGCCGGCGCCGCTCGCCCGGGCTCAGCTCGCGCAGATCAGCCTCATTGATCACGTTTTGGTTGTTCCCACTCGGCGCGCGGGCCTCACCCGCGTCGTAGTCTCGGTTACGTGGATGACGAACTCGTGTACGCGCATGTCGGTTTCGGGCCGGGCGCGGTGGAGTACATGGCGGCCTGGGACGTGCAGCGCGCGGTGCATGGCCGGCGGGTCGCCGGGTCGATCCCCGACACCTGCCTGCTCCTTGAGCACGCCCCCGTGTACACGGCGGGCAAGCGGACCGCGGTGTCCGACCGGCCGTTCGGCGACCCCGGCGCGCCGGTGATCGACGTGGACCGGGGCGGCAAGATCACCTGGCACGGGCCGGGACAGCTGACCGCCTACCCGATCGTGAAGCTGCGCGAGCCGGTCGACGTGCTGGCGTACGTCCGGGCGCTCGAAGAGGCGATGATACGGGTCTGCGCCGAGTTCGGCCTGCGGGCAGTCCGGGTCGAGGGGCGCAGCGGGGCGTGGATCCCCTCCTCCGGCGGGCTGCCCGACCGGAAGGTCGGCGCGATCGGGGCGCGGGTGGCCCGCGGGGTCACCATGCACGGGCTGGCGCTGAACTGCGACTGCGACCTGTCATGGTTCGACCGGATCGTCCCGTGCGGCATCCGCGACGCCGGCACGACCTCGCTGACCGCCGAGACCGGCACCAGGGTGCCGGTGGCGGACGTCACGCCGCTGCTCGAGCGGCACCTGGCCGCCGCGCTCGGGTACCGGGCCTGGCGGCGCATCCACACGGTCACGCCGCTGCTGGCGTCGCCGCCAGAGCGCGTGACCGCATAGTCTGGAGACGTGGTGAGCACCCCGCAACTGGCCCCGGAAGGACGGCGGATGCTCCGCCTCGAGGCCCGCAACAGCCAGACGCCCATCGAACGCAAGCCGCCGTGGATCAAGGCCCGCCTCCGCACCGGCCCGGCGTACACCGAGCTCAAGAGCCTGGTGCGGGCCGAAGGGCTGCACACGGTCTGCGAGGAAGCCGGCTGCCCCAACATCTTCGAGTGCTGGGAAGACCGCGAGGCGACCTTCCTCATCGGCGGCGACCAGTGCACGCGGCGCTGCGACTTCTGCCAGATCGGCACGGGCAAGCCGTTGCCCCTGGACACCGACGAGCCCCGCAGGGTCGCCGAGTCGGTGGCGGCGATGGGCCTGAAGTACGCCACCGTCACCGGGGTCGCCCGCGACGACCTGCCCGACGGCGGGGCGTGGCTGTACGCGCAGACCTGCCGGGAAATCCACGCGGCCGTGCCCGGCTGCGGGGTCGAGCTGCTGGTCCCCGACTTCAACGCGAACCCGGGGCACCTGGCCGAGGTGTTCGGCGCGCGGCCCGAGGTGTTCGCGCACAACCTGGAGACGGTGCCCCGGGTGTTCCGGCGGATCCGGCCGGGGTTCCGCTACGAGCGTTCGCTGGACGTGCTGCGCGCCGCCCGCGACGCCGGGCTGGTCACCAAGTCCAACCTGATCCTCGGGCTCGGCGAGACGCGGGAGGAGATCGGGCCGGCGATGGCCGATCTCCGCTCGGCAGGGGTCGACCTGCTGACGATCACCCAGTACCTGCGGCCGTCGCTGCGGCACCACCCGGTGGAGCGGTGGGTGAAGCCGGAAGAGTTCGCCGAGCTGCGGGAGGAGGCCCTCGCGATGGGCTTCGCGGGCGTCATGTCCGGCCCGCTGGTGCGCTCCTCCTACCGGGCGGGCCGCCTGTACGCGCAGGCGATCGAGCGGCGGGCCGGGGCGACTGCGTGACCGCAGGCGACCTTCTGCCCGCGGACATCCGGGAGCTCGCGGGGGCGCAGATCGACATCGTGCAGGAGGTCGTGGCCGGGCTCAGCGACGCGGACCTGACGGCGCCCACCGCCTGCGCCGGCTGGCTGGCCGCGCACCTGCTCGTGCACGTGCGCATCGGGCTCGCGGAGACCACCGGGAGCTTCGCCGAGCCGGCCGGCCCGGACGAGCCCGCCGACCGGGATTACATCAGCTACTGGCGGGACTGGCCCGCGGCCGCCGAGCCCGTCACGTTCGGCACGGTCCGCTGGCACTGGGCGATGGCCAGCGCGTACTCGGTCGCCAGCGAGTTCCGGCGGCACTTCGCGGACACCGCCCGCGCCGCGGCCGGCGTCAGCCGGCAGGCCCCCGCGGGCCGGTTCCGCTTCCAAGGGCACGTCATGGCGGCCGAGGACATCCTCGCGATGTGGACGGTGGAGCTGGTGGTGCACCACCTCGACCTGATCGCGTTCCTGCCCGGGCGCTACGGCCCGCTGCCGGCGGCGCTGACGCTGACCGCGCGGACCCTGGACGGGCTGCTGGGCATCACCGAGCGGCCGCCGTCGTGGGACGAGGTCACCTACGTGCTCAAGGGCACCGGACGGATGGCGCTCGACGACGCGGACCGCGAGGCGCTGGGCGAGCGCGCGGCGGCGTTCCCCGCGTTCGGCTGAACGGCGCCGCCGGAGAGCCGCCACAGCCCGTTCGGGATGATGATGGCGACCTTTATGCCCGGCGGGCGGTTACTGCCGGACGCGCCGGAAACCGTATGCTGCGGGGTGTTGGCATGCAGCATGAGGAAAGGTTGAGCCGGTGGTTGACAAGCACAGCGCCGAGGATCTCGCGAACGCCGGACGGCTGAAGCAGATACGGCTGGTCGCCGCGCTGGTCGCGCGGCAGGACCGCAAGGCCATGCCGATCATCGTCGGCAGCGCGGTTGGCGTCATCGTCGTGTTCGTGCTGGTGGGGCTGTTCACCGGCACGGCCGCGTTCCTGATCCCGCTGGGCGTGCTGCTGGGGCTGCTGACCGCCATGATCCTGTTCGGCCGGTTCGCGCAGCGCGCGCAGTTCGCCGCGATCGAGGGGCAGCCGGGAGCGGCCGCCGCGGTGCTACAGAGCATGCGCGGCAACTGGACGGTCACGCCGGCGGTCACCGCCAACAGGAACATGGACGTGGTGCACCGCGCGGTCGGCCGGCCCGGCGTCATCCTGGTGGGCGAGGGGGCGCCGTCCCGGGTGGCGGGCCTGCTCGCCGCGGAGAAGAAGAAGACCGCGCGTGTCGCGCACGACGTGCCGATCTTCGAGTTCCAGGTCGGCAGCGGCGAGGGGCAGATCCCGGTCAGCCAGTTGCAGCGCAAGATCATGCGGCTGCCGCGCAACCTGCGGCCGGCGGCGGTCAGCGACCTCAACTACCGGCTGAAGGCATTGCAGCCGTCGCTACAGATGCCGAAGGGCCCGCTGCCGAAGGGCATCCGCCAGCCGAAGATGCCCCGCCCGAAGGTCCGGTAGGGGCCGCCGGCCCGGGCTGGCAGCGCCCCGGGCTGGGGCGCTACATTCGCACGACGATGGTGTCGGCGGCGCGGTCGTGCAGGCCGCGCAGGTCGCGGTCGGACAGCAGGGCCGGAACCACGAACAGCAGCAGCACGGTGCGCAGCAGCGCCCAGCCGAAGCCGGGCCGGCCGCCGTCGGTCCTGATGACCCGGATGCCGAGCAGCCGCTTGCCGACGGTGAGCCCGCTGATCGCGGTGAGCAGGTAGACCTCCACGGCGAACAGGATGAGCGTCCCGTACAGCGCGGCGTAGTAGTGCGCGTCGCCGCCTCCGCTGAGGATGCTGTGCCTGGTCAGGCCGGAGACGATCAGCTCGCAAAGGACCCAGTCGACGATGATCGCGGCCACCCGCCTGCCCATGGGCGCCACGGACATCGGCCCCCGCTCCGGCAGGCCGAACCGCTTGCCCGGGTACTCGGGCCTGTCATCGGGCGCGGCGGTGCCGGGCGCGGCGGTGCCGGGCGCGGTGGCCAGCCGCGTCGCGTTCGCCTGCCGCGAACCTTGTGACGTGCCAGGGGCCTGCTGCCCCGGGCCGGCAGAGCGGGGTTTTCTGGACACACGACTACCGTATCCGCTTCCCCGTCCCCCGCGTACGGCCGCCCCGCCGGGACGGACCGTGGCGGACCGGACACCGAGGACGGCGAGCGTAACAATGGCGAAACGTTGCGGATACGGCGCGGAAATTGCGGGCAGCTACGCTCCGGGGAGGGTCCCGACGAAGAAACCGAGATGCACCTACCTATGCTGCCCTGTTCAGGGAGGGTTGATGTTCAGCACCGCCGAAGAGGTCCTCAGCTTCATCACCGACGAGAAGGTGGAGTTCATAGACGTCAGGTTCTGCGACCTGCCGGGCACGATGCAGCACTTCACCATTCCGGCCGAGTCGTTCAGCGCCGACGTGTTCACTGAGGGCCGGATGTTCGACGGCTCGTCCATCCGCGGGTTCCAGCAGATCCACGAGTCGGACATGCTGCTGCTTCCGGACCCGACCACGGCGGTGCTCGACCCGTTCCGCAAGCACAAGACGCTGAACCTGACGTTCTTCGTGCACGACCCGCTGACGGGCGCCCCGTACACCCGTGACCCGCGGAACATCGCGCGCAAGGCGCAGGACTACCTGATCGGCAGCGGCATCGCGGACACCGCGTACTTCGGCCCGGAGGCGGAGTTCTACATCTTCGACTCCGCGCGGTTCTCCACCAGCCCGAACGAGGGGTTCTACCACATCGACTCGATCGAGGGGGCGTGGAACACCGGCCGCGACGAGGACGGGGCGAACCTCGCCTACAAGCCCGGGTACAAGAGCGGGTACTTCCCGGTGCCGCCGATGGACCACTTCACCGACCTGCGCTCGGAGATGGTGAAGAACCTCATCCGTTGCGGCATCGAGACCGAGATGCAGCACCACGAGGTGGGCACCGCCGGCCAGGCCGAGATCGACATCAAGTTCGGCCCGCTGCTGGAGCAGGCCGACAAGCTGATGCTGTACAAGTACATCATCAAGTCCACCGCGCGGGCCGCGGGCAAGACCGTGACGTTCATGCCGAAGCCGCTGTTCGGCGACAACGGCAACGGCATGCACTGCCACCAGTCGCTGTGGAAGGACGGCGCGCCGCTCTTCTACGACGAGATCGGCTACGGCGGCCTGTCGGACATCGGCCGGTGGTACGTGGGCGGCCTGCTGAAGCACGCGCCGTCGCTGCTGGCGTTCACCAACCCGACGGTGAACTCCTACCACCGCCTGGTTCCCGGCTTCGAGGCCCCGGTGAACCTGGTGTACAGCCAGCGCAACCGGTCCGCCTGCTGCCGTATCCCGATCACTGGCACGAACCCGAAGGCCAAGCGGATCGAGTTCCGCGTGCCCGACCCGTCCGCCAACCCCTACCTCGCGTTCGCCGCGATGCTGATGGCGGGCCTGGACGGCATCAAGAACAAGATCGAGCCGCCGGAGCCGGTCGACAAGGACCTGTACGAGCTGCCGCCGGACGAGGCCGCCGCCATCCCGCAGGTTCCCGGCTCGCTGGAGGCGGTCCTGGCGAACCTGGAGACCGACAGCGCCTTCCTCACCGAGGGCGGCGTGTTCACCGACGACCTGATCGAGACCTGGATCGACTTCAAGCGGTCCAACGAGATCGACGCGGTGCGGCTGCGCCCCACCCCCCACGAGTTCGAGCTGTACTTCGACTGCTGATCTTCGGCTGCTGATCTGACCTGGCGCCCGGCTCCGCCGTGGCGCTGATCCGCAGGTCGTGCCGCGGGAAGCCCGCGGCACGACCTGCGGGCTTTCCGGCGGCTCCCTCGCCCGTCCGGCTCGCCCGTCCGGTGCCCTGGTCCCCGCCGGCTTCCGTAACGCGAATGGTTTATGCGCTATGGCCGCTGTCTTATGCGCTATGGCCGCGCCCGTGCCCGACCGCGGGCGTGCCGCGGCGGCCCTCCCCGGCGGTCCCTTGCCCCGACTACGCCATGATCGGCCCTTTTATAGCGCTATGCCCGTTACCGATTCCGGCCGCCCGGCCCGCCGTATGAGGCCGCGGCAAGGGCGCATGCCGCCGGCAAGGGCGCGGTAAGCCGCATGACGCACGCCGGATACGGACATCGATAACTTAATCGCCGGCACGCCCTATACGGGCAGGAACCTCGCGCCGGTCCGGCCTTGACGCGTTTAAAGAATCGATACGGCGGGTGGGCGGCATCAGGTTTCGTTACCATTCGGAGATGTGCGGCAGAACCCCATGAGTCGGAAGAACCTTCGCGTTGAACCGGATCCCGCTGCGGGACGTATACCAGGACGACGGCGTGCGGCGCGGATCGACGGGGTTCCTCCCTGTCGGGGACGCTCGCCGTCGCTTTGTGCCGCTTGGTATCTCATGCCCGCCGAGTCCCCGGGAGCTGCCGGTGCTCCAGTTCAGCCCTGACACCAGGCCTGACACCAGGCCGGATCAAGGCACTGCTGGCAGGTCTCGCACGCCGCGGCACCGGGAGCCGCCGTCTAGGCGGGCACGCCGCCGCGCTGTCTTCCTGGCGCTGGTGCTGACCGCCGGCCTGGCCGGCACCGGGCTTGCCGTGGCCGGCTTCCTCGGCGCGGGCGACGGGCGCCCCGCGGCCACCGGCGCGCCCGTCCCGCTCGGAAGGGCGGTGGCCTCGATGCCGCAGCCAGGCATGCCCGAAGGGGAGGCGACGGGCCTGCCGGAGCCGGCCGGACCGCCGGCCCGTGCCGTCATGCCCGTACGGGGAGCGGGCGGCCGGAAGCCCGGCGCGCCAGCCGGCAGCGCCACGCCGGGTTACCGCGGCGGCGGCACGATTACGGCCGGAGACTCCAAGGCCCATTGCATTACCCTGAGCTTCCCCGGCGGGGTGCTGGACCAGTCGATGATCAATGCGGTATCCAACCTGACCGGGGTGACCTACAACTGCCTGGGGGTGTTCGCCAACCCGATGGCGACCTGGGATTCCTGGGAAGCCCCCTGGATGTTCGATACCCCTTCCGACGGCTGGGACGCGTGGCTGGCCGCGAGCCCGGCGCACCAGGTCGTCATGAGCATGGACCTCATCCCGCAGTCGCTTTCCAACAATGACAATCCGCTGACCTGGGAGCAGCCGTGCGCCGCCGGCGACTACAACCAGTACGCCACGGCGCTGGCCCAGAACCTGGTGTCCGACGGCGCCGGGAACATCGTCATCCGCCTCGGCACCGAAGCCAACGGCACGTGGGAAGCCGACTACGTCGGGTCGACGAGCGCGGAAATGAGCGCCTGGGCACAGTGCTTCGCCAATGAGGTGACCGCGATGCGCGCGGTGCCCGGGGCGCACTTCCTGTTCGTCTGGAATCCCAACGCCTGCACCGGCGACCTGCCGCTCAGCGGCTGGTACCCGGGCAACTCCTATGTGGACATCATCGGGATAGACGCCTACGACCAGGACTGCGAGACGCTCAAGACGGTGGCCCAGGAAGGCTGGACGGCCTACGCGACGGACAGCGCCAGCGGCGGCTCGAGCGATCCCGACTTCCCCAGCATCGCCAATGCCGAGGCCTTCGCCAAGGCCCACGGGAAACCGCTGAGCTTCCCCGAATGGGGCCTCGGGTCCGACGATGATCCCGCCTACGTGACGGGCATGGCCCAGATGTTCAACAGCGATGACTTTTCCTTCGAAAGCTACTTCAGCACCAACACCGACGGAATAGCCGCACTGGGCTCGGCCATTCCGAACGCCACGGCCGCCTATTCGCAGGCATTTAAATAGCGCCGCTGACGCCGGAAGCCCGTCCTGACGCCGGAAGCCCGTCCTGGCGGCGGGGGCCGGCCGGTGCCACGGTGTGCTCGCCGGCCCCTTATCGTTGCGCTGGAGGGACCGGTGACGAGCCAGGACGACGAGCGGTGGATGCGGCTGGCGATCGAACTCGCCTGGCGGTGCCCGCCGTCCGAGACGGCCTACTCGGTCGGCGCGGTCATCCTGGCCGCCGACGGCACCGAACTGTCCCGCGGTTACTCCCGCGAGAACGATCCGGTCGTGCACGCGGAGGAGTCGGCGCTCGGCAAGCTGCCCCCCGGCGACCCGCGGCTGCGCGGCGCGACCATCTACAGCACGCTGGAGCCGTGCTCGCAGCGCAAGTCCCGGCCGCGTACCTGCACCCAGCTGATCATCGCCTCGGGAATCAGGCGCGCGGTCATCGCCTGGCGCGAGCCCAGCCTGTTCGTGGCGGACTGCCAGGGGTACGAGCTGCTCAGGCGGGCGGGCCTTGACGTCACCGAGTTGCCCGCCCTCGCCGCGGAGGCCGCCGCCCCCAACCGTCATCTCGGACGCGGGAGCCCCGGAGGAACGGGATAGCCCCCGCGGGCCCCGGGGCCAGGGGGGCCCGGGGGGCATGGGGGGACGGGCAGTCCCCCCATGCGGGGGCCAGGGGGGCATGGGGGGACGGGCAGTCCCCCCATGCGGGGGCCAGGGGGGCACGGGGACGGGCAGTCCCCCCATGCGGGGGCCAGGGGGGCATGGGGGGACGGGCAGTCCCCCCATGCGGGGGGTCACCGGGGGGTCGCCCCCCGGGGGAAACAGAGCGCGACGTCAGTCACTTCCTAGCCGTTGCAGGGCCCTAGCGGGCTACTCACCGGTAGATTTAGGTTTATCACTGCGCGGCGGGGGGAATCGCGTGGCAGTTCGATGACCCGGTGATCAAGGGGGCACTTGATGGAGACGACGACCTTCACCGCGTTGTGCGAGCGGGCCGGACGCTGGTGGACGATCCGGGTTCCGCAGGTTGAGGGGCTGACGTCTCAGGTGCGCACCCTCGACCAGGCCGAGATCATCACCCGCCAGTCCATCTCGCGGACCCTCGGCATCCCGCCGGAGTCGATCAGGGTCGAGGTGCTGCCCGATGCCCCTGTCCAGGTGGCGCAGGCGCTGCGCGCACGGCATGACGCGGCGCAGGCCGCCGAAGCCGCCGCGCAGGCGACCCTGGCCGCCCTCGAGGCGCTGGCCCAGGAGGGGTACGCGTTCCACGACGCCGTGACCATGCTTGGCCTGTCGGCCGCCGAGGTCGCGCGGTACGCGCCGCGCCCGGACGGCGGCCCCGGGCTGCGCGACGTGTCCGGCCCGATGCAGGTGGCCGGCCAGTAAACGCTTTGCCCCCGGCGCTCACATCCGTAAGGTGAGTACTGCTGTGAGCGATTACGAGATTGTCGAGCGGATCGACGCTTTCTGCGACGCGGTACCGCGGCAGCGCGCCCGCGCCGAGGTGTGCGGGTCGCTCGTGCTGTTCGTGCCCGTCGGCCCAGGATGGCCGTACTACGCCCGGCCGCGGGTAGACGAGCGGTTGCCGGTGACAGCCGCCGACGTCCGTTCCGTGCGGGCCAGGCAACGGGAACTGCTGATCCCGGAGTCCTTCGAGTGGATTGCGCAGACAGCGCCCAGCATGGCCGCCGCGGCGGCGGACGCGGGCCTGCGCGTGCACGCGCACCCGCTGCTCGTGCTCGGCGCGCTCGCGCCGGTGCCGCCGCCACCGCCGCGGATCTCGGTCCGGGTGGTCGCGCCGGAAGACCCGGAGCTCGACCTGGTGTGGGCCGTGCCCGGGGTCGCGTTCGGGCACCCGGGGACGGCCATCGGCGAAGCCGGCGTCACCGAGCGGGACAAGCTGGCCGCCGACCACGACGGCGGGACGATCGACATGCTCCGCGACCGGCTGCGGTCCCGCCGGTCGGTGCTCGCCGCCGCGTTCGGGCCGAACGGGCCGCTGGCGGCCGGGAGCTACCAGCTGGCGGACGGCGTCGCGGAGATCACCGGGGTCGGCGTGCTGCCCGCCAGCCGCCGCCGGGGCCTCGGCGCGGCGGTCACCCGCATGCTCGCCGCCGACGCGCTGGCCCGCGGGGCGCGGACGGTGTTCCTCTCGGCGACCGACGCGGCCGTGGCCCGCATCTACGCGCGGCTTGGCTTCAGGGAAATCGGCACCGCGCTGATCGCCGAACCGTCCGACGCCTGAGCCCGGGCCGCGGGCCCCATACGGTGCCGGGCGCCCGGCAGGCATATAACGGGCGATTACGGCAATCCGGGCATGAGCTGGCCCGCGCCGCCTGGCACGGCCCAGCTCGCCGTCGGCGCCCGCCGCGTCCCGCGCGCGAACGGCCGTGCCTGACCGGAGCCGCGCTATCCGTAGAAGAGGCGCTCCATGACCGCGCGGGCGCGGCGGGCGGTGCGGCGGTAGTCCTGCTCCAGGGCCTGCGCCGGGGGGCCGCCGCGGGCGAAACCCTCGCC
>DATGLH010000082.1:0-65511 GCA_035294225.1 Trebonia sp.
ATGAGCTCCCTGGACGCCGCCGGGTCGAGCGACGCCTCGGCCAGCGCCTGAAACGCGATCCGGTGCAGGTATGTCTCCCGCTCCCCCTCCAGGACGAAGCCGCTCCGCATTGCCTCAGTGCTCACCACGTCTTGCAGCATCGCCTCGGCATCGGCGCCGAAGCCGAATATCACGAAGGATTCACCGACGACCGTATGATCGGTGTCCAGGGGGAGGACCTGCAATGTCAGATTCGGCCGCTCGGCCTCTCGCGCGAGATGCCGTAGCTGCTCGCGCATCACCGGCTCGTCGCCGATCCGGCGCCGCAGAATGGATTCGTCGAGCAAGACCGATAGCTGCAACTTCTCACGATTCAGCACCTGCTGACGCCGCATACGGACCCTGACCATTCGCTCGATCATGCCCGGGGCGATCGGTTCTACCCGGCTGTAGCTGCTGATGATATGCCGGGCATAAGCTTCGGTCTGCAACAGGCCAGGCACCACGTCGACGTGCCATATGGCGATGGAAGTCGCCTCGTGCTCAAGGCCGATGAACTGCTGGTAGTCCTCGGAAAGGATGTCCGCTGAGTCTTCCCACCAGCCTTTCTGCGCCGCTTCCTCGGCGAGCGCGAGGAGGAGCGCGCGGCGGGGGCCGGTGATCCCGTAGTAGTCGAGCAGCCGTTCGACCTCGCGCGGCCGCAAGCCGGTCTTGGCGCGCTCGTACCTGCTGACCTTGGAAGGGGACCAGCGCAGCGCGGCGGCGACGGTCTCGCCGCTTCTCCCCTTGCTCTCCCTGATCCCGCGCAGTTCGGCGGCCAGCCGCCGCCGCCGCACCGTGGGGCTCTGGCTGCCTGGCGCGGTCATCAGGGCGTCCCTCCTTGCGCGCGAGCCGCCGGGCGCGACGGTCCCGCGGATTTCACGGGAAACGATTAGTGAAACCCTTAGTACACCGTACACTCACTCGGCACGCCGCACGACCGCGCGATGCGTGACTTCCGTTAAGCCATTTAGCGAGGGGAACACCCGGGGAAGAACGCTTCTTGAGTAACTTGCGCATCCAGGCCGATCACGCTCGCGGCCTGCCGCGAACCCGGGGTAATTCGCGGCAGGCCGCTTGCCTGCCAGCGGGGCGGCTCAGCCGTGCACGAAAAAGTCAGGCGTGGCGGAGGAGCCCGCTGCCAGCACCTGGGCGGCGGGGGCCTGCGCGGCCAGCAGGGGTACCGCCGAGCCGGCCAGAACCGATCCGGCCGCGCTGAGCGCCAAGATAGCGGGGACGATGACGGCTCGCTTCATGCGCATGATTCCTCCATGGCATCGACATAGGTCAGCAGCCTGCACATGGCTTCAGCGGCCCGCACGACGCGTCGGTGAGTCATGTCCAGTTATCGCCAGTGCCCGGCTATTCCATGACTATGGTAAACCGATATTCCAGCTTCCCTCAAATACTAAAACCGGCGTTACAAATTTCATTATTCAGAGATATTCACTTCCAGGTGCGCGAAAAATGTTAGCGGCCCGTTCCATGCAAGGTTCCCGGCAATTTTCATCGCATGGCGGAGCGCCGCCGGAGCGCCGCCGGAGCGCCGCCGCACCTGGCGCGCGAGCGCGGAGAACGAGCACGGAGAAGCTGTGCCAAGCCGAATGAATTTACGGAAATCTTCGCTTGTCCCCCGGATGCTCTGGCAGTCCGGATGCTCTGGCAGTACAGTCCCCCTATGTCCCCGGTATCCCCGGCCGGGGCGCTGATCGGCCGCGATAGCGAGATGGCGCTGCTGACCGGGTTGTTAAGAGAGCTGGCCAAGGGACACGGCAGCTACGTGCTCATTGAAGGCGAGCCGGGCATCGGCAAATCCGCGTTGGTGAGCGCGGCGGCGGCCGGCGCACCCGATCTCGGCTGCCAGGTGTTCTGGGGGGCTGGCGACGAACTCGGACAGGCGCTGCCGCTGCTGCCGTTCCTCGACGGGCTCCGGGTGCGCGAGCCGTCGGCGAACCCGCGGCGGGCCGCGATCGTCCGGCTCCTGCGCGGTGAGACCGCCGCCGACCGCGGCACGGACGTGCCGACGATGCTGGCGGAGCAGTTGCTGGCGCTCGTCGCCGAGCAGTGCGCGGTCCGGCCGGCCGTCCTGGTCATCGACGATTTGCAGTGGGCCGACGAGGCCAGCGTCGCCTTGTGGGGACGGCTGGCGAAGTCGGCACGGCACCTGCCCCTGCTGCTGATCGGCATGATGCGCCCGGTCCCCCAGCGGGACGGCCTGCTGGCGCTGCGGCGGATGGCAGACGGCACCACCCGGCTCCGGCTCACCGCGCTCACCGAGCGGGCGGTGACCGAACTGGTAGCCGCCCTGGCGGGCGGCAGGCCCGGCGAGGACCTCGTGCGGCTCGCCGGCGGTGCGGCCGGCAACCCACTCTATGTCACCGAGCTCGTCGCCGCGCTGGCCCGCAGCGCGCGGCTGACCGTCACCGGCGCCGGCGACGTGGAGCTGGCCAGCGGTGCCGTGCCGGGCTCCCTGTCGGCGGCCATCGCGGACCGCCTCGGCTTCGTCGCCGGGCCGGTGCGCGAGGTGCTGCGGGCGGCGGCGCTGCTCGGCATGGACTTCACGGTCTCCGATCTTGCGGCCGTGCTCGGCCGTGCCGTGCCGGACCTGATCCCGGCGATCGACGAGGCCCGTGCCGCCGGCGTGCTGACCGAGTCCGGCAACCGACTCGGGTTCCGGCATCCGCTGATCCGGGCGGCGCTGTACGACGAGATGCCGGCGCCCGTGCGCGCCGCCTGGCACCAGGGCGCGGGGCGCGCCCTGGCGGCGGCGGGTGCGCCGGCGGACCGGGTGGCACGGCAGATGCTGCGGGCGGCAGACATGGCCGGCGGAGCGACCGGCCCGATGGGCGAGTGGATGCTGGACTGGCTGGCCCGCACCGCGGACTGGCTGGTGGGGCAGGCGCCCGGGGTAGCGGTGGAGCTCCTCACCCGCGCGGTCGCCGCTACCCCGGCTGACTCGGCCCGGTACGGCTGGCTCGCGAGCCGGCTCGCCGACGCTCTCTACCGAACCGGCGAGACGGCGCGAGCCGGGCAGGTGGCGAACCGTGCGCTGGAGCACGCCGCCGAGCCAGATGTCCTCGTAGACCTGCACTGGACGCTGGCGCAGTGCCGGATGCTGGAAGGCTTGTCCGCGGAGTCCCTGGCGATGCTGGACCGTGCGCTGGCTTCCCCCGGGATCTCGCCCCGGCACCGCGCCAGGCTGCTCGCGCTCGCCGCGAGGACGCACTGCTACCTCGGTGAGATGGACAAGGCCGGCGAGGTCGCCTCCGGCGCGCTCGCGGCAGCGTCGGAAGCGGGCGACAGGTGGGCCACGGGCTGGGCACTGCACGTGCTGACGATCGTGACCGCGGTGCGGGGGCAGCTGGCCGACGCGCTGCCGCTGTTCGACCGGGCGCTGACCGTGACCCAGGCCGATCCCGCGCTGACCGACCTGCGGCTCATGTTGCAGATCAACAAGGCGATCATGCTGGGCAGCCTCGACCAGTACGAGCAGGCATTCGCCGTGGCCCGGCAGGCGCGGGACCTCGCGGAGCAGGTCGGCACCACGTTCCGGCTGGGGCAGGCGCATTGCGCCCTGGGCCAGCTGCTCTTCCAGACAGGGCAATGGGACGACGCGCTCGCCGAGGTGACGGCCCTGCCGGAGAACCTGAAGGAACCCGGTGTGGCCTGCGGCGAGTTCGGCATCGCGGCGGTGATCGGCTTCCATCGCGGTGAGGCCGGCGCGGCGCGCCGCCACCTCGCGGCCGCCGCCCCGCACGCGGAACGGATCGGGCACCGGCTCATCGGCCCGCTGGCGCTCGCCCGCAGCCTGGACCGTGAACACGCCGGCCAGCCAGCCGCGGCGCTTGCCGTGCTGACCGGCGCGTTCGACGGCAACACCGAAGAGCTCGAGACCGAGGACCTGCTCGCCGACGCCGTCCGCCTCGCCGCCGAGACCGGCGAGCTCGCCACGGCACAGGCCCTGGCGGCCCGCGCCGACGCGCTCGCCGCCGGATCACAGATCCCGCACCGGCAGGCGAACGCCCTGTACTGCCGCGGCCTGCTTGACCACGATGCCACCCGGCTGCTCGCGGCCGCGCAGCGTTACGACGACGCCGGCAGGCCGCTGCTGAGCGCGAAGGCGCTGGAGGCGGCCGCCGGGGAATTCATCCGCGCCGGCGACCGCGGCCAGGCACGGGAAGCGTTCACCCGCGCGGCGGAGGCATACACCTTCCTCGGCGCCGCCGCCGACGTCGCCCGGCTTCAGGCCGCCTTCCGCACGCACGGCATCAGGCGCGGGCCGCGCTCGAAACACCGGCGGGCGCGCAGCGGCTGGGACAGCCTCACGCCGACGGAGGTGAAGATAGCCGCTTTCGTAGGGGAAGGGCTGTCTAATCCGGAGATCGCGGCCAGGCTGCTGCTATCCCGGCGAACCGTCGGGACCCACGTCTCCCACATCCTGAAGAAGCTCGGCGTCAACTCGCGGACAGACATCGCCCGTGAATCGGCGCTGCGCGCGATCAGGCCGAGGTGACCGCGCCGGGGGGATCACGGGCGCGCCCGGGCCGCCGCGCCCGGCGCCCTCGGCCGCGGCCTTACCTTACTTTCGCGCCGCGGCGATCGCGCGCAGGACCGCGCCGGCCATGCCCTGCTCGCCGAGCGCGGTGGGGTGCAGCGGGACGGCCGGCGGGGCGGGGTTCAGCGGTTCGAGCCAGCGCTCGGCAGGGGCGGCGCACGCGTCGTGGCCGATGGACGGGGTGTAGGTGTCGACGTAGGTGTCGCCCGCGGCGGCGGCCTGCTGGCGCAGCATGGTGTTGAGCTCCTGCCCCGCAGTGTGCAGGAATGCCATGTCGCCCTCGGTGAGCTCGAATGCCTGCGCGCACGCGGCGCCGGAGGCCGGCATGAGGTCCGGGTATCCGACCACGTAGACGCGGGCGTGCGGAGCGAGGTGCCTGATCTGGGCCAGCGCGCCGGCCAGGCGCCCGGCCACCTCCTGGATGACCTGCCGTATCTGGTCCACGCCCCCGGCCGTGTAGTACGCCCGGCATGGGGCGTCCTGCGGCCCCGTGGCGCTCGCGTCCAGTTTCTGGCACTGCGCGAGGCGCCCGTCCCAGCTGGTGTCGTTGCCGCCGATGCCGATGGTGACCAGCGTGACGGCGTCCGACAACGCATCGAACTGCGGCGGGTTGGTACCGTCGCCGGCCCACTGCGGGCCGGACAGGTCGGCTATGGTCGCCCCGGAGCAGCTTTCGTCCAGCACCTGGTCCGCGCGCAGCCCCAGGTGCCGTGCGACCAGCATCGGGTAGCTGCCGCTCGACCGCCCGCAGCCTTCGGGCGAGCCGATCAGGCTGGCGACCCCGGGGCCGGCGGTATAAGAGTCGCCGAGAGCCACATACTGACCCGTCGCGCCAGCACTGCCGGCGCCGGCGCTGGCGGCTCCGGCCGGAGGATCGGCCGGAGTCCCGCCCGCCGCGGAACAGCCGGCCGCGAGCAGGGCCGCGAGCAGGGCCGCGGCCACGGCGGTGGGTTTCGCTGCTGGCAATCTGGCTCCCGGGGCGGACGCGTGCGGCTCTCAGGCAACAGCGCACTGGCGTGCCGTGCTTTCCCGCGCGCTGCTTCCTACGGTGCTGTGCTTTCCTGCCGGGCTCCTGCCGGCTTCCCCGTCAGTCTATTTTGGCCGTGGCCCGCCGGGTGCCGTTTGCTTTGCCGTGGCCCGCCGGGTGCCATTTGCCTGGTGTCCGGTTGCCTGGTGTCCGGTTGCCTGGCGTCCGGACGCCTGGCGTCCGGGTAGGCGCGGTCAGCCCCGCGGGGCGTCACCCGGTGGCTGGTCGAGCTCGCATTGCGCAGCGAGCTGCGCGCTTAGCTCGTCGAGCGTGGCGACGCCGCCGACCGTGATGCCCCATCCGGGGCAGCGGGGTTCGTCGTGGTACTGGACGTTGCCGCGCCGGGTGGCCCACCACAGCCCGCGCGGCCGGGACCGCCAGATGCGCCAGCCAGGAAACTCGGCACAGAGCTCGCCTAGGCCGCAGCCGACCGTGCGGCGTCCGCCGGTGGTAGCCGTGGTCATGAGGCGGACTCTAACGAAAGGACCGTTAACGGCTCATAAACAAGCGCTCGCGGCCCGTTAATAAAGCGTTAACCGGCATCCGGGACATCGTGCCGCGCGACGGCGCCGGGCGGTCGCCGCGCGCCACGGCGCCGGGCGCCACGGCGCCGGGCGGTCGCCGCCGCGGCTAGTCTTGCCGAAGTGGGAAACACGCTTGCGGCCCCCGCGCCGGCCGAGCTCGCCGGCGCCCTGCGGAAGGCCGGGATCGCTGAGGTCGACACGGCGTCACGGCGCCGGGCCGAATACTCCTCGGACGCCTCCAACTACCGGGTCGTGCCCGAGGTCGTCGTGTTCCCCCGGCATGCCGAGGAGATCCTCGCCGCGCTCGCCGTCTGCCGCGACCTCGGCGTGCCGCTGGTCCCCCGGGGCGGCGGGACCTCGATCGCGGGCAACGCGCTGAGCACGGGGGTGGTGCTGGACACATCGCGGCACCTCAACCGGGTCATCGGGGTCGACCCCGAGGCCAGGACGGCGGTGGCGGAACCCGGCGCGGTGCTCGACCACATCACCGCCGCTGCCGCGCCTTACGGACTGCGGTTCGGCCCGGACCCGTCCACCCACGCCCGCGCGACGATCGGCGGCTCGATCGGCAACAACGCCTGCGGCGCCCGGGCGCTGCGCTACGGGCGCACCGCCGACAACGTCGTCGCCCTGGACGTGGTCACCGGCGCGGGGGTCCGGTTCACGGCCCGCCGTTACGGGCGCGACGGGGCGCCGCCCGGCGGGCCGGAGGCCGGCCTGCTGGCGGACCTGGGCGCCGTGATCGGCGAGCGGCTGGCCATGGTGCGGACCGAATTCGGCCGGTTCCCCCGCCAGGTGTCCGGCTACAGCCTGGAACACCTGCTGCCCGAGAACGGCACCGACCTGGCCAAGTTCCTCGTCGGCACCGAGGGATCGCTGGCGCTGACCCTGGGGGCCACGGTCCGCCTGGTGGCGGCGCCCCGCGCGACCGCGATGGCCGTCCTGGGCTACGCCGACATGGCGGAGGCCGCCACGGCGGTGCCCGGGATCCTGCCTTATTCGCCGGTCGCGCTTGAGGGACTGGACTCCCGGCTCGTCGACGTCGTCCGCGTCCGGCGCGGCCCCGCGGCGGTGCCGGACCTGCCGCGGGGCGGCGGCTGGCTGTTCATCGAGACCGCGGGCGGCACGCTGGCGGAGGCGGAACAGGAGGCCGCGAAGCTGACCGCCAGCGTCGGCTGCCTCGACAGCGCCGTCGTGTCCGGCCCGCGGGCCGCCGCGCTCTGGCGCATCAGGGAAGACGGCGCCGGGCTCGGCGGGCGCACGCCGTCCGGCGCGCCCGCCTGGCCCGGCTGGGAGGACTCGGCCGTCCCGCCGGACAGGCTTCCGGCCTACCTGCGCGAACTCCAGGCGCTGCTGGCCGCCCATGGCCTCGACGGCCTGATGTACGGGCACTTCGGGGACGGCTGCGTGCACGTCCGCATCGACTTCCCGCTGCGGTCCCGCCCGCGGGTGCTGCGGGAGTTCACCGAAGCCGCGGCGAAGCTGGCCGCCGCGCACGGCGGCTCGGCCTCCGGCGAGCACGGCGACGGCCGCGCTCGCGGGGAGCTTCTCCGCTACATGTACTCCCCCGCCGCGATCGGCGCGTTCGCGGCGGTCAAGCACGCCTTCGATCCGGACGGCGTGCTCAACCCCGGCGTGATCGTCTCCCCCGCGGCCCTGGACGCCGACCTGCGCGTCCCCGCCGCCCGGCCGGTGCGGCAGCGGCTCGGCCTGGCGTACGCCCACGACGGCGGCGACTTCACCGCCGCGGTACACCGCTGCGTGGGCGTGGGCAAGTGCCGCGCGGACACGACCGCGGCCGGGGGCGTGATGTGCCCCTCCTTCCTGGCGACCCGTGACGAGAAGGACTCCACCCGGGGGCGCGCCCGGGTGCTGCAAGAGCTGGCGAACGGGTCGCTGGTCGCCGGCTGGCGGGCCGCCGAGGTCAGCGAGGCGCTCGACCTGTGCCTGTCCTGCAAGGGATGTTCCGCCGACTGCCCGGCCGGCGTGGACATGGCCGCCTACAAGGCCGAGGCGCTGTACCAGCGGTACCGGCGCCGTCCGCGCCCGGCTGCGCACTACTCGCTGGGCTGGCTGCCCCGCTGGGCCCGGCTGGCCGCGCGCTTCCCCCGGCTCGGCAACGCCGCGCTGAGCGCCGCTCCGCTGGCGGCGGCCGCCAAGCGGCTGGGCGGCATCGACCAGCGGCGCCCGCTTCCCCGGTTCGCGCCGGAGAGCTTCCGCCGCTGGTTCGCCGCCCGCCCGGCGGCGGATGGCCAGCCGGGCGGCGGGCGGCGGGCGGCGGATGGCCGGCCGGGGGACCGGCCCGTGCTGCTCTGGGTAGACACGTTCACCAACGCGTTCAGCCCCGGCGTCGGCAAGGCCGCGGTCCAGGTGCTCGAACAAGCCGGCTATTCGGTGCGCATCCCGCGCCGGCCGGCGTGCTGCGGCCTGACCTGGATATCCACCGGCCAGCTCGACGGCGCCCGGCGGCAGCTGCGCCGCACGCTGGACGAGCTGGGTCCCGCGCTCGACCAGGGCATCCCGGTCGTCGGCCTCGAGCCGTCCTGCACCGCGGTGCTGCGCGGCGACATCACCGAACTGCTGCCGGGCGACCCGCGCAGCCGGAAGCTCACGGCCTCCGTCAAGACGCTCGCCGAACTGCTGCGCGCCACCGACGGCTGGTCACCGCCCGACCTGTCCGGCGTCAGCGGGATCGCCCAGCCGCACTGCCACCACCGGGCGGTGCTCGGCTGGGACGCGGACGCGGCCCTGCTCGCCGACGCCGGGGCCCAGGTCAAGGCCGTCGGCGGATGCTGCGGGCTGGCCGGCAACTTCGGCGTCGAGCGCGGGCACTACGACATCTCCGTCGCGGTGGCCGAGACCGCGCTGCTGCCTGCCCTCCGCGCGGCCGGCCCGGGCGCCGCCGTGCTGGCCGACGGGTTCTCCTGCCGCACGCAGCTCGAGCAGCTCGCGGGGGTACCGGGCCGGCACCTGGCCGAGGTGCTCGCGGCGGCCGGACCGGGAACCCCGGACGCGGGCCGGTAGCCTCTGAGCATGCGATCGCGCGGTCCCCGGCCGTCCGGCGCGGCTGACGCTGCCCTCGTCGCGCTCACCCGCGCCGCGAACCACTCCGTGCTGTGGATGGCGCTGGCAGCCGTGCTGGCGCTGGCCGGGGGGCGGCGCGGCCGGCGGGCCGCCGTGCGCGGCCTTGCGGCCCTCGCGCTCGCCTCGGCGGTCAGCAACGGCCCGCTCAAGCTCGCCTTCCGCAGCCGCCGGCCGACGCGCCGGCCGGCGCTGGTCAGCCGCCCCCGCAGCTACTCGTTCCCCTCCGGCCACTCATCTTCGGCGTTCGCGTTCGCGACCGCCGCGGCGGCGGAATTCCCCGCCGCCGCGCCGGCCCTGGTGCCGCTCGCCGCGGCGGTCGCCTACTCCCGGGTGCGTGTCGGCGTGCACCGGTGGCTGGACGTGCTCGCCGGCGCCGCGATCGGAGCCGCGTGCGGAACAGTCGCCGGCACGGCCCTGCGACGGCTCCGGCACCCGCGGCAGGCGCCGCGGGACCGCTCTCCCGGGCGGCTGCCCCGAGAGGTCGTGCTGGTCGCCAGCTGGCAGGCGGGAGGCGGCGCCGGGCTGGCCGCGGCGCTGGACCAGATGCGGCGCGGAGGGCTCTCCGTCGCCGCGCAGCTCGGTGTCGAGGACATAGGGCGGCTGCCCGCGCTGCTGCGGGACCTGGGCGGCGGCCCGCGGCTGATCGTCGCCGCGGGCGGCGACGGGACCGTGGGCGCGGTCGCCGACTGCCTCGCGGGCAGCGAGAGCGTGCTCGGCATCCTGCCGCTCGGCACCTCCAACGACTTCGCCCGCTCGCTGGGCATCCCCGTCGACCCGAGGCGGGCCGCCGCGCTGCTCACCGGCGGCAAGATCGCCGCCGTCGACCTCGGGCGCCTCGTGGCGCAGGGAAGTCCGCCCAGGCACTTCGTGCACGCCGCCACGGCGGGCCTGAACGTCAACTTCGCGCGGTTCGCCACCCGGGCTTCGGCGCGTGCCCGCTACGGCCACCTGACCTACCTGGTCGCGGCGGCCAACGCGTTCCGCGACCGGCCGGCATTCGACTGCGAGCTGCGCTACGACGGGCGCAGCGAGAAGCTCACGCTGACGCAGCTGTCGGTGATCAACGCGCCGGTGTTCGGCGGCGCGCTCGGGCTCAGCGTGCGTGGTTCCGATCCCGACGACCGGCTGCTCGACGTCCTCGCGTTCGAGGACATCCCCGTCCGCCGCCTGCTGCTCGCCGCGTCCTTCCTGCTGCTGCGGGTCAGGCGGCCCCTCGCCGGGGTCCGGGCGATGCACGTCAGCCGACTGCACGTGCACACGCCGCGCCCGCTCGCCGTCGCCCTGGACGGCGAGGTGGCCGGCCAGCTGCCCGGCGACTTCGAAGTCGCCGGCGAGGCCCTGCGCGTGATCACCCCGCTGGAGTTCGAGGACGTGGACGGAGGAATCGCCTTCCGTTCCGGATGATCCCGCGCGCGCCCCCGCCGCCGGTCAGCCGGGCGGATTATCCCGAACGCGACCGTGGCGTCTGTGGCGGCGGCACGTTCCTCAGGCTGTCGCCTTGTCCAGCGCGCTTTGCAGGGACTGGATGTAGCCCTGGCTGGTGTAGCTGGCACCGGAGACGGCGTCGATGCGGGCGCTTTGCGCCGCGAGGGTCTCCCGGTTCAGCTGCGGGATGGCGTTGGCGTCGATCTGCTGGCTGAGGCTGCCGGCGTTGGTCTCCTGCAGCACCTTCACCCCGGTGATCTTGCTGCCCTGGAGCGTGACCTGGACCTGCATCGGCCCGTACTGGGTGTTGACCACCGCGCCGGTGAGGGTCCGGGTGGCGGCCGAACCGCCTGTGCCGCCCTGCGCCGCGGGCGAGGCGCTGCCCTGGGCGCCGCTCCCGGCCGCGGGCGAGGCGCTGCCCCGGGCGCCGCTCCCGGCCGCGGGCGGGGTGCTGTCCCGCGGCGCGGGCGAGGCCGAGCCGGCGACGCTGCCGCTTGCCGCCGTGCCGGCGCCGCCGGCCTGCGCGGACATACCGCCGCCCTGGGTGCCTGACATGGGGGCGGCCGCGGTCGTGCCGGCGGCGTGAGTCTTGTACGAGAGCAGGGCGGCGAGTCCCGCGGCCGTGCCGGCCAGGGCGATCAGGAGGCGCATCGGGGGTTTCCTCCCGGGTCAGAATTCGAAGGATTCGTGGTGGATGCGGCCGCGGGGCACCCCGGCGGCTTGCAGGGATTCGATGGCTGTGGCGGTCATGCCAGGCGGCCCGCACAGGTAGACCTCGTGGCGGCGCAGGTCCGGAACCATGGCTTGCAGGTATTGCGGGGACAGCGGGTCGCCGCCGAGCTCCTCGCGGGTGCCCGTGACGTAATGGACCCGGCCGCCCCGGTCGGCGGCGATCGCGTCCAGTTCGTCGCGCAGCACGATGTCGCGGGGGTCGCTGGCGCGGTAGATCAAGGTGACGCGGCCCGGCGGGAGGGCGGCGAAGATGGCCCGCAGCGGGGTGATGCCGACACCGCCGGCCAGCAGCAGCACCCGGCGGCGGCTGCGCTCGGGAACCAGCGCGCCGAACGGCCCCTCGGCGATCACCTTCGTGCCGGGCCGCAGCGTGGCCAGGGCGCTGCTGTAGTCGCCGCGCAGGGAGACGGTGATCCGGAGCATGTCCGGGCTGGGCAGCGCCGACAGCGAGTAGGGGTGGGATTGCCCCCAAAGGCCGCGGGCCAGGAACCGCCAGCGGAAGAACTGGCCCGGCTGCGCGCGCAGTTCGTCCAGCCACCGGCCGCCGATGTACACCGAGATCACGTCCGCCGATTCGGCGCGGACGCCGATCACGTGGAACCGGTGCCGGGTGAACTGGAGCAGGGGGGTGACGACCCGGTACCAGACCACGAGCGCCGCGACAACGACGTACATGGCCGACCAGAAGAAGCGGGCGGGCAGGCTGGCCACGAACTGGGCGCCGTCGGCGAACTGGTGGCTGAACGCGAGCGCGATCGCCAGGTACGTGTAGAAGTGCAGGTAGTACCAGGTTTCGTAGCGCATGCGGCGGCGCGCCGCACGTGCGGAGATGATGCCGATGCCGACCAGCAGGAGCCCTGCCACGGTGGCCATCAGCACGTCCGGGTAGCTGCGCAGCAGCGTGCCGGCCTCCGGGACCAGGCCGGTGTGGGCGGTGACGGCGTACCCCCAGGTAATCAGCAGCGCGTGCGCCACGACCAGGCAGATGACGTACCGGCCGCCGGCCGCGTGCCAGCGGGCGAGCCGGTCCGAGCCCACGCCACGCTCCAGCGGCGGCAGCCGTGCCATCAGCGCGACCAGGACTACCACCCCGTACCCGGCGAGCAGGCCGGTGATCCGGCCGGCCCCGGTCAGCGCGTCTCCCAGGCCGGATACGCGGGGCGTGTCGGCCCACCACAGCCCGAGCACGGCGACGGCCCCGGCGGCGATGACGCCCAGCACCAGTTCCGCCCGCGCCCACGGCCGGCCGGTCCGCACCGGTCCCTGCCGCGCGGCCGGGACCGGGCGCGCGGGGCCGGGCCGCGCCGGGCCGGGTCGCGCCGGGCCGGGTCCCGCCGGGCCGGGTCGCGCCGGCGCGGGTGCCCGGCTGGGCACTGCCTGGGCCGGTGCCGGGCCGAGCGGCGCCTGGGCCGGTGCCGGGCTGAGCAGCGCCGGCCCGGGCCCGGCCGGCCTCGTCCCGCCCGGAACACGCCCCAGCGGGCCGGAGGGTGACGGGCGCGGGGCGGGGAACGCCACCCGCGGGCCCGGCCGCCCTGGCCGGACACCGTACCCGGCCTGGTAATCCGTCGCACCAGCCACTCTCGCTGCTCCCTCCGCCATGGGCATGCGGCATGCGTCCTCGCTGGTTCGAATGTGCCTGGTTCCGGCCAGCGGCGGGTGGCGGTTTACCAGCTGGTAAGGACTTGCAGAGGCAACGCAGAGCCAGCCGCGGCCGCCAGGTCGCGTGCCGCCCGGGCCCCGGTGACCACGGCGGCGAGACCGTCGGCCTGCTTCAGGCCGATGACCAGCGCCGATGGCGATCGTGTTCCCCGAGTACCGCTGCCTCAGCTCACCGGGCGTGCCCTCGGCGATGAGCCGGCACCGTTGCGCATCCCGTGCTGCCTGAGCAGCGGAAACCGGTAGCGGTGCCTCATCGCTAGCCCGGCGATGAGGGGACGGCCGACCGTGCCTTCACCCGTCTCCGCGCGTACGGGTATGTCCGAGGGAGCTTACCGGAGAAGGCCACTTCACGTGGCCCGCTGCGACCGGCCTCGTTCTGTCGCGACCGATCCCGGCTGGACACCGCCAACACCTCGGTCGCTGGTCCGCAACGGGCATCTGGCTGGATCGGCGGATGCTAGCCTGACTTCGAAAGGGTACGCGATTCAGATCCCATCCGTCCCGGCAAAGCTGCTTTCCCGCCGCCGGTTCAGGACTGCACAGGTTGAACGGGAGCCGGAGTATGACTGAGGCATACGACTGGTCGTGGCTGCGGAACAGGATCCCTGTTGTCGACCTATCCGCGTACTTGTCCATGCCAGAGGATGTGGCCCGTCTCATTGAGGTGCGGGACGGCATGATCCTGCACTGCGAGTCTCCCTCACCCAACCATGTAGCCATCTGCGACAACTTCAAGTCCGCGATGCGCGATGCCGTCGCCAAGAGGTCTGCCGAGGAACCTTGCCTGCGGGCCAGCGGAGAGCTTGACATGCTGGTATCCGAGGTGCCCTTCCACTTCAAACGTCCCGACGGGATCGTCTACCGGTGCGTGGAGGAGCCACGCGGGAAGTGGAAGACCAAACCGACCGCGGCCGACACGCTGCTCGTCATCGAGGTCGTCTCACCGGGTACCATCACGGCCGACCTGGTGGACAAACGGGCCCTGTACGCCAGGCTCGGAATCCCGCAGTACTGGATTGTCCGCATGACGAACGACGACGGCCCGGTGCGCTCCATCGAGACGCTCCGGCTGACCGCAGACGGAACTTACGTCACTGAGCGCGTGGCGGTTCGTGCCCACGGAGAACCCCTCGCGGTCAAGGCATCTGATCCGCTTGAGGTCTCGATCGGCTGGGATCAACTCGACCTGTGTGAGTGAATCCAGTTCGCGGACGATGTTGGCCCTGGCCATGGCTTTTCACCTTTGGCGCGCGGGGACGGTGCCGTACATGCGGTCTCGTGCCAGCAAGCCCGGCATAACCGCCGCGCGTCCTGCTCGCCGGGGTTCCTCGCCCAGCCCGGGATCACTCTCGGACCCCAGCCGCCGCCGGGAGGTACAAATGCTGGCCCTTCAACCTCTGGTGCCGTTCGTGGCCGGCCGGGTGATCACGAACAACATCTAGATCGTTGATCGGGGTTTAGTGGCTGGCGGGCGGCTCGTGCCGCGACACGCCGCGCGGGGTTCGTGACCTGAAAGTGAAGAGTGTCCAGGATTCGGCGTGCCTACACACGTCCGGACCTCTGGAGCCCAGCCGTGATCGCCGCCCTGGACACTCTCCTGATCGCACTGTACGTGGAACTGGACGACCGCATCATCCCTGCGCGCGGTTTCACCCGGCGCGGGCCGGGCGGCCGGCCGGCGGTGACCGGCGCCGAACTCGTGTGCACTGCAGTGGCGCAGGTGCTGCCGCGGTTCGATGACGAGCGGCACTGGCTGCGGATCGCGCCGCGGCTGACCGGGCACCTGTTCCCCCGGCTGCTGAGCCGGGGCGAGTACAACACGCGGCTCGGAACCTCGCGCCGCTGGTGGAAGCCGCGCTGCGCTGGCCCGCGGACGCTACCCCCGCGACTGCGGAGCAGCTGCGGCTGATGGACGCCACCCCGGTCCCGTGCGGCACCTCCGCCGTCACCGCGAAGCGCCCTGACCTGTGCGGATACGCCGGGTACGGGTACTGCCCGAGCCGTTCCCGCTGGTACTGGGGATGCAAGCTGCTGCTGATCTGCACCTGCGACGGGACCGTGACCGGGTTCAGCCTCGCGAACCCGAAGCTGCACGGCGAGCGGGACCAGGCCCGGCAGACCCTGCAGCGCCAGCCGGCGAACCGGGCCGCCCCCGGCAGCCTCATCGTCACCGGCAAGGGCCTGTGCGGCCAGGACACCGAGGACCACTTCGCCGGCGAGGACCTGCACTTGACCCTCGGCCCGCCCGCAGGGACGAGAAGCAGCCCCGGGCCTTCCCGAACTGGCTCCGCCAGCGCGTTGAGGCGGTCATCTGGCCCCTGAAGAACCAGCCCGGCCTCGAACGCCACGGCGGCCGCATCCCCGCAGGCCTGTGGACGAGGATCATCCAGCGGCTGCTCGCCCTCAACGCGGCCATCTGGCACAACTGGCTCACTGGCGCACCCGTCAAGCGATTCCTGATCGCCTATGACCACATCTGACCTGCTCGCATTCCCCGATCAACGATCTAGCCGGGGAGGTGCCCGTGCCGTTGGCAGGCCTGCCGGAGCGGAGCCGGTGCTGGCGGTCGTGCCCTGCCCCCGACCGCGGGTCGGCGCGGAGGGGCTCCGGGCATCGCCGGGTGTCCGGCAGGGCGTGGCGGCACAGTTCCTCCCGCCCGTCCGCGGCGTCGCTGGTGCCGGACCGGGCATCCCGTTGATCCCGCGGCGGCGGGACGGTGACCCGGTCCCGCGGCGCGGGCTCACCCGGGGGCCTGGACGGGGCCGGAGCCGCCCTGGGCCGGAGCGAGAGCCTGCGGGTACAGGCCCTGGTCCGCTTTGATCCGCGCGGTGGCCGCCATGCGGCGATCACCTCGTGCGCGGTGCGGCCGATGGCCAGCCCGGCCGCGTCAGACAGCGCGGCGAGCAGGGGAAACCAGCAGCCGTGCCGTCAGGCAGCTGCGCTAGACGGCGGGTCACAGCCGTTCGCCGGACGCAGTCAGATGCGAGCGCCCGGGCAGGCCGTACCCGCCTGGTTGAGACGTGCGGTAACAAACGAGAACGGCTGGCATGCGAACTTGCGGCCCGCGCAGCCGGCAGAGGCCGGCCGCCGGCGGCAGAGGGGGTAAGGGGCGACGGCTGGCACGGATCGCGCCGCCGCGTCAGCAGTTCAGAAGAATCCGAGGCCAGGGAGGAGCCGGGCGGCTGCGCCGATGATCTCGCCGCCGGCGGCCGGGCGCAGGCCCTGCCGGGCGGGCAAGGCGGCGCAGGCCTGCCGGGCGGCGTCGCAAGCGAGGATGCTGCTGCCATCGGGTGCCGCCGCCGTGACCAGGCGTGCAGCGCCCGGGGCTTGCCGCGCCCGGTCCGGCCGCGGCCAGCCGTCCGCCGGTGCGCCCTGCACACGTTCGCGGTGCCCCTCGGCTGGCAGCTGCCCGGCGGTAGCCTTTCCGCCGGCCCGCCGCATCAGCCGTCCTCCTCGCGCGGTTCTTCCCCGGTGACCCGGGCAGGCGGCGGCGGGCGGATCTGCCGGATCAGCGCATCCGATGCCGCAATCCAGCGGGACCGGGAGCACAAGACGGGGCTGACCTGCAATCCGAGCCGCTGCCCGGCGCGTTCGGCCGCCTCATGCAGGCCGCGGCGCGCCGCCTTTCCGATGACCAGGACGCCGGTATCGTGCGGCGCATGGCCGGGGATGCCCTCCTGCCGCGCTGCCCATGAGCCGTAGATCGCCACGGCGATCGCCTCCAGCGAGCCGGACTCCCCCCCGGCCACCAGATGCGGGCCGAACGCCAAGGCAGGCAGTTCCGTCAGCGGCCGCGCGCGGCGGCCTGCAGGGTCCGCGAACACCAGCCTCGCCGTCCCGCGCGGCGTTCCCCGGTCAGCCCGGCGGCGGCCAGCCGGGCCGCTTCACGCTGCGCCGTAGCCGGCGGCAGGCGAGAACGGCGCGCGGCCATGGACGAGGCCCTGCCGGCTGACCCGGCCGCCATCGCGGGCGGCGGCCCGGCACGCCGGCACGCCAGGTGACCGCCTTCAGCCGATGCGCGGAAGATCACGGGCAAGGCAGGCAGCCAGAAGAAAAGCAGGGCAAGGTACCGGGGCGTCGCGGGCGGACCCCGAAGGCCAGCGAGCCCGGGAGCAGCGGCCCTGGCCGCACAGAAACTCAACAGCACGCCCGGGGCGGGGAAGGGGCACCCGGCGGCGGCCAGCCGGCCCCGGCGGCGCGGGGCCGGGCCGGAAGCCGCGCAGGCGCCGAACCGGGCGCCGGGTTCGGCCGGCGACTGCTTCATCAAAACCCGCGGATGAAGACGTATGCCCTGGCTCCGCGGCTTGCGACGGCGGGGATACCTGCGGCGGAGGCCCTCGCCGCCCGGGCGCCTGCTGCCTGGTGGATGCGACGTGGGCGGTGGCGGGCCCGGACCCGCTCCGGGACGTCCTGGATCATCTGGGCCCGCGCCCCGACACCGCCCTCGCGGAACTGAACTGCACGCTGAAACCCAGCGGCAAAGCGCTGGCCCAGACACCCCACCAGGCAGCGGCCGGCTTCTACCGCCCCGGCGAAGAACCCGCCGACGCCGAGACAATCCCGCAGCTCGGAACTCGGCTTGGAAGTCGCGGCGGCGGGAATACCGGCCGCAGATCGTCGTCACCACCGAAGGGCCGCAGACTGTCGTCACCACCGAATGAGCGAAAGGAGAGCGGCGATGGGGTCGCGGGTATCTTCTGACCTGCTGCTGGTGGGGAGCCTGCCAGCGGATTCGACCGAGGCCGCGCTGCGCGCGGCCAGTGACCTGTTCGGCGACCTGGTCTTTGCCCTGCCCGACGGGGAGACAGGTCCCAGGGCGGCGTGGGTCGGCTATGAACGCGAACGCCTGGTGCGGCCGAACCCCGGCGTCGACACCGTCCAGGAAACGGCGTCCCCGACCGGACTGCCCCGGCACGCCTACGAGACGCCGGTCTTCCGGATCAAGCCAGGGGTCACCGAACTGCACTGGGACTCCTGGCCCCGCATCGACGACGCCATCGAGTCCTACAAGGTCTTCCAGCGGCTGCGTGCCGACGGCGCCGTGCCGTCCGGACTGCGGTTCCAGGTCGGGCTGCCCTTCCCGTCGAGCGCGCTCAACGGGTTCAAGGCGGACTTCGGCGCGGATTACCCGGTCGCGGAGAAGGCCTTCGAAGACCTCGTGGCCCGCGAACTGCGGCGCCTGGTGGCGGCGATCCCGCCCGAGGACCTGGCGCTCCAGTGGGACGTCTGCTACGAGGTGCTCGACATCGAAGGCGTCCTCGCGTGGACGGCCCCCGGCGCGTGGGAGCGCTTCACCGGGCCCGTAGGCCGGCTGACCCGGCTGGTCCCCGGCGAGGTGCTCGTCGGCTACCACCTCTGCTACGGCACGTTCCCCGAATGGCCCATGTACGAGGCCCGGGACATGGGCCTGCTCGTCCAGATGGCCAACTACGCCGTGGCGAACTCCGGCCGCGCGGTGGACTGGCTGCACCTGGCCGGGCCCCGCTACCTGCGCAGCGAAGACGACCGGTTCTTCGCCCCGCTGGAGGACCTGCGGCCCGGCGACGCGCGCGTCTTCCTCGGCATCATCCTGCCCATCGACGGCGTTCCCGGGCTGAAGCGGCGCAAGGCGACGGCCGCCCGGCACCTGGCTGACTTCGGCGTCGCCATGTACTGCGGTTTCGGCCGTCAGCCGGGCAAGGACGGCATGGAGACCATGCGCGACCACCGGCGGACCGCGCTAGCCGCACGCGGCTGAGGGTGCGCCGGCGATTAAGTTACCGGTGTGCACAGACCTCATGCGGGCGGGCGCCCAGCATGCACGTGACGGGCACGCCCAGCATGCACGTGACGGGCAATTGCCGCGATGTGCCATGAGCCGGCCTATGCCGTCTGGCGCGGTTCGCCGCGGCCCGCTTGATCAGACCGCATGGCCCCGTCGGCTAATAGTTGTATATGACAATACTTGCGCTACGCATCTGATGAGCGGCCGGCGCAGGGGGACCGGATCCGGCAGCGCCGTCTCAGCGCGGCCGGGCTCCCCGCCGGGTGCGCCCGGGCCCGGCGGGGAGCCCGGCGGCTCCGGGCCGCCGGGCCGGCAGCGGGTCAGCAGGGAGCGTGCTCGAAGAGAACTCTCCGTGAGACGACGCCGTGTCCCACATCGCCGCCGGACCAGAGGGTGAAACGCTGTCCCGCCTCGAAGAACCCGTCCGCCTCGTCGTCGGTCACCGTGATCGTCACCTCGGCACGGTCGCCGGGGTGAAGCGGCTGTTCGTCGTCCCAGCAGATCTCCGCCGGAAACGACCGGGTGTGACCGGGCGGCCGCGGCTGACGGGCCTGCACTATCAGCTTGTGCGTGTGGTTAAGGTACTCGCTGGCGGCCGGATGCAGCGGCGAACTTGGACACCTCTGGGCGGAGTCAAGCGTGATGATGGCCCGGAACCTGACCCGCCGCATCTTGATCACCTGCCATGGTTAGCCGCATCTTAGCGCAATGCAAGCGTTGTTATATACAATAATGAATCCGTATCGGCGAGGCAAGGATCTGCTGAGATGTCACCGGCACATGGCCAGGGAGCGGAACCGGAGTTGAGCCCGGAGGTCGCGGACGTGCTCCAGTCCGCGACCCGGATGCTCACGGGCGTGGCACTGCGCAGCATGGAGGCCCTGGACGCCGCGGTGACGCTACCGCAGTTCCGGCTGCTGGCCGTGCTCGCCGACCTGGGACCGATTCCGTCGGGGCGGACGGCCCAGGCGCTCGGGCTCGACCCGTCCACCGTCACCCGGCTAGCCGACCGGATGGTCGCCCTCGGCCATGTGGTGCGCGGCTCCGACCCGCGGCACCGCGGCGTGGTGACGCTGGAGCTGACTCCCAGCGGCCGCGGCCTGGTAGCCAAGGCCGACAGGTGGCGGAGGCGGGAGCTGGCGCGCATCATGGCCCGGCTCTCGCCGGTGGAGCAGGCGGCGGTGACCATGGCGCTCAGCCTGCTGGTCCGCGCGGCCGGGGACGACTACGGCGTCACCGTGCCCAGCCTGGTCCCTGTCTAGCTCCGGCAGCGCCTAGCTCCGGCAGCGCGGCGCGGGGACGGCCGCGGATCGGGCCCGCCCGCGCGAACGCCGGCCGGGCGCGTTATCCGGCGGCATGCCGCGGGCCCGCGCCGGGCAGCATCTGGACCAGGATGGTCCCGTCCTGGCGCGGCGGCTCCGGCGCCCCGGTCATCCCGGCGGGGCCCGGCTCCCCCAAGGTGACGGTGACGGCTCGCACGCTCCGGTGCTCATCCGGTGCTCAGGAGAGGACCTTCGCCTTCGCCTGCTCGAATTCCTGCTCGTTGATGACACCGCGCTGACGCAGGCTGGCGAGCTTGGCGAGCTCTTCGGACTGGCTCTGCCCGTCCGTCCCCACGGCGTCGCGCACGTACGCGCGGAACGCCTCGTCCTGTGCCTTCGCCTGGCGCGCCTGCCGGTCCTGCATCGTGTGGCCGCGCGCGATCAGGTACACCAGGACGCCCAGGAGCGGGATGATGATCACGAAGATCGTCCAGGCGGCCTTGGCCCATCCGCTCAAGTCATCACTGCGGAAAATGTCCAGGAGGATCCAGACCACCAGCCAGATCCACATGACCCAGAGGGCGAAATAGAGGATGGACAAGAACACGTCCAGCAGTGGGTAGTTCATTCTCCGGCACGCTCCCCGACTCAGCCGCCCTTGACACGGCGGCCAGTGGATGCTCGCGCCACGCCGTCGGCCACGAGCTGCCACCAGCGTCCCGCCGACGGGCTGGCCCTGCCTCACCCCCCGCGGGTGAACCAGCCGAGAGTTCAATGACCAGCGGTGAACGCGCCGCGCGGCCACGGGAACGGGGAACGCCGGCTTGGGCTCCGCCGCGGCTAGCTCGCGCCGGGATCGGAGGCCAGCCAGTCCAGCACGGCCGCGGCCGTCCAGGACTGCCGCGGCGAGCCGAGCGCCTTCCCGGTGAACGGCTCGAAGTATTCGGCGAACTCCCCGGCCGCGGCGATCTGGGCAAGCGAGTCGCGGCGGAGTTCGTCCGCGCGGCCGGAGTAGCCGAGCGTGCCCAGCGACTGCCACAGCAGCCAGTTGATGACCGGCCAGACCGGACCGCGCCAGTAGTTATGCGGCTCGAACGCCGGCTCGGCGGGGGACGTGCTCGGCAGCAGGCGCCAGCGCAGCCGCGGGTGGCCGCAGAAGTCTTCGGAGTCGAGCAGCCGGAGCTGGGCAGCGTGCTGCCCGGCGTCCGCGGTCCGGGCGAACAGCGGCGCGAAACCCGCGAACGTCCGCAGCCGGATGTCCTCCCCGGCGCGGATGTCGTAGTCGGCGGCAAGGCCGGTCCGCGCGTCGAAGCGGCCCGCCAGCCCCGCGCGGCCGCGGTCGAGCCAGCGGGTCAGCTGCTCGCGGTCGTCGTCGCCGGCCCCGGCCACGTCGGCCAGGTCAAGCAGCGCGGCGTTCGCCGCGGCCAAGACGGCGCTGAAGAACACGTCCTTGATCAGGAACGGGTACCGGCGGTAGATCCGCGCGTCGTCGTACCGGTATTCCCGCAGCAGTTCGACCAGCCACAGGAACCGGTCGTAGTCCCAGTCGGTGGGCCGCTGCGACGGGTCCGGGACCTCACTGGTATCCAGGCGGGTGTACGGGCCGGGCTTGGCTACCGCGATGCGCTCAAGCGCGCGGTCCCAGCGCGGGGAGTTATCCGTGCCCTCCCACGGATGATAGGTGGTGACCAGCCCGGACGCCTCGGGGTCGCGGTGGGTGGCCAGGTAGCGATGCCACCTGACCACGCGCGGGTACAGCGCCTGAACGCGCCTGCGGATCTCCGGCTGCCGCGCCTGCGGCGTCAGCTGCCAGATCCGCTGGAGCGCCAGGGCATGCACCGGCGGCTGGCAGATCCCGGTGGTCTTCACGGGAGGCGCGGGCGCCGCCGGCGATACGGATGTGTCCCACCACTCCGGCCCGGGGAAGTACGGATGGTCCGGGCCCGCCCGGAACACCAGGTGCGGCACCATGCCCGTCGCCCACTGCGCCGCGAACAGCCGCTCGAGCTCGGTCATGGCCCGCCGGACGTCCAGATGCGCCCACCCGATCGCGATGAAGGCGCTGTCCCAGCTCCACTGGTGCGGGTAGAGGAGCGGTGACGCCCGTGTCCAGCCGCCCGCGTCGTTGCCGTGCAGCACCGCGGCTGCCCGGTCGCGCAGCGCGGCGGCGCCATCGATCATGCTCAAGGCGAGTCCTCTCTTCCGCTCGGGGGCGGCCCGGTACGGCGGGCGCCGCCGTGGCACGGCGGCATCCGCCGTACCAGTGTCCTCCGGAGCAGCGGCCTTCGCACTGCATCTGAAGAGGCGTCCCCGAGCGACGGCCAGAACTGAACGAAATCGGGGTACGGATCGCTATAGAATTCGGCGCCTCCCGCTACGGCCAGGCAATTGGTACACGACAGGAAATTGTACGCCCGCCAGGCAATTGCCATCTGCCGGGAAATTAGCCGCCCGCATGTTGGCCGGGCATTTCCTCGGGGTAAATAGCCGACCACGGCTTAGGTGCATGGACCAGCTACCACGGGGAGGACGGGATGCATTACAAACTCGACATTCTGGCAGAGAAAGGCTATGTCATCCTCGGCGATTATGACGGGCCTTCCATATCGTCGGACGAATGGGAATCGCTGGAGTACATGGACTGGAAGAGCGGCGGCGACACGAACTTCGCGCCGCTGGCATCGGCTACCGGCGCCATGGACTGCCGGGGCTTCTGGGACCACGGCAAACCGGACAAGTACGGAATCTGGACCCGCAACCGCCACACCGCCCCGGGTCTCGTCCGCTACGTCGAGGAGATCGGCGGCAACTACGGCCGCGTCCGGGTCATCAAACTCAATCCCAGCGACGAGGCGGCGGCCCTGCGCCAGCTGCACCGGGACGACAACAACCGGCTCAACCCCGATGGCAGCGGCTGGGTGGTCCGGTCCTGGCTGGAGCTGGACGACTCTCCCGGCCGGTCGATGTTCATCCTGCGCGAGGACAGGGACGATCCCGCTACCGAAACCCGCATCCGGCTGCACCCCGGCATGCAGATAGTCATCGACACCGAACGCCTCTGGCATGTCGTCTGGCACCCGGGACCGCGGCCCCGCTACGCGCTCATTACCTCCTGGGAGAGCGACAAGGTGCTCGGCGACTGGATCGCGCTGCACGCCGTCAGCGATCAGCAGCTGGTCCACGCGGGCACGCTCGCGCGGACCAGCCTGCCCGCGGCCGGCGGGTAGCCCGCCGGCCGCGGGCGAGAACTTGTGTATCGCCAAGCGGGAAGAACCTCTTGTCCGCGTTCAGGGCGGCTTGTATGGTTACGGTGTGCGGCGGTACCGCATCGCACGGTTCTCCCCCCCGATCCGTGTCATAGCGGCTCGTCTCGCGGTGCCCCCGTCCGCGACGGCTTGAGCCGCGGTACCGCCGCAACCATCGTCACCGCGGGCACATCGTCACCGCGGGCACATCGTCACCGCGGGCACATCGTCACCGCGGGCAACGCCCGGCCAGGACGCCGGGGCGCGGGTCCCGGCGCTAACGTGTGATGCCATGACCAGCATGGCCGACCTCGATGACCTGGCGGGGCTGTACCGCGACCTGCACGCCCATCCGGAACTGGCCTTCCAGGAGGAGCGCACGGCAGGGATCGTGGCGAGCAGGCTGGCCGGCCTGGGCTATGAAACCTCGACGGGCATCGGCCGGACCGGGGTCGTCGGGGTGCTGCGGAACGGCGAGGGCCCCACCGCGCTGCTGCGGGCCGACATGGACGCGCTGCCGGTGGCCGAGCAGACCGGCCTGCCCTACGCGAGCACTGCCCGCGGCACGGACCGGGCGGGACGGGACGTGCCGGTCATGCACGCGTGCGGGCACGACATGCACGTGACCTGCCTGCTGGGAGCGGCCGCGGCCCTCGCCGCCGACCGGGCGTCCTGGCGCGGCACCCTGCTGCTGGTCTTCCAGCCGGCCGAGGAGGCCGGCGAGGGCGCCCGGGCCATGATCGACGACGGGCTGTTCGACCGGTTCGGCACGCCCGCGGTGGTCCTCGGCCAGCATGTCTCGCCGATGCCCGCGGGGCTGCTGGGCCTTCGGTCCGGGCCCATGTTCGCCGCCTCGGACGCGCTGCGGGTGGTGCTGCACGGCCGGGGAGCCCACGGGTCGCGCCCTGAGACGTCGGTCGACCCGGTGCTCATGGCGGCGGCGACGGTGCTGCGGCTGCAAGGCATCGTGTCCCGGGAACTGGCGGCCACCGACGCAGCCGTCGTCACGGTGGGCGCCCTGCGCGCGGGGACCGTGGAGAACATCATCCCCGAGCAGGCCGAGCTGCTGCTGTCCGTCCGTACCTTCGACGAAGGCGTCCGGAAGCGGACGATCAGCGCGATCGAACGCGTCGTCCGGGCCGAGGCCGCGGCTTCCGGCGCGCCCGCGGAGCCCGAGATCACGACGCTGGCGTCCACTCCCGCCGTCGTCAACGACCCGGCGGCGTGCGACCGCACGCGGGCCGCCTTCGACGCCGGCCTTGGCCCCGGGCTGGTGCTCGACCCGGGGCCGGTGACCGGGAGCGAGGACGTCGGGCTGCTGGGCGGCCCGGGCGTGCCCTGCGTGTACTGGCTGCTCGGCGGCGCCGACCCCGCGCTCTTCGCGGGGGTTCCCGGGCCGGCGCAGGCGGCGGAGATCGTCCGCGGCCTGCCCTCGAACCACTCTCCGCTGTTCGCGCCCGTCATCGAGCCGACCCTGCGCACCGGCGTCACCGCGCTGGCCTGCGCCGCCCGCGCGTGGCTGCCTGCCGAGCGCGGCTGAGCCCGGACGGCGGCCGAGCGCGGACGGCGGCTGAGCCCGGGCGGCGGCCGTAGCCGCCGCCCGGGGCGGGAACAGCGCTGGTCACCGCATGGTGAGCACCAGCTTCCCGGCGACGTGGCCGGCATCGCCGAGTTCGTGCGCCTTGGCCGCGTCGGCCAGCGGGAACGCGGCGGCGACGACGGGGCGGAGCTTGCCTTCGGTCACCAGGCCGGCGATCGCCGTCATGCCGGCGTGGTCGGCTTCTACCAGCATGACCTCTGCCCGGACGCCCAGCCGCGCGGCCTCGGCCGTGACCTCGGGCGCAACCGGCAGCAGGGAGACCAGGATGCCGCCCGGCCTGAGCGTGCGCAGCGACCGGGCCGGGTAGTCACCGCCGACCGTTTCCAGCACGACGTCGACATCCCTGACCGCCGCGGCGAAATCGGCCGAATGGTAGTCGATCAGCTCATCGGCGCCCAGGGAGCGCACGAGATCGTGGTTTCTCGCGCTGGCGGTGCCGATCACGTGCGCGCCCCGCGCCTTGGCGATCTGTACCGCCAGGTGGCCGACCCCGCCGGCCGCGGCATGGATCAGCACCCGCTGGCCGGCCGCCAGGCGCGCGGTGTCGACGAGCGCCTGCCAGGCGGTGAGCGCCGCCAGCGGCAGCGCGCCGGCCTGCACGTGGTCGATCTCGCGCGGCTTGAAGGCGAACGCGCGGGCGGGACCCGCGACGTATTCCGCGTGCGAGCCCGCGCCGTGCGGGTACGGCAGCATCCCGAACACCTCGTCACCCGGCTTGAACAGGGTTACCCCGAAGCCGGTCGCTTCCACCACGCCGGACACGTCCCAGCCGAGCACGAAAGGCGGCGGGCCGAGGAAGATCCGGTGGGCCCGGTGCTTCCAGTCGGTGGGGTTCAGCCCGGCCGCGTGCACTCGGACCAGGATCTGGCTGAGACCTGGCTGCGGCCGTTCCAGCTCGACTTCCTTCAGTACCTCCGGTCCGCCGAGGACCTCCTGGCGGATCGCGCGCATCGTCGTGGTCATGGCTCATAGCCTGCCCGCGATCGCGGCTCGCGGCTACACCGGGGGGCGCACTGCCGTGCGGGCGCCCGGCGCGCCGGGACGGGAGCCTGGCCGGCGCGCCACGGCCGCGGGGATCTCCACCGCCACGTTGGTCGCCTTGACGGCGGCGGTCGCGAGCATCCCCGGCTCCAGGCGGAGTTCGTCGGCCGCCTCGCGGCTGAGCAGCGACACGAACCGGTGCGGGCCGGCCTGGATCTCGACCTGCGCCATCACGGTGTCCCTGACAACCCTGGTGACGAGACCGGTGAACCGGTTGCGTACCGACTGCGCGGCCACTGGCGCGCCGTCGGCCGGCACCGCTGACTCGGCGCGCTCCCTCGCGAACCGCGCGAGCTCCGCCCCGTCCACCGCGAGGCGGCCGGACGAGTCGGTGGTCTTGGCTATCCGGCCGCTGTCGGCCCAGCGCAGCATCGTGTCGTAACTGACCCCGAGCAGGTCCGCGGCTTGCCTGATGCGGAAGACAGGCACGTCAGCCGGCGACGGCCACGATCACGTCCGACGCCTTGATCACCGCGGTGACCTCGCTGCCCTCGGCGATCCCGAGGTCGCGGACCGCCTCCACGGTGATCGAGGCCACCAGGCGCACCCCGCCCGCGTCCAACTCGACGTTCGCGATCGCCTCTCCGGCGTTGATGGCGGTGACCCGGGCCGGCACCTGGTTACGCGCGCTCAGCTTCATGACTCGCACCTCCACGGGCGATCGGCGGCTCTCACGTCATGTGCGGCAGTTCATCCTCATTTACGCCGCACATGATGCTGCTTGCTCAATTATCTCCGGTATCTGCATGATGATGGCATGGACGTCAACGCGAGTCGCCGACGGTGGGATGAAATGCTGCGCAGCCTCGCGGGCCTGCTCCCGCCCGGCCCCGCGTCCGTTCTCGTCGGCGGCCGCGGCGAGCAGGCGGCGGTCCTCGCCGCCCGGCTCGCCGCCGCGCTGGAAGGGCGCGTCCGGGTGTGCAGCGACGGGGGCGACGGGGGCGCGCCCTGGGACGTGGTGATCTGGGCGCGCACCGCCACCGCCGCCACCGCCGCCACCGCCGCCACCGCCGGCCACGGCGGCGAGGACCAGGCCGACATCGTCATCGACATGCACGACCCGGACTGGCCGGTGATCCGCCGCGTCGCCGCCCCGCTCGCGGCCCGCGGCCCGTGGTACCTCACGGAGACCCGGGCGTTCTTCGGCTGCCGGGCCGCCACGTGGGACGCCAAGTTCGGCGATGACCTGCCCGCCTACGCCGCCGCCATCGCCCAGGCCGGGATCGCCGCGGGCGGTGTCGTCATCGACCTCGGCTGCGGCACCGGGCGGGCGCTGCCGTCCCTTCGCCAGGCGGTCGGCCCGGACGGCTCCGTCATCGCGGTCGACGTGACACCCGAGATGCTCAGCCAGGCACGTCCGGCGAGCCGGAGGGCGCGCGCCGCGCTGGTCCTCGCCGATGCCCGGCGCCTGCCCTTCGCCACCGCGTCAGCCGACGCTATTTTCGCGGCGGGCCTGATCAACCACCTGCCCGACGCCGAAGCCGGGTTCCGCGAGCTCGCCCGCGTCACCCGGCCCGGCGGGCTGCTCGTCCTGTTCCACCCGGCCGGGCGCGCGGCGCTCGCCGCCCGGCACGGCCGCGCTCTGTCCGCGGACGAACCGCTCGCCGCCGGACCGCTGCGACGGTCAACCCAGGCCACGGGATGGCGGCTGACGGCCTACGACGACGCGGCGAGCCGCTTCTTCGCCGTCGCGGTACGGCAACAGTCCGGCCTGGGCGGGTTATCGCCCCGAGGGGGCGGCCAGGCCGCGGCCTCGGCTACGCGGGGACCACCGTCCTGGCGTTCGAACCGCTGGGAGAGTCGATCCCGGACGAGATGATGCGCGTGGGCTTGATCCGGACGATGGTGTCGTCGGAGTTGTCCCCGAAGGCCTTGCCGCCCGAGGGGATCACCTCGGCGGTCCCGCGCGCTTCGAGCATGCGCGGTTGCCACGGCGGGAGCACGTCGTCGATGACGATGCTGGCCCGGCCGGTGCGCCGCACGCCGCGGGTCTTCTTGGTCTGGCTGATCCGCGGCTCCGGGCGGCGCCCGGCACACGTCATCCAGCCTCGCGGGCCCCCTAACTCATCGCCGCCCGGCCCGGGGCACGATCGGGACAGTCAACGCGGTGCGCACGATCCGGCCCCGCAGCCCCGGGTATCACCAGTTCGAACGTCGAGCCGCGGCCAACGGCGCTGCGCACCCGGACCGATCCGTGGTGGGCTTCCGCGATCGCCGCCACGATCGGCAGCCCGAGCCCGAACCCGCCGGTCTCCCGGCTCCGGTAGGGAGTCGCGCGGGAGAACCGGCCGAAGATCCGCTCCAGGTCGTCCTCCGCGATGCCGCAGCCCGAGTCCGTCACCGTGAACACGGCGCTCCCGTCTTCGATCCGGGTGCTGAGCTCTATGAGGTCGTCTGCCTCGGTGTGGGCGACGGCGTTCTCCAGCAGCGCGTCCAGCGCCGCCGCCAGCCGGTCGCGGTCACCCTGGACGGTGGCCTCGGCCACCTCCCCCAGGCGCCAGCGGCGCGGCGTATAGCCCCAGCGATCCAGCGCCTCCATGACCACCGAGTCGACCGCCACCGGTGCCATGTCCAGGAAGCCGGGGCTGCCCGCCGAGGCGAGCAGCAGCAGGCGGCCCGCCAGCTTGCGCAGCCTGACCAGCTCGCCGACCACCACGCGGGCGTCGTCGGCGATCTCCTGGCCGGCCTCCTGGCCGGCTGCCGCCTGCTCGATGAGCTCTGCGTGACCGAGCGCCACCGTAATCGGCGTGCCCAGCTCGTGCGAGGCATCCAGCAGGAACGTCCGCTGCTGTTCGAGCAGCCGCAGGTTCTCGCGGGAGACCCGCTCCACCTGTTCCAGCGCGGCCAGCCGCTCCTCGAGCGCCGCCGCCCGCCGCCGCCCGTGCCAGACCATCGCCAGGAACATGAGCGCGACCAGCGGAACTTCGATCAGGTAATCAGCCTGCTGCTGACCGTCCGCGACCTGCGCCCCGATGATCCCCCCGGTCGCCAGCGTCACCGCCGCCACCGTCAGGATGGCGGGCTGGAGCCGCCACATCCGGAACCCGTAGACGATCGTCAGGCTCACCCAGATGACGAGGAAGGGGATCGTCGACCAGCTTCCCATCGCGCGCATGCCGAGCAGGTTCACCCCGACGAACACGGCCCAGCCGACGTCCACCCATGACGACCGCGCCCGCCGCAGCGCACGTCTCATCGGTGGCCCCAGGACACGCATCATCCCGCCTTCCGCTTCCTCCGCTCCCTCGCTGTAGACGCCGATCTTAGGGGGGCCATGTCACGCCGGCCAGCTACCGATAGTCTCGGCACAGGAACAGTTCGGATCATGCCACGCCAACGGACACGGAGGACATCATGCCGGCAAAGGGAAGCGCCGAATGGAAGGGTGACCTGCGGTCGGGCAGCGGTACCTTCACCGCTGGGGACTCGATCAGCGGCGGGTACACCTTCACATCCCGGTTCGAGGACGGTCCCGGTTCCAATCCCGAGCAACTGATAGCCGCCGCCCACGCGGCCTGCTTCTCGATGGCGCTGTCGAACATCCTCGCGGAGGCGGGGACCACCCCGGAGTCGGTCCGCACCGACGCCACGGTGACGCTGCGGCTCGTCGACGGCGCGCCCACGATCACGAAGATCGCCCTGGTCACGGTCGGCCGGGTGCCGGGCATCGACAAGGCCGCCTTCGCCAAGCACGCCGAGACGGCGAAGGCGACGTGCCCGGTGAGCAGGGCGCTCGCCGGCGTGCCCGAGGTCACCTTGGAAGCGTCGCTGCTTTGACAGGCGGGTCGCTGCCTTGACAGGCGGAGCGGTGACCGCGGACGGGCGCGCTGCTCGATTCCTGCCTGCGCATGGGCATCGCGCTTGAGGCGTACAGTCCCCTCGGCACCGGGCGCCACCTGTCCAACAGGGTCGTGACCGAGATCGCCGCGGCCGTGGAGCGCACCCCCGCCCAGGTGCTGCTGCGCTGGTGCGTCCAGCACGGCATCCCGGTCATCCCCAAGTCGGCCCATCGCGAGCGGATCGGGGAGAACGCGCAGATCTTCGACTTCACCCTGGCGGACGCCGACATGGCCGCGCTCGACGCGCTCGACCAGACCGGCGGCACCGCCCGGGCGCTTGAGCGGCCCTGGTGGTGAGGGCGCTGGCCGGTCCCCCGAACGGAAGGCGGCGGCTGTTCAGCCGGTGATCGACACGCTCGCCTCGGCGGTGTAGACGCAGAAGGTGAACGACTCGGTGAAGTAGAGCCGGACCCGGTCCGCGTCGTGGGACAGGTAGCCGATCGACAGGTCCTGGCCCAGGTGGAGTTCGTGGTCGCCGCCGCGGACGGACAGCAGGAGCGCGCCGTCGATCGCGGGCGCCCAGACGATGTCGCCGTCGATCACGCGCGCCAGGTGCTCGCGGATCGGGTAGCCGTGCTCGGTGGTCTCGCTGACCGCCGTGTAGGCGTCCGCGGACAGCAGCAGCGAGTACGGGCCGGCCACGCCCGCCAGCCGCAGCCGGCTCACCGCCTTGCTGACCGCGTCCGGGTAGTCCCTGGCCTCCGACGGCAGTGACAGCCTCTCGTTGGACGAGGCCTGCCGGATGCCGGCGATCTGGGCCGCCTGGTACCCGTCGAAGACCGCGCGGTCCTCGGCGAAGGCGATCTTCTTCGCCGCGTCCTTCACCGGCTGCCAGTCCGGGTCGAGCGCGCCCCGCTCCACCGCGTCGATCTGCGCCCGGTCCAGGGTGAACGGCACGGTGAGCTCCACGACCGGCCGCCAGGCACGCAGGCCCGCGAGGATCCCGTCAGCCGGCGGGTCGATCGGCGTCAGGTGGCCGGTGCCGACGCCCGCCAGCGTCACCCCGTCCGGGCCGGTCACGTCCACTACCCGCCGCCCGGCGACGTGCAGCTCGAACGTGCGCTTGGCCTCCTCTTCGAGGCTGGCCCACGCGGCGGCCGAGATCGGGGCGAGTTCGCGGTGCAGGTTGTTCATCGCTGTCCCTTCAAGGAGCCGATACCGAGAGAGCCGTCCCCGCCGGCCCGGGCCATGGCGTCCCGGGCCCGCGGCTGGGCCGCGCCCGGCGCGTCGGGCAGGTCATCGAGGAAATCCGCGGACGGGGCGAAGAACAAGGTGCCGGTCAGCGCGGTGGAGAAATCGAGGATCCGGTCGGTGTTGCCGGGAGGCCGGCCGAGGAACATGTTCTCCAGCATCTCCTCGGTGACCGAAGGCGAGGCGGCGTAGGCGATGTAATAGGTGCCGAACTCCCCCGTCCCGGCGCGCCCAAACGGCATGTTCGCCCGGACGATCTGCCGTTCCTCCCCGTCCGGGCCGGTGATCGTGTTCAGCGCCACGTGCGAGTCGGCCGGCTTGACGTCGTCGGGGAGCTCGATGTCGTCCAGCTTGGTGCGGCCGATCACGCGCTCTTGTTCCTCGACGCTCAGCGCGTTCCATGCCGCCATGTCGTGCACGTACTTCTGCACGGTCACGTAGCTGCCGCCGGCGAAGTCCGGGTCCTGGTCGCCGCTGACCAGCGCGGCCTTGTCGCCGGCCCGCCCGGACGGCGACTCGGTGCCGTCCACGAACCCGATCAGGTCGCGCTCGTCGAAGTACCGGAAGCCGTGCACCTCGTCGGCCACCGTGACCACGTCTTTCAGCCGGTCCATCACCTTGGCGGCAAACTCGAAACACAGGTCCATCCGGTTGGCCCTGATGTGGAACAGCAGGTCGCCGGGGGTGGCGGGCGCGACGTGCCGGGGGCCGGCCAGCTCGCGGAACGGGTGCAGCTCCGCCGGGCGGGGCCCGGCGAACAGCCGGTCCCACAGGTCTGAGCCGACCGCCGCGACGGCCGCCAGCTCGCCGCCCGGGGTCCGGAAGCCGACCGACCGCTGCAACCCCGGCACGTCGGCCAGCAGGTCCCGCACGGGGCCCTCCCCGCCCGGGTCCACGATCAGGACGAGGAAGATCGCCGCGGCGGTGAGCGGGACCACTATCGGCTGCGGCTCTGGCGGCATTGGCACAAGCACACGTCCCTTCGGCCTCGACGGACACTAGCTTCCCACACGCTGGCCGCTTGCGGCGGAGGGGGCGGCCGTAGCGGGCCGGCGCCGCCGGACTACCTGATCTTCCAGGTGAACGACGCCGACCCGGTCGCCTGGAGCGCGTCGGACGCGGTGACCTCGACGTCGAAGGTTCCCCGCTTAGCCGGCCGGCCGGTGATCAGCCCGGACGAGCTCATCGACAGCCCGGGCGGCAGCCCGGACGCGGCGAACGACACCGGGACCCCGCTGTCCTGGTCGGAGGCGGCGATCCGCAGCGCGACGGCTGATCTGGCGGCCGTCGTGCGGTTCCCGGGGGAGCGCACCGCAAGCGTCCCGTGCACGTCCCAGATGAACGTCACCGCGCCCGGGACGGCGCCGGCCGGCGGGATGACCGTCACCGTGTACCGGCCGATTGCGCGCGGTTTGCCGGTGATCTGCCCGAACGAGTTAACAGACACTCCCGGCGGCAGGCCGCTTCCCGTGTAGCCGGCCGGCGCGGTCCCCGAGGCCAGCGAGGTCAGCGTCCGGATCTGCTCCGTGCGGACAGCCGTGTTCACCTGGCTGGCCTGCACGGGGCCGAGGTAGTCGAGGTCCGCCTTGCCGCCGATCCCGCTTACGGTGCCATCCTGCGAGTACTGCCAGAACGTCAGGTTGCTCCATGCCGGGGGTATCGACGGGACGGGCACGCCGTAGGACGCGATCCACAGCGGGTCCGCGCTGAACAGCTTGCTGTCCCCCGTGCAGGCATCCCACCACGCGGTCGTGGTGTAGATGACCGGCGCCTCACCGGTCTTCGCCCTTGCCTCGCCGACGAACCCCTGGATCCACGCCACCATGGCCGGCGTGCTGAGCCCGTAGCACTGGTTGGCGTGCTTTTCCGAGTTGACGTACGGGTCGGGCTCCAGGTCCACCGCGATCGGCAGCATAAAAGGATAAGCCGAGGCGGGCACCTTGCTGATCTCGGTCCACGCGTAGTCGGCCTGAGCCTTTCCCGAGCCATTCCCGGGGTACGGGTTGGCGAACGCATAAGGCATCACATAAAGGCCCGCGGCCGCCGCCTGCTCGGCGTCGGGCAGGTAATCCGGGTCCGTGTAGTAGTCGCCCTCGGTCGCCTTGACCGCGACGAAGCTGTCCGCCCCGGCCACTTGCGCCCAGTTGACCGACGAGCCGTTTACCGAGGACACGTCCGTGCCCTGCTGGGCCGTGGCGACCGCGGCCGCGACAGGCGCCGGCGCGGTGGCCGCAATCGCCAGCCCCGCGATGATAATCAGCGCGCCGACAGCGGTGCCGGCGCGCCCCCGTATCCCAGGCACGCGCCGGAGCCTATCAACGCCTTTGCCGCGAACGCTGGCAAAACCGATGATTTAACGCCGATCTCTCGTGCCCGGCCCCGGGATCTTGATTTCAGGGAAGAACTGGGCATAAAGCGGACATCGGAATGCCGGCCCGGGATTCTAAGCTGGAGCCTTCTCAGCAGGTGATGCCGGCGCGCCGACAGTCCGATTTCATGGCCCGTTCACGGCCCGCGGGTACGATGGCGTGGAACCTGGGGGGCCTGAGCGTGCGCTTGTTCCGTGGCGAGGGGGCGCGATGTATCCGCACATCACCTATCCTGAGGCGCTGGTCGTCGGGCTGATTCAGGGCGTCACCGAGCTCTTCCCCGTATCCAGCCTCGGGCACAACGTGCTCATCCCCGCGCTGGTGGGCGGCCGGTGGGCGCGGGACCTCAGCGTCTCCGCGCCCGAGTCCCCGTACCTGGCGTTCATCGTCGGGATGCACGTCGCCACGGCGCTGGCGATGATCGTCTACTACTGGCGGGACTGGCTGCGGATCATCACGGGCTTCCTCACCTCGCTCGCGCATGTGATCAGCCCCGCGCCCGGCACCAGGCGCTGGGAGCCGCAGACCGCCGACCAGAAGCTCGCCTGGATGATCATCCTGGCGACCATCCCGGTCGGCATCGCGGGCATCGCGCTGGAGCACGCGTTCCGGGTCTACTTCAGCAAGCCGGTGCCGACCGCGCTGTTCCTCGCGCTCAACGGCGTCGTCCTGCTCGCCGGGGAGCGGGTGCGCAGGCGGCGGGCCGGCCTGGATGAGCAGCAGGCCCTCGAAGAGCGCCAGCTCGGGGAACGCCAGGCCGAGGAGCGCCAGCTGGCCGCCGTCGGCGCCCCCGCGGGAACGCCCGGGCGTTCGGCCGCGCAGCGGGCGCTCAGGCAGCGCGACGCCAGCCTGGCCGCGCGGTCCGATCAGCGGCTAACCCGGCTGGGCTGGGCGAGCGCGTTCGGCCTCGGCGTCATGCAGATCTTCGCCCTGCTGCCGGGGATCAGCCGGGACGGCATCGTGATGGTGTCCGGGATGTTCCGCGGGCTGTCCATGCGGGACGCCGCCCGCTTCTCGTTCCTGCTCTCCGCGCCGGTGATCCTGGCCGCGGGCGTGCTGAAGATACCGGACCTTACCGGCCCGCTCGGCAACGGGGTCCGCGGCCAGGTGCTGGCCGGCTCGATCCTGTCCGGCGTGGGCGCCTACCTCGCGCTGCGGTTCTTCGTCAGGTATATCTCCGACCCCAGGCGCACGCTGACGCCGTTCGCCCTGTATTGCCTGGCCGTAGGCTTGGGAAGCGCCATTTACCTAGGCATCGGATAGATGCCATCTACCTGGGCATCGGATAGATAAGGCGGAACGGGCCGTGCGTGCTCACCGGAGTCAGCCCGGTCCGTTCGGGATGAATTACCCGGGCTGCTCGCCGCGGGAGACGCGGCCGCGGATACGGGCGCGCTCCCTGGCGTCGAGGACGGCCTTGCGCAGGCGGACCGCCGTCGGAGTCACCTCGACGCACTCGTCGTCGGCGCAGAACTCCAGGGCCTGCTCCAGGCTGAGCAGCCGGGGCGGGACCAGCCGCTCGAGTTCCTCCCCGGTGGACTGGCGCATGTTGGTGACCTTGCGCTCCTTGGTGATGTTCACGTCCATGTCATCGGCCCGCGAGTTCTCGCCCACGATCATGCCCTCGTAGACCTCGGTGCCCGGCGAGACGAACAGCGACCCGCGCTCCTGGAGGTTGAACATCGCGTACGCGGAGGCGGTGCCGGCCCGGTCGGCCACCAGGGAGCCCGTCGCCCGGCCCCGGATCGGGCCGGCCCACGGCTCGTACCCCTCGAAGACGTGGTGCGCGATGCCGGTGCCGCGCGTCTCGGTGAGGAACTGGGTGCGGAACCCGATCAGCCCCCGGGACGGGATGAGGAAGGTCAGCCGCACCCAGCCGGTGCCGTGGTTGGTCATGGCCTCCATCCGGCCGCGGCGCACCGATACCAGCGAGGTGACGGTGCCGAGGAACTCCTCGGGGACGTCGACCGAGAGCCGCTCGACCGGCTCGTGGAGCTTGCCGTCGATCTCCCGCGTCACGGCCGCCGGGCGGCCGACGGTCAGCTCGTAGCCCTCCCTCCGCATGGTTTCCACGAGGACCGCGAGCGCGAGTTCGCCGCGGCCGCGCACCTCCCAGGCGTCCGGGCGCCCGGTGGGCAGCACCTGGAGCGACACGTTCCCGACGAGTTCGCGGTCGAGCCGGTCCCTGACCAGCCGCGCGGTCACCTTGGTGCCCTGCTGCCGGCCGGCCAGCGGGGAGGTGTTGGTGCCGATGGTCATCGAGATCGCGGGCTCGTCGACGGTGATCAGCGGAAGCGGCCGCGGGTCGTCCGGATCGGCGAGGGTCTCGCCGATCATGATGTCCGGGATCCCGGCGATCGCGACGATGTCGCCGGGGCCCGCCGTGTCGGTCGGCACCCGGTCCAGCACCTCGGTGCGGAACAGCTCGGAGACCTTCACCTTCTCGACCGAGCCGTCGCGGCGGCACCAGGCGACCTGCTGGCCGCGGCTGATCGTCCCGTTGTAGACCCGGCAGAGCGCGATCCGGCCCAGGTAAGAGGAGGCGTCCAGGTTGGTGACGTGTGCCTGGAGCGGCGCGGCGGGATCGTAGGCCGGCGGGGGGACCGTCTCGCGGATCACGTCGAACAGCGGCTCAAGGTTGCCGTTGTCGGGCATCTCGCCGTCGGCCGGCCGGCTGCGGCTCGCCCGCCCGGCGCGCGCGCAGGCGTACACGATGGGGAACTCGATCTGCTGCTCGTTCGCGTCCAGGTCGATGAACAGCTCGTAGCAGGCGTCGACGACCTCGGCGATCCGCGCGTCGGAGCGGTCCACCTTGTTGATCACGCAGATGACCGGCAGGCCCGCCTCGAGGGTCTTGCGCAGCACGAACCTGGTCTGCGGCAGCGGCCCCTCGCTGGCGTCGACGAGCAGCACCACGCCGTCCACCATGGAAAGGCCGCGCTCCACCTCGCCGCCGAAGTCCGCGTGCCCCGGCGTGTCGACGATGTTGATCGTGAGGCCGCCGTGCCGCACGGCCGTGTTCTTGGCCAGGATCGTGATGCCCTTCTCCCGCTCCAGGTCGTTGGAGTCCATCACGCGCTCGTTGACCTGCGCGTTCGCGCGGAAGGCGCCGGACTGCCACAGCATCGCGTCCACCAGCGTGGTCTTGCCGTGGTCGACGTGCGCGACGATCGCGATGTTCCGCAGGTCGTCGCGGGTGGCGAGCGCCGGGCCGGCCGGGCTCGCCATCGTGGTCTGCTGCTGTGCGGGCATGCGTGAGTCTCACTTGCTTCGGCGTCGGGACTGTGCCGCGCGAGTTCGCGGCCTCTGCCAGTCTAGTGCCGGGACCGGAGATCGCAGCCGCGTGGCCGCCGCAGGCGCGAGGTGCGGGGGGTTATCCCGCCCGGAGTGCGGGCGGTGAGTGGCTGTGCAGGATCTGTCCGTCCGGGCCGTATGCCGTGGTCGTGCCATCCGGGTGAAGGACTATCTGCCAGCCCCAGCGGTGGATGCATACGTCGTGGTGAAATTGACAAAGCAGGACGCAGCCGCTCACCGAGGTCTCGCCGCCGTCCTCTTTGTGCCGGATGTGGTGCACATCGCAGTACGCGGCGGCCCTGCCGCAGCGGGGCCAGGCGCACCTTTGGTCCCGGAGCATTACCGCCCGGCGGATGTGCGCCGGAATGTTCCCCGCGTAGCCGATATCCAGCGGCAAACTCGGCGTGTTGTACGGGGCTTTTAGGAGGTTAGCGCGGAGGACGGCGCCCAGGCCGTTGGGACCGGAAATGAAGTCGATGGCAAGGCGGGCGATGGCGTAGCGCAGGGCGGCCCACGCGTCCGGGGACAGGGCCTTGGGCTTCACGCCGCCCGCGGTATCGGCAGCGGCCAGGGCAAGCTCGATGATCTGGTCAATGACCGACATGTCGGCGTGGCCGGTGACGACGGGAACGGTGAGCGCATCGCAGGCGGCGGCTTCGGCGTCCTTGCCGGTGAGGTAGCCGTCCTCGCCGATCCGGGCCTTGATCCAGGCGGCTTCGAGCTCGGACGCGCCCGGCATCTGGCGGAGCTGTGACAGCGGGATGTGCGCTATCACCTGCGTGTCGGCCCCGGCCCGGCCGGGAACCATCTTCGCGCGGAGCAGGAGCTCACATCCGAGTTGCAGCGCATCATGGAACCGCTGGCCCTCGGTCCGGGTGTCCTCGGGGCCCTGCTTCTTGCCCAGGGACTCCAGGACCGCCCGGACGGCCGCGGCGCATTCAGGGGTCAGGTCTCCTCGGACACAGGACGCGCCGCCGAAGGTCGTAGCGATCTGGACGTACCGGTCGTCGAATCCGTCGTCGTCGGGGTCGGGGCGCTGGGAGAGCCACTTCTCCAGGGCGCAGGCAGCGATCGCGGCCAGGTCGTCCAGGGACGCGCCGCCCGCGGCGGCGTCCAGCAGGATACGGTCCGTCTCGCCGCGCATCTGTTCCGGCAGCTTCTTCGTCCATTCGGCGATCTCGGACGCCCACGACTGCGAGATCTCGCCCGCGGCGAGAGCGTCCGCCAGGTCGCGGTGGCTGCCGAGCTGGCGCATCTGCCGCACCGCGGCCCTGGCGTCCTTCTTGCTCATCTTGCTCATCGCGGCCAGCCAGGCGGAGGAGGTGGCGTACCCGTCGGCGTCGTGGGCGTCCAGCGCGTCGAACCGGCGCAGGAACGCCATGTGCGCGGCGGTGAACTTCGCCTGGATCTCGCCGAGGGCGGTCAGCACCTCCCCGCAGGCCGCCCCGTCGAGATCCCTCGCCGCCGGGGAATTGAGGTAGTCCAGGGACGCGCCGGCCATTCGCAGCGCCTCCGTGACGCTGCCCGGAGCCTGGCCACCCGCCATGCACATCCTGGACCACCCCCTTCCGGGTGAGCCGCGTCCGTAGTGCTAGTCAAATTGTAGCACCTACATTTTACGTACATCAATAAATGACACCGAGATCTTCTTTCGATTTTTTTCTTGCACTACTAGGGATGCGTCTATCGTGACGGGGGTGAAACACGCGTACGTTCGGTATATCCACGCGTTGGCGATGCGGAACGGCCACGGCGGCGGCGCGTGCCCGCGGACCGGAAAATGACTTTGGATCTCAGCCGTTGACGGACTGGATCTCGCGGACGCCGACCGTGACCGGCTGGCTGGTGCTGTCCTGCAGGCCCGCCGCGCCGGGGACGGGGTTGCACCTGGCCGGCGGCCCGTCGCCCGTGGCGTAGCCCGGTGCCCAGCACGCGTCCCAGCCGACGCTCACCGTGAGGTCGTACGTCCCCGGCGCGGTGTAGGTCACGCCGCAGTCGATCGCCTGGCCGGCGCCGTAACTCCCCGCGCTCGCGGTCAGCCGCGACCCGAGCGCGAGCCCATGGCCGTCCGGGCCGGCCGGGTGCGCCATGCTGCACGACGGCTGGTCCCACGTCTCCGCGTTCGAGGTGCCCGGATCGATGGTGAACCCGGTCGCCCACGCCCAGACCGTCGCGCTCTTGCCGTCCGGGGTCGCCGCGGTGGCCCACACGTACGGCCGCCCGGCCGGCACGTTCGGGTTCCCACCGCCGGTCACGGCGAGCACGCCCCCGGCCGGCTCCTTGAGCACGGCATCGACGAACGTCGGGAGGTTGGTGTCGCTCATCCCTTTGGGGTTGAGCGTGACCGTGCCGACCTGCGCGGTCGTGAGCTGGCTGTAGGCGAGCTCCGCGAGCGTCCTCGCCGGGATGTTCAAGCCTTTCACCACCAGCCTGTGGCCCCCCGGCACCCAGATGTAAGGCGGCAGGTTGTTGCACCTTTGCTGGGCGGCCGAACTGGCGTAGGGATTGCCGGTGATCTGGTACCACTCGCCGGGCGTCATCGGGTTGCTGTTGACCAGCTGTTCCGCCTGGTTGAGGATCGCCTGCTCCTGCCCGGACAGGGCCGGGGCAGGCGGGGGCGCCGTGCTGGCCGGCGGAGAAGGCGACGCGCTGCTCACCGGGGCGCCGCTGTCCCCGGCAGCGGGAGAGGAACTGCCAGGCGAGGGAAGCGGGGCCGTGTTGCCGAGGAAGCTGATGATGGCCTGGCTCCCCGAGTGCGCGTCGCCCGCCGGGAGCCCGATGCACGGCGGCGGGGTGATGACTACCCCGTTGCTTCCGCCCGTGCTGCCGCTGTAGGTGACGTCGTAGTTCAGCTCGATCATGCAGCTGGAGCCGGTGGTGCAGCCGACGACCGGCGGGCCGTTGCTCGCGCTCGCCGGCGCCGCGGCCAGCAGCGGCGCGCCCAGCGCGACCGTCGCGGCACCCAGAACGGAGATAACGCGGTGCTTCATGGCTTGCACTCTTTCGCCATCGGGTAGTAGACGGCCGGAAGGCTTGAGACCACCTGCCACTGTCCGGCGGAGTCCTTGCGCAGCTCGTCCGTGATGCGGACGTAGTGCGAGTCCGGCGAGCCGGTGTCCGGGAGGACCGCGCCCGTCGTGAGGTTCGTGTTCGACGAGCCCGCGTTGTCGAAACAGCTCGACACGTCCAGATCGCCGCGCACCAGCGGGTCCGGGATCACCCTCATGTCGAAGTACCGGATGGTCCCGGTGAACGACTCGGTGGTGACATCCGTTGCCCGCAGCGCCTGCTCGACCGCCGGCTGCATCGCCGGGCTCACATAGCTCACCCAGCTCTGGTCCTGGCCGCCCCGGTACTCCGCGTACAGAAAGGCCAGCTCGTAGTCCTTGTCCACGATCACCGCCCGCGCCTGCGCCGCGTTGGCGGGCAGCCAGGACGTCATCTCAACGTGCACGTTCTTGCCGAACGGGGGCATGACGTAGCCGTCGCCGGACGAAGCAGCGGCGTCCGACGGCTGGCTGCCGGCCCCGGCGGCCGAGGCGCCGCCGCCCGCGGGCCGGAACGTGCCCACGGACTGCGACGAGCACGCGGCGACCGCGAGCAGGGCGACCGCGCTGGCGGCAAGCCCCGGTATTGCCTTCATCGTCCCGTCCTCACCTGTGTGCCTGTGTGCCTACGCCGCGGACTGCCGCCAGGACGGGAGCAGCTCGTCGATGAGCGCCTCCGTCTCCGGTGCCATCCGTGGCATCACCTCATCCAGCGCCACCCGCGCGGAGATCTCGTCGACCACCGAGCGGAGCACCTGTTCCCGCCCGGTGGCGTGCGCGGCGCGCAGCAGGTCCCGCCAGAGCAGTTCGTCGTCGAACGCCAGCCGGAGCCCGGCGCGCGCCGCCGCCATGGCCCCGTCGGCGTCCTGCCATGCCAGGCGCAGCGCGGACAGGCGGTGCGCCGTGTCCGCCACCAGCGCGGTGACCTCGTAGCCGAAGTCGTCGGCGGCCAGCCACGCGTACCGCCCGGGCTCGCGGCCGTCGAGCAACTGCCCGCGGACCAGTTCCAGCGCCCGCTCCAGGTGCCCCGCCGCGGCCGCGGCGCCCGCGCCGCCCGCCTGCGCGACGAGCGCGCGGAACACCTGCCAGTCGACCCGCACACCGGGACCGAGCCGCAACCGCCCGTCCGCGTCGGTGACCAGGTTGGGCTGGCCGGAGGGATCCGTGCCCAGCCACTGGCGGACCCGGGCCAGCGTGGCGTCCCGCACCTCGGCTTCCACCCCGCGCGGCCACAGCGCCCCGGTGAGCACGCTGCGGTGCACGCCCGCCGGATGCACCGCCAGGTACACGACCAGTTCGGTGGCGAGCGCGACACGTTCGGTGTCGACCGGCCCCGGCGCGCTGACCGTGACCGGCCCGAGCAGGCCTACCTCCACCGCCACCCGCGCTCCGGGCAGCAGGTGCGCCGCCGGCGCCGCCCCGATCGCCGGCGGGGACACCGGCGCGTCGCCGCCGGAGCCGCGGAACAGCGCGACCACGGCCGCGTACTGCTCGGGCGGCAGTAGCTGCGCCGCGAGATCGAAGCCGAGCACGCCGGTGCGCAGCCGTCCCTCCGGCGTGAGATCCCATGTCCAGGAGGCGCCCGGCACGTCGCCGGCCACCACGAAGCCGAGGGCGGTCCGGTGCCTGGTCCGGGCGAGGGTCAGCAGCCGTTCGGCCTGCGCGGGGGTCGGCGGCACTCCCATGATCAGGTAGTGGGGGGCCCACGTGTCCGCGTCCCGGCCGGCCGACCGCCCGGTGAGCACCGAATCGATGCCCCACCGGGATAGCTGGTCGGCCAGTTCCGCGCCGCGCCGTTCCAGTTCGGGCAGCGCCTCGTCGAGGCTGCGAGCCACCACGACCCGTTCGGGGGAAATGACCTCCAGCCCCTCGCCGAAGCCGACCAGCGTCACCCGCATCCGGTCCGACCAGCGGCTGGTGACCAGTTCGACGGCGAGCGCGGCGAGCGCCGCCCGTACCTTGTCCGCTGGCCCGCGCACCGCGATCAGCCCGTGCGCGACCTCGAGGTCCACCATGACCCGGCCGGTCTCGTTCACCCCCAGCGACACCAGCCCGGGGTACGGCGCGGGGGCGTCGGCCGCCTCGATGGAGGCCGAGGCGGCCTGCATCCGCCACACCTGACCGTCGTCGACCGCCAGCCACGGCTGCGGCGGGCTGGGATCTGGCGGCGCCACCCAGAGGTCAAGGTGCCCTTCGCCCAGGTGCGCCGCGAACACGGTCGGCAGGGGTTTGCGCTGCGCGGCCAGCGCGGCGGAAAGCTGCCGCAGGCTGGTGTCGAGCAACTGCACCGCGGGGTCGTCGGCGCCGAGCCGCAGCGCCTCCTCGGCCACCGCCGCGTCGCCTTCCGGAGCCGCCAGCCGCCGCCCGAACGCCCGCTGCCACAGCAGTTCCCGGCGCCGCCGCCCGAGCGCGGCGAGCACTCCGGCCGCGAGCAGGCTGGCGGACGCGAGCTCGTAGGGCCATCGCGCCGCCTGCTGGCCCGCCGCCTGCTGGCCCGCCGCCTGCTGGCTGGCCGCGGCCGCGCCGCTTCCCGCCGTGCCGCCGCCCGCCCCGGTGAGGGCAGTGAGGGATCGTTCTTCCGAACGTGCCGTGGTGCCTCCCCCGCCCCCAGCGCCGTGCCCGGCGGCGGCGTGCGCGCCGGCCGTTTCGATGCCCGGGCCGAAGGCGTCGCTCGGCATCCGCAGCACCCAGCCGGGCCTGATCAGCGAGGCGATCGTGAGCCTGCTGCCGTCCGGCTGCACCCGGTCCTTGTTGAGTTCGAAGATCTCCCGGTAACGGCGGCCGTCGCCGAGGTGGTGCTGCGCGATCTCCCACAGCGACTCGTGATGCCTGCCGGCCGGCGGCTGGACCACGTAGATCTTCTCCGCGGTCGGCGAGGCGTGCTGCGGCGGGGCCAGCGGCGGCGCGTCCTGGTCCGGTGCCTGCGCGTGATGGCCGGGCGCCTGCGCCGAGACGCTGTACGCCGGGCGCGGCGGTCCGGCGTGCGGCGCCGCGTGCGCGAACGCGGGGGACAGCGCCGCCGTCGCGCTGAACAGCAGCAGCGCGGCGGTGACCAGCCGGTGCGCCAGCGACTGGGCGGGGCCCGCGAACGGCACCCGGTCGGGCACGCCGACGTTGCGGATGGCGGCCCGGATCTCCACGACCACGCACCAGACGAGCTGGATCCAGGCCAGCCAGACGACGACGGAGACCACCCGGAGCACCGACATCACGTCGAGTTGCTGGGTGAGGACGCTGAGGCTCGGCAGCTTGTGCGGGATCGGCAGGCCGAAGACCGCGATCAGCGCGGCAGGGACGCCCACGGTCAGCGCCGCGAGCGCGAGCACCGCGAGGATGCCGAGCAGCACGTCCCCGGCGGTGCGCCGGGGAGCGCTCACGGGCGGGCGCAGGCCCGGGATCGGCGGCGCCATCAGCAGACCCCCGTGGTCCGGACGTTGCTGCCGCAGTCGAGCGTGGCCTGTTCGGTGGCACCGGTGGTGAAGGCGCCGAACGTGCCGACGGGGATCGCCGGGCTGACCGTGATGTCCACCGTCACCTTCACGCACGGTCCGAGGTAGCCGCCGGCCGGCGGCGGGTTGGCCTGCGCCTCGCAGTCGCCGGCGGCGGTCAGCCCGCCGATGACGCAGCCGCCCGCCGGGATCGTCGCCTCGTTCCCGGCGTACTCGCTGACCAAGGCGGCGGCGGGGCCGTTCTGCTGGCAGGCCCCCGCGGGGATGGTGAACACGCCCTGCCGCAGAGCCGCTGTGCTCAGGTCGTCGACCGCCGCGCGGGCGGCCTGCTGCGCGATGTCCGCGGCGCGCTCACGGGCGTTCATGTACTGCCCGCCGTCCACCACGAAGCCGAGCAGCACGATTACCGCGAGCGCGAAGATGATTAGCCACAGCGACACTGAACCTCGATCACTAGTCATCAGGACCTCTGCACGAACGGGTCGAGCGGGGCGACCGCGGTGCTGGTGAACGTGGTGGTGACGGGGAACCCGATCACCTTGAACGCCTGCAGGTTCACCGTGCACGAGACGGTGACCTGCACGTCGGCCGCCCTCGCGAAGTCCGTGGAGCCAATCGGCGCGGGGGTCGTCCGCGGGGCGCCGCCCACGCATACCCCTTTCAGGTCGTCGTCGGCGGCGGCGCTCGCGTCACTGGCGGCGCTGGCCCAGTCGCGGGCCAGCGAGGCGGCCCGCGCGGCGTCGCTGGCCGCGGCGCCGACCTGCCCGGACGAGCTCACCCAGTCGCCGCCGGCCGCGACGAGCAGGAGCAGCACGAGGAACCCGGGGACCGCGATGGCGAACTCGACCGCCATCGAGCCGCGCTCCTTTCGCCCGGGGGGGCGACCCCCCGTACCCCCCGGCTGCCTTCGGCGGCCTTGTGCCGGCGGAGGCTGACCCTCCGGACCCCCCGGCTGCCCTCGGCGGCCTTGTGCCGGCGGAGGCTGACCCTCCGTGCGCCACCTCATCCGCAGCCGCCTCCCGCCGCGACCGGGTGGAAGCACTCCTGCGGCCCCTGCACGGTGACCGTGACGGTGATCCCGCCGAACATCTCAAGCAGGCTGTCCAGGTGGCCGGAGACGGTCACGCCCGCCATCGCGACGCTGCCCGCCTGGGCACCGGTCGTGAAGGGCGTCGCGGTGACGTTCGTCAGTATCTTCGTGCCGAGGCCGTTGTAGTAGTGCATGGTGTCGTCGGTCACCTGCTGATGCCATGCCGCCGGGTCCGTGCTCTCGCTCACCGAGAGCACGCGGGCGTCCCGTGCGCCCTCCTGCGCGGCCGCGAGCGCCGCCTGCCTCGCCTGGAACCACAGCGCGAACTGGATGATGATCATCGTCAGGAGCAGCAGCGCGGGCGCCAGGATAGCCAGCTCGACCGCGCTTGAGCCGCGGTCGGCACGCAGCAGCCTCCGGACGGCCGCCAGGCGGCCGCCGGACCGGGGACAACGGAGGCGGATGCGCATCATCTGCTGCTATCTGTCTCCCGGCTACCCGCCGTTCCCGCCGGCGGGCGGGTTCGGGATCGTGGTCTGGATCTTGTTGTTCGCCGTGCCGACCACGGCGTAGATGATCCCGATGATGACCGCGGCCACCGCGACGAGCGCCCCCGTGATGATGGCGAGCTCCACGGCGGACGCGCCGCGCTCGCCGTCCCGCAGGTGCAGGCGCAGACGGCTGATGTGGACGCCGAGAAGGGCGCGGGCGTAGAGCCCGGCCGGGCTATGGAGCGGATTGAGCATGGACGTGTTCCTCTCGTGTTCCTCGTGTTTCACGCGCCGATGAGCGTCTGGGCGGCCGGGTATATCAGGAAGATCAGGAACGCCAGGCAGAGCAGCATCTGCGCGACGAGCATCGACTGCGACCGCTCCCCCGCCTGGCCCTGCAAGTCGGTGAGCTCGCGGCGGCGCAGGCTGACCGCGCGGGAGGTCAGCGACTCGCGGACCTTGGCGCCGTCGTCGGCGACCAGGCTGAGCGCGCTGGCCAGGTCGCGCAGTTCGTCCACCCGCACCTCCTCGCCGAGCGCGCCGAGTGCCTGCCACGGCGTCTGCCCGGTGATCCGGGCGTTCGCCAGCGCCTCCCTGATCCGCCAGAACGCCCAGCCCGCGCCTATCTCACTGGCCGCCATCAGCGCCTCGGGCACGCCGCGGCCCCCGGCCAGGTTCATCGCGACGAGGTCGAGGAACGAGCCGATCGCGTGCCGGAAGTCACGCCGCATGCTGGTCACCTTGCCGCGCAACTCCAGGTCGGGCAGGAAGAAGAAGATCCCGGCGAACAGCAGGCCGGCCCAGACCGGTACCACGAACGGGATCTTGATGTGCGCGATCAGCGCGATGGCCGCGAGGAACGGCGCGAACAGCAACCCGAAAAGCAGCAGGACGGCCTTGGTCGCCAGGAAGTTCTCCAGCGACTTGCCGGTCAGCCGGAGGTCCGCGCGCAGCGAGGGGAACTGCCAGCCCTGCTCGGCGCAGAACCGGACCAGGGCCGCGCCGAGCCTGCGGCTCAGCTCGCTTTCCCCCTTCGCGCCCGGCATCCGAAGCGGGGCGCGGGCGGCCGGCTCCAGGTCGAACTCGGCGATCCGCCGGGCCAGGCTGGGCCGCTGCGGGGTAAGCCCGTGGCCGAGCAGGAACAGGCCGAGGCCCGCGACCGCGCCGAGGATTACCGCCGCGGTCATCGCGTCCCTCCTGTCCCGGCGGCTGCCATGGCCATGGCGCCGCCCGCCGGCGCCTCCGCGGCGAGCAGCCGCTCCGGGGGCTGGAACCTGGCCAGTTTGCGGAGCCACAGGATGCCGGCGGCGTAGATCGCCGCGATGACGGCCAGCATCAGCTGGCCGAAGGGGCCGTCGTACGGGCTGAGGAAATGGTGGTCGAAGATGGCCAGCGCGACGGCGAGGCCTACCGAGACCGCTATGACGATCTGCACGCTGCGCCTGGTGGACTTGCGCTCGGCGAAGACCTTCCTGCGCATGTCGAGTTCCTCACGCACCGCGTCGGCCAGCGACCCGAGCAGATCCCGCAGGCCCGGGCCGCGCAGGCTGGCGTTGATGATCAGCGCGGCGATGATCAGGTCGGCGGCCGGGTCGTTCAGGTCGTCGGCGAACCGGCGCAGCGCCTCGCCCATCGGCATCCGGGTGTGCAGCCGGTCCACCAGCCGCTCCAGCGGCGGGCGCAGCGACGGCCCGGCGACCCGCAGCGAGGAGGGGATGCCCTGCTCAAGGCCGACCGCGCCGGCGATCGTGTCGCGCAGCGACTCGGTCCAGGTGGCAAGCGCCTCCAGCCGGTCCATGGTCCTGCGCTCGCCCGCCGCCCCGCCGACGCCGCGCCAGGAGTAGGCGAGCACCGCCACGCCCAGGCCGGCCACCAGCCACCGGGTGACCAGCAGGGTGAGCGCGCCGATCAGCAGGGCGACCAGCCCGCGGACCGACCAGAGCTCACCGAGGCGCTGCCCGAGGCTCTTCGACCGCGCCGGGGCGGGCTTGGGGTCGACCCCGCGGATCGCGACGATCAGCAGGAAGAGGCCGCCGCCCGCCAGCGCGCCGAGCGCGATGGCGAGGAAGGGATACGCGGCCGACGTCATCTCACCACCCCCGCCGGGACGGGTCGTAGCCGTAGTGCACGAGCTCCTCGATGCAGCTGACCGGCGCGTGCGGCACCGCCCTGCCGTCCGGGCCCGGGGTGAACACCTCGCTGGACAGCACCCGGCCGTCCACTCCGGTCACCTCCCTGATCGAGCTGATGAACCGGCGCAGCCGCCCACCGCGCGAGTACTCGTTCCGCTTCTCCTGGAAGACCACGAAGTCGATCGCGCCGGCGATCAGCATGTGCGTCGCCTCGACAGGCAGCCGTTCCTGGGACTGGATCGCGTAGGTGGAAATCCGGTTGAATACCTCGAGCGAGGAGTTGGCGTGGATGGTGGACAGCGAGCCGTCGTTGCCCTGGGTCATCGCGTTGAGCATGGTGACGATCTCGTCGCCGAGCACCTCGCCGACGATGACCCGGCTCGGGTTCATCCGCAGGGACCGGCGGACCAGATCGGCCATCGTTATCGCGCCGTTCCCCTCGCTGTTGGGCAGGCGCTCTTCGAAGGCGACCACGTTCGGATGCAGCTCCGGGTAGTGGTCAAGGCCGAGTTCGAGCGCGCGCTCCACGGTGATCAGCCGCTCCTCGGGCGGGATCTGGTTGGCCAGCGCGCGCAGCAGCGTCGTCTTCCCCGCGTTGGTGGCGCCGGCGATCATGATGTTCTTGCGGGCCAGCACCGCCGCCGCGAGGAACGACGCCACCTCGGGCGACATCGACCCGTTGCCGACCAAGTCGGCGAGGAATACCTTGCCCATCCGGGCCCGCCTGATGGAGATGGCCGGCCGCAGCGTCACGTCCATCACCGCCGACAGCCGGGATCCGTCGGGCAGCCGCAGGTCGAGCTGCGGGTTGGCGGTGTCGAACGGGCGGCTGGACAGGCCTGAGTAGGCGGCGAGGACCTGGATCAGCTCGATCAGCTCCTGGTCGCTGTCTGCCACCGGCTCACCGAGCACCTCCCGGCCGTCGGCGTAGCTGATGAAGACCCGGTCACAGCCGTTGATATCGATGTTCTCGATCTGCTGGTCCTCAAGCAGCGGCTGTAGCCTGCCCACCCCGAACAGGGCGGCATGGATCGCCTCGGCGAGGTCCTCCTCCGCCTGGGCGGTGAGCGGGGCGCGCCCGGCGAGGATCTCGCCGCGCGCGTAGTCCTCAAGGACCTGGGCGATTATGGCCCGTGCGAACTGCCGCTCGTCCTCGCCGCTCATCGGCGGCAGCCCGGAAGCGGCGTCCAGCCGCCGCTGCTGCGTCAGCCGGTCGCCGACCTCGCCGCGTAGCCGCTTGACAAGGCTGTGGTCCACCACGGCTCACCGCCCCCGGTGCTGCGGCACGCGCCCGGACCGCGCGGCGGGATCCGGGCGGGACACCCCGTCGGGGCGGGACACCCCGTCGGGGCGGGACTGTGACGGGAACCCGGCGGCGGGCTGGAAAGACGGCGAGGGACGATACCCGGCGGCGTACTCGTGCCCGGCATATCCGTACCCTGCCGCGTATTCGTGCCCTGCGCCCGGCCCGTGCCCGGCGGCCTGCTCATAGCCGGCCGCCTGCCCGTAACCAGCGGCCTGCTCATAGCCGGCGGCCTGCCCATAGCCCGCGGCCTGCTCATAGCCGGCGACCTGCCCGTGCCCGGCGGGCTGCTCATAGCCCGCGGCCTGCTCATAGCCGGCGACCTGCCCGTGCCCGGCGGGCTGCCCGTAACCGGCCGCCTGCCCATAGCCCGCGGGCTGCTCGTAACCGGGCCGGTGGTGCTGGCCCGCGGGCCGCTCGTGCGCCGGCTGGGGACCGGCGCCGTGCCGGTGGCCGGCACCGTGCCGGGGACCGTACGCGGCGGCGTCGGCCTGCGGCGGCAGGGCCGCGGCCAGCTGTCCGGCGATCTCCCGCACGCTGCGGATCAGCAGCGACTTGTCGAGCTTCCCGCCCCAGTTGCCGCGCAGCAGCCCGGCGGCCCGGGCGTCAGAGGCGATGCCGCCGATCGTCCGCGCGGGGGCCCTGACCTGGCTCATCACATGCGCCACCTCGGCCAGCGCCGTCTTGAGGTTCTTAGGGTCGGCGATCACCGCCACGTCAGCGGTGAGCCCGCGACGGCCCCGCTTCTCGACGGCCGCGGCCAGCGCGACCGCGCGGTCCCGCAGCCGGACGACCTCGCCCACCTCGGCGCGGGTGAGCAACAGCACCTGCGACGCCTCGGCGAGCAGGTCCGTCACCGGCCCGTCGGAGCCGAGGCGCCCGCAGTCGGCGATGACGTCGGCCTGCGGGACGGCGGCCAGCGCCCGCCCCAGCTGCCCCCAGAACGTGCTCAGGCCCGCCCCCTGGTCGGCGTTGGTCACGCCGACGAGCACGTCGATGCCGCCGTACAGCTTCTGGGTGTGCTCCCAGACCTGGCCGGGCTCCAGGCCGCGCCGGGCCGCCACCGCGAGGCTGAGCAACCCGCGCCGTGGGTCCAGGCGCTCGCCGTCCGCCGCCGGGAAGCGGAAGGCGAGGTCGCCGCCTGCCGGGTCGCACTCGGCGAGCAGCACCGGCCGCGGCCACACCGCCGCGAGCGCGAGCGCGGTGGTGGTGACCCCCGGCGCGCCCTTGTCCGCCGCTACCACGATCAGCGCCATGCCGCCGTGACCACCGTCAGCCCGCCCCGCCGGGCAGCAGCACCGCGCCGAGCGAGCCGGCGGCGGCGGCGCACAGCAGCTGGCCGGCCGTGGCCGGGTCCACCCCCACCGTTATCAGCGCGCTCCCGGCCCCGGAGCTGCTCACCGCGAGAACCGGCACGTCCTGCTCGACAACCGAGTTCGCGACCGTCTGGCATGCCGCCGACCTGGACAGCGCGTACAGCTCGACATGGTCCCCGACGTTGAGCGAGATGGGCATCGCCCCGGCCTTGAGCGGGACGCCGACGAGATCCTTCCCGGCCAGCGAGTTCGCGTTCGTCGTGACCATGGCCGGGGTGAGCAGGGTCCCTGCCGGAATGGTGGTCTTCGCGACGAAGTTCAGCACCTGGCCGGCCTGGCTCCACGGCACGTAGGCCAGGCCGGTGTTGGCCGACACCTGGACCTCGGTGAAATCCTGCGCGGTGAACTGCTGCCCCGCTCCCACCTGCTGCGACACCACGATCGCCGGGACTTTCTGGCCGCTGCGGAGAACCAGCAGCCCCGCTCCGGTGGCGCCGGCCAGGATCAGGATCAGCCCCACCACGGCGAGCAGCGGCTTGCGTTCGCGCGGCGCGCTCGGCATGCGGCGTCCGGCAGGGAGGGTGGGTTCCGCCCACGGCGGCTGCTGGTCCACGTTCGGCCCGCCAGATCGGGACAGCGTTCCTCGGTCGCTAGCCATCAGATCAGCGTCTCCCCAGATCGGCCACGTGCGGTCGGGGGCCCTGCGGGACACACGCGGCGCCTATACGGTCGAAAGCGGCGAAGCCGAAGATATCGCGAGAGGCTGCTATCGCGCCGGTATTGCCGCAAAGCTTTATCGACACGATAGGACATCTGCCGCGTTAGCTTTGTGCACGAAAATGCATCGGCATGACCCGTTGTCGTATTTCGATTGATGTCGAAATACGACAACGGGTCCGGCCGCGCTCCGTCGCGGTTAAAGCGCGATGGCCGCGAGGGCGCCGATGGCGATGAACGGGCCGAGCGGCAGCTGGCTCGCCCGGGTCGCCCGGCGCAGGACCAGCAGCGTTCCGCCGTAGACCGCGGCGAGGACGAACGTGATGAACGTGCCGGCGAGCAGCGACTGCCAGCCGAGCCAGCCGAGCGCGGTGCCGACGCCGGCGGCGAGCTTGGCGTCCCCGAGGCCGATGCCAGACGGGCTGATGACGAACAAGGTCAAGTAGAAACCCGGAAGGACGGCGGCGCCGATGGCGGCGCGGGCCAGGTGGCCCGGCTGGCCGTCGGCGACCGCGGCGACGGCCAGGAGCGCGAGGGTGCCGGCGAAGGCGGCGGCGGTGAGCGGGTCGGGCAGCCTGCGGACGGAGATGTCGATGAACGTGAGCGGAACCGCGAGGAGCGCCAGCCAGGCCAGCCCGGCCAGCTCCCATGCCGACCCCGCGCGCGCCGCGGCGACGGCGAGGGCCGCCCCGGCGGCGAGCTCCACGGACAGCGCGGGCGGGCCGATCCGGGCGCGGCAGGCGGGGCAGCGGCCGGTCACGGGGAAGAGCCAGCGCCAGCGATGCCGCCCCGGCCCGGTCGCGCGGGCGCAGGCTGGGCAGGCCCGGCGCAGCGGCCGGCCCGGTTCCGTGCCGCGGGCGAACACGCTGGCCCGGATCCGGGGCCCCGCGAGCACGCCGCCGACGGCGCCGGCGACGATCCAGGGCAGCGTCATCGTCGTCACCTCCGCATCGCGACCGGCCGATGCGACGATACCGGAAAGGAACCGCGTCCGGGCGCGGCGCCGGCCGGGGGCGAATGTGCCATTCAGCCGGTCAAATGGCATATCCACTTGGGCGCATACAGCGAGTCAGGATACGACCCGCATGTAATGCGGGAAACACAAATCGTTAATTCGGGTGGTTTCCTGTGCGGAATCGGTTGCGAGCGCACCGTGCCCGCTGCGATCCTGCGCACTGGGTATGGCGACGCAGGCGGCCGGCGACAACGGCCGGCGGCCGGCGGCACGACGAAGGCCAGCGCCAGCGGCGCGCTCAGGGGCAGCCGCCGGCAAACGAACCGAGAAAGGAAGCCGGTAGTGGCAAACGTTAACGTGACCTACGCCGACATGCAGTCCGCGGCGAACCAGCTGCGGTCGGGCGAGCAGCAGATCCAGGGTGACCTGGCCAAGCTCAAGAAGCTGATCGACAACCTGGTCGCGAGCGGCTACGTGACCGATTCCTCGAGCAAGCAGTTCGAGGCGTCCTACACCCAGTTCAACACCGGCGCCACGAAGATGATCGAGGGCCTGAACGGCATGGGTCAGTACCTCGACTCCGCCGCCAAGGCGTTCCACGAGACGGACACCCAGCTCGCCGCCTCGCTCAAGGGCTGACCCCCGACGCGACAGCGCCGATGAGCCGTTGCCCGCGGGCGGGCAACGGCTCATCGGCGCCATGCGGCAGGGCGACGGCGGAGAGCGCCCGGGCAGGATGTGACCCGCCCCCGGGCAGGGAGGGACGAGCATGCGGCTAGCACTGACCGTAGTGTCGCCGGCGGCGCGGCGGCTGGCGGACGTGATCCTCGACGCCGACCCCGCGACCCCGATCGACGAGGTCGCCGCCGAGCTTGACCGCTTCGCGCGGGCCGGGTTCGCGCCGGCCGCGCGCGATGCCGCCGGCGTGCCCGGCGCGGAGGGCCACGGCGACGGCGGGCCGGGGGCGCGGGTGCTGCGGTTCCCAGGCCCCCGCGCGCACGGTTCGCTGGCCTTGTCCGCGCCCGAGCCCCGGCTCCTGCCGCCGGCGATCCCGCTGTACGTCGACTACCAGCAGGTGCCGCCGCACCTGACGCTCGCCGCCTCACCGCTGCGGGACGGGTCGGTGATCAGCCTCGGCAGCCCGGAAGGCTGCGTGTACCCCGAACCGACCGGGCTGGTGGAGATCAGGGTGGCGGGCGGCCCCGCCGCCGGCACGGTGCACCGGCTCAGCCTCGGTGAGGCCGACATCGGCAGCGGGCAGGCGGCCGCCATCCGGATAGCCGACCCGCTGGTCCCCGCCTGCGCGCTGCGGATCGCGGTCGACCGGCGCGGCGGCTGCCAGGTCGCGGCCTACCCGGGGGTGCAGGCCACCGTGGACAGCGAGCCGCTCACCGCGCCCGCGCTGTGGCAGCCCGGCCAGCAGATCGCCGTTGGCGCCACGCTTCTCGGGCTGGCGCCTTACGAGCCGCCAGACGCGGCGCTGCACCCGTCCGAGGATGGCGCGGGGATCGACTTCAACCGCCCGCCGCGGCTGCTCCCGCCGACGCGGACCACCAAGTTCCAGCTCCCCGCGCCGCCGGCGGCGGGCGAGCACCGGCCGCTCCCGCTGCTGATGGCCGTCGTTCCCCTGATCATGGGTGTCGCGATGGCCGTGTTCATGCATGAGATCTACATGCTCGCGATGTCGGCGCTGAGCCCGGTCATGCTGATCGGCAACCACATGAGCGAGCGCAAGCACGGCCGCAAGTCGCATGCCCAGCGGATGGCCGAGTACCGGGAGCGCAAGGCACGCGTCGAGCGCGACGCCCGGCAGGCGCTCGACGCCGAGCGGGTCGCGCGGCGCGCGGACTGCCCCGACCCGGCCACCGTGCTTTCCATCGCCTCGGGCCCCCGGCGGCGGCTGTGGGAACGCCGCCGTACCGACCCGGACTACCTGCTGCTGCGCGTCGGCACCGCCGACCTGCCGTCAGCGGTCGAGCTGACCGACCCCGAGCAGGACGAGCACCGCAGGCAGGTTTTCTGGACGGTCCCTGACGCGCCGGTGACGATACCGCTGCCGGAGCGCGGCGTGGTGGGAGTCGCCGGCCCGGGCGACACGCCGCGCGCTATCGGCCGCTGGCTCGTGGCTCAGACAGCCACCATGCACAGCCCCAACGACTTGCAGATCTACGTGCTCACCGACTCCTCGGGCCGGGAGAGCTGGGAGTGGGCGCGCTGGCTCCCGCACTGCCGGCCCGGGCCAGGGCAGAACTGCGTCGCGCTGGTCGGCAACGACGCGGAGTCGGTGGCCACGCGGATCGCCGAGCTGCTCGCGATCGTCACCGGGCGGCACAAGGCGCTGCGCGAGCAGGGCACCGGGCAGATCCGGTTCCGGACCGACATCGTGGTCGTCTTCGACGGCTCGCGCAAGCTTCGCTCGCTGCCCGGGGTCATCCAGCTGCTCCGCGAGGGGCCGCAGGTGGGCGTGTACGCGGTCTGCCTGGATGCCGACGAGCGGCTGCTGCCCGCCGAATGCCACGCGGTGACGATCGTCGAGCCGGGCGGACTGCGCGTCCAGCAGATGATGGCGGCCACGATCCGCGAGGTGCGCCCCGATCACGTCAGCCCCGGCTGGTGCGAAAGGCTGGCCAGGGCGATGGCCCCCATCAGGGACGTCAGCGATGACGACGACACCGCGGGGCTGCCGGACTCCAGCCGGCTGCTCGACGTGCTCGGCCTCGAGCCGCCCACGGCGGAGGCGATCGCCGGCCGGTGGGCCGCCGGCGGCCGGTCCACGCTGGCCATGATCGGCGAGTCGTACGACGGGCCATTCGGGATCGACATCCGCAAGGACGGCCCGCACGGGCTGATCGCCGGCACGACCGGCTCGGGGAAGTCGGAACTGCTCCAGACGATCGTCGCCTCGCTCGCGGTCGCCAACCGTCCGGACGAGATGACGTTCGTGCTGGTGGACTACAAGGGCGGCAGCGCGTTCAAGGACTGCGTGCGGCTGCCGCACACCGTCGGCATGGTCACCGACCTGGACCCGCACCAGGTAGAGCGGGCGCTGATCTCGCTGTCCGCCGAGCTGACCCGGCGCGAGCACATCCTCGCCAGGGTCGGGGCCAAGGACATCGAGGACTACCAGGTCCTCCTCGACCGGGAGCAGCGGTCCGGCGGCCGTGCCCGGCTCGAGCCCATGCCGCGGCTGCTCATCGTCATCGACGAGTTCGCGTCCATGGTCCGGGACCTGCCCGACTTCGTGACCGGGCTGGTCAACATCGCCCAGCGGGGCCGCTCTCTGGGCATCCACCTGATCCTCGCCACCCAGCGCCCCTCCGGCGTGGTGTCCGCCGACATCCGCGCGAACACCAACCTGCGGATAGCGCTCCGGGTCACCGACCCCACCGAGAGCGCCGACGTGATCGACGCGCCGGATGCGGCGCATATCGCCAAGTCCACCCCTGGACGCGCCTACGTCAGGCTCGGGCACGCCTCGCTGATCCCGTTCCAGGCGGGCCGGGTCGGCGGCCGCCGGCCCGCGGGGGACATGGGGGGACAGGCGGTCTCCGCCGGCATGACGCCGCCGAGGGCAGCCGGCCAGGGAGGTCATGGGAGGGGAGCCTTCCCGCCGAAGGCAGCCGGGGGGGCCGCGGGGCCGTCCCCCCGGGATATATGGCTAGCGGCGGTGGACTGGGCGGACCTCGGCCGGCCGGAACCGGCGAGGCCGGCCGACGGGCGCCGCGAGGACGAGGAGATCACCGACCTGAAGGTGCTGGTGGAACAGATCCAGGCGGCCGTCCGGCGGCTGGGCATCCCGCCCCAGCACAGCCCGTGGCTGCCCGCGCTGCCGGAGTCCGTGCAGCTCGCCGACGTAAGGCCGGCCGCCGGCGGTGAGCAGCGGACGGACGGGGGTGAAAGCACCAGCCCGTTCGGGATAGAAGACCTCCCAGAACGCCAGCTCCAGCGGCCCGCCGTCCTCAGCCTGGAAACCTTCAGCCACCTGATGGCGGCGGGGGCGCCGCGGACCGGCCGGTCGCAGCTGCTGCGCACGATCGCCGGGGCGCTCGCGATGGCGCACAGCTGCGCCGATGTGCACATGTACGGGATCGACTGCGGCAACGGCGCACTGCTGCCGCTCGCCGACCTGCCGCACTGCGGTGCCGTCGTCACCCGCACCCAGACCGAGCGCGCGGTCCGGCTGCTCAGGCGGCTGGGAACCGAGCTGAGCCGCCGCCAGGAGCTGCTCGCGGAAGGCGGGTTCGCGGACATCACCGAGCAGCGGGCCGTCGTCTCCCCCGCCAGCCGGCTGCCGCACATCGTGGTCTTCCTCGACCGCTGGGAAGGGTTCACCTCCACGCTCGGCGAGCTGGACGGCGGCAGCCTCATCGATGCGGTCAGCCGGATCCTCGGCGAGGGGGCGAGCGTCGGCATCCACCTGGTGATGACCGGCGACCGGTCGCTGCTCGCGGGCCGGATCTCCGCGCTGTGCGAGGAGAAGCTGGTGTTCAAGCTGGCGGAGAAGGACGACTACGCGCTGGCCGGGCTGCGGCCGCGGGACATGCCCGACGAGATACCGCCCGGACGGGCGTTCCGCACCGGTTCCGGCATCGAGGTCCAGGTGGCGCTGCTCGCGCCGGACGCCTCCGGTCAGGGCCAGGCGGCGGCGATACGCGGCATCGCCTCATCGTGCGCCGTGCGCGACGCTTCGGTCGCGCCGTCGCAGCGGCCGTTCCGCGTGGACGTGCTGCCGTCCCGCATCACCTTCGATGCCGCGTGGGAGATGCGGCCGGCGGGCGGGACGAGCCCGCTGTGGGGGCTCGTGGGCGTGGGCGGTGACGAGCTCACGGCCCGCGGGCCTGACCTGGCGTACGGCGTGCCGGCGTTCATCGTGGCCGGGCCGCCCAAGTCCGGGCGGTCCACGATCCTGGCGTCCATGGCGCGGTCGTTCCTCGCGGCCGGGACTCCCGTCGTGCTCGCCACGCCGCGGCCGTCCCCGCTGCGCGCGCTCGGCGGCCGCGACGGCGTGCTCCGGGTCTTCGATACCGACGACCTCGACGAGGGGGAGTTCACGGCCACGCTCGCGGCGGCGGGGAGCCGCTGCGCCGTGCTGATCGATGACGCGGAGCTGCTGAAGAACTGCGACGCCAGCGGCGAACTCAGCAAGATCATCTCGCTCGGCGCCGACTCCGGGCGAGCGCTCGTGTTCGCGGGAGACCCCGACAGCGTCTGCGTCGGCTTCGCCGGATGGCAGGTGGAGGCCAAGCGGGCCCGGCGGGGATGCCTGACCGCCCCGCAGACCCTCCCCGAAGGCGACCTGGTCGGCGTCCGGCTGACGCACGGCATCATCGGGCAGCCCCCGCGCCCCGGGCGGTGCCTGCTGAACGCCGGCGACGGAGAGCTGATCACGGTCGCCGTGCCCGCGGAATAACGTGCCGCGGCACAACGGCGCTCCGCCCGCGCCGGAGCCGGCGTAACGGAAGCGGGGGGCCGCCCTTCCGGAAGCGCCGGAGCCGGCGTTACGGAAGCGGGGGGCCGCCATCCCGGTAGTCACGGAACGTCGCGTCCAGGCTGGCCTGCTGCCGGGCCCGCATGTCACGGGAAAGGGCGCGGGCGCGGTTCCGGACCTGGAGCATGAGCACGCAGCCGGCGCCGACGCTCACGATCGCGGCCGCGACGAGGACCGCGCCGAGCGCGACGGCCTTGGCAGCGATGGCGACGACGCCGCCGATGAACAGCGCGATCCCCACGGGCAGCGCGATGACCCCGGCGCGGACCAGGCCTTTTATGTTTGGTTCCGCCATAATCGAACCACCCATTCTGCCGCTATTCCCGGCCTCTCGGGATTATGGCCACTCCGCGAGCTAGCTGCTCGATGTCGGGTATGGCGCGCTGTAGCCTGCCCAGGTCCGGACAGCCGGTGAACATGCGCACCGCCGTGGCGTGCTCCTCCGATCGCCACGCGTAGCTCAAGTGCCCGGTGATTATCTCATCTTTCCGCGTATAGCACAGCGTCTTGAGCCCCGGGCCGAGCCGCTCCGTCCCGAACTCGTCCATCATGGGCGGCTGAATGGCTTCCGGGTCGTCGGCGTGCGTCAGGATACGCAGCTGCGCCGTCCGGTCGCCCGCCGCCTCCCATATCCCGAAGCTGACGAGCAACGGCACCAGCCCGAGATCGGGAAGATGAATGAACCCGCGGTGCATCTCAAGGTGCGCGTAGGCGTACTCGTGAATATCGGCCAGCGTCCGGGCCAGCAACCTCACCTCGCGGTCGCCGTGCTCCCGGCCCGACATGGCCCACCACTGCTCCGCGTACAGCGACGCCCACGAGCCGCGGTCGAAGCCGTCGGGAAACACCGGGGGGCACGGAATCCAGACGTGCCGCGCGTAGTCCACGCTCATCCAGCCACGCTTGCTCATCGGATACCCGGGTTGGGTCATTCGGGGCCTCCGCCTCATTTCCGCGTGACGTTATCCCTGGTCCAGCGGAAGGTCGTCATGATCGCGTCAAACAACTCAACGAGGAGCTTCGCGAACTTCCCGTCCGGGTCACCGTCGCCGATCGTGGAGAACGTGACGACCAGCATGCCGCGAGGTTGCCCGGGGACCGGGAGCATGTAGTCCACCCGCCGCGAGCCGTACGGGATCTGCTGCGCCGGATCGGCCGCCGCCACGCTTTCCTTCCTGGCCGCGCCCGCGCCGGCTACCTCGGCCGGCGACGCGTCGCCGTCGGCGGACATCAGGTAGGCAATGAATTGCGCGGCATCGGCCTGATCCGCGTCCGGCAGCTCCGCCGGAGGGTCGGGAAGCGTCACCCGCGACACGACGAAGGAGGCGGTGATCGTCACGCCGTGCGTGTACTCGACGGGCAGGTAAAGGTCGACACCGCCCGCGGACCGGGCCTGCTTCGCCATCTCCGACAGCCGCCGTTCCAGCTCGATGCGGTACGGCGTCAGGCCGTCCCGGGAGACGCCCGCGGACACCTTGCGCAGCACCTCGTCCACGACAGCGCGTATCGCCGGCCTGGTGCCGTGCTGTACCGGTATGCGGCGCCACCCGGCGGGCAAGACCAGCGCGTAGCCGCTGACCGCCGGTGCGGCCTCCGCCGTGTCAGCCACCGGCGGGCGCGCCCGTGGGCGTTTCGAAGGTGTTCGTGTACCACTCGTGCCACGAGGGAACGTCCAGCACGCCCTTCCAGTCGCCCCAGTCGAGCTCCAGCCCGTTCGCGACGGTGGCGGCGATCCCCGTGGCGCCGGATACCGCGGTGCTGATCCCGGTCACTCCGGCCAGCGCCTTCGCCATCGTCGTGTACTGGCTCAGATCGGAGATGGGAGTGGTGAACCGGGTGCCGAGCTTGATGAGCGTGGCGTAGGCCTCCTCCTCCTTGCCGAACCCGCCGATGCTCATCATGACCTTCGCGAAACCCCCGAGCTCGCTGCCCTTCGCGAGGTCCGGTGCGAGCTGCCCGAGCTTCTGGGCCATCGTGATGCTGTCGGTCCCCTCCAGGGCGGCGAACCTGGCGAGCGCGGCCGCCCGCGGCCCGTCCGTGGCGACATCCGTGATCAGCTCGGCCGTGAGCGCCGACCTGCTCGCCGCCTCCGCGGCCGGCACGAGCGCCTTCGCGGCCGCCCCCGCGAGCCGTCCCATGCCGAAGGTGAGGAGGGCGAAGGCGTCCACCGCCACGTCCATCCAGGACCCGTGCCCGGTCGCGGCGAGCGCTATCCGGCCGCCCAGGGCCGCCCCGCCGGCGATGACGCCGACGAGCACGATGCCGTCGACGAGGAAATCAATGCCCGGGATGAACTGCGCGATGATGAAGGCGGCGATCGCCAGGACCGTCGCGACGACCTCCAGGACGGTGCATACGTCGGCGACTATCTGCGTCCAGTGCTGGGCCACCCAGTGGAACACGTGGCCGAAGAAGCCCGTGATGCTGCCCCAGATGCTGTGGTGATCCCGCATGCCGTCGTCGCACGCCCTGTTGATCATGTCAGCGTGGCGGCTGCCGGAGGTGTCACGCAGCGTCGTCGCCTTGGTCAGCAGTGCCTGCGCGGCGGCGAGCTCGGCCTGCGCCTGTTTCATCGAGTTGTGGTAGTTCTGGATGTCCTGCTTCTGCTGGGCGGTCAGGTTGGGACCTGACGGCAGGACCACCGCCTGGTTGAGTTTCTGGTACGGCCCCTCGGCCTGGTTCAGCGCCTGGATCGACATCGCCTGCGCCTGTTCCAGGTCGGGAGCCCAGCTGTTCAGGATGGAAGACACCTTCTGGTAGCGGCCCACCAGCTTGCCGAGCTGGTCGGCGAGGCCGTTGGCCGAGGACCGGATCTTGTCCGCGTGCTGGCCGACCTCGGTGCCGTCGCTGCCGATCTTCCGCAGCGTCGCCACCTGGCTGGTGATCTCGGCTGCCACCGAGGCCAGATGCTGCGCCTCCGCCCTGACCCGCGCCGGGTCACCCGGCACCGGATCGCTGTCAAGCCCGAGCGGCCGCCACTGGTAGCCCGCCGGTCGTCCCATCTCGGCTCTTCCTCCCGTCCGGCCGCTGCCGCTACTTTTCCGTGAGCGAACTCGAGAGCTTGCTGTCGGTGTTCTGGAACTGCTGCCTGGTCTGGCTGACCATCTCGCCGAGTGACTGCATGGAGCCGATCAGGTCCTTCCGATGGTCATTCCAGTTCCCGGCAAACCCGTCCATGGCCGACGCCACGGCACCGGACCCCATGGCCCCGTCGTAGGAGCCGGTCTGCGCCTTGATGTTCTGGAACTCCGAAAGGAGCCTGCTCAGGCTGCGTTCGACCGAGTCCAGAAGCTGATAGTCCACCTTCAGGTCGGACATCTGGTTGCCTCGTCTCATTTCCCGGAGCCATGGACACAGCGAACGTGCAGGGGTATAGCTACCGGCGGCGCGCCGGGGTGTCAAGCCAGTTCAGTATTGCGCGACAGTGTTGTAATAGTCGCCTGGTGTGCCTCCTGCAACGTCGCGGGCGCGGGCGGAGCAATGGGCGGCCGGGGCGAAGAAACGCTTACGTTCGGAATAATTCTCGGACCGCCAGATCAGGGCGGCCCGCCGGCGAGGGGTGAAAGCAGGGAATGCGCGGCGTACCGGGCAAGCCCCGGCGAACTCACCGACGGCTGCACTAAGGTGATTGCGACATGTTGGCCCGAAGCTGACCGACGTCCCGGAGACGATATGGCGGACCTCGCTGTCAACCTGAGCCTGCTTGAGAGCACGGCTGGAGCGCTCAGCATGCTAATTGAGGAATTCAGCAACGCATCCAAGATCGTCAGCGACAGCCAGGCCCAGATAGCGGAGCCGACGCTGGTCAGCGCGCTCGACGACTTCGCGAACGACTGGACGGTCCACCGCCAGGAACTCCTGTCGTCGATGCAAGCGGTGTACAAGATGGCGACCGAGAGCCACAAGGCATACATCGACACCGATGACAAGCTGGCCCAGGAACTGCGGAAGCAGGGGGTGAAGTGAGCGTGACGCCGCGCCCTCCGGACTTCGAGCCGCTGGCGTCCTCCGACCCGGTCCCCGGGAACACCGACGAGATCGCCGCCCTCGGCCGCCGCTACACCGACACGGCGGCCGAGATCCAGGCGCAGGCGGCCAACCTTAGGAAGCTGGCCGCCGGCACGATCCAGGGCTGGACCGGCCAGGCCGCCAAGGTCTTCCAGTCGCACGCCGCCGACCTCGCGACCCGGATCGCCAAGGCCCAGCAGCGGTACGCCACCGCGGGCAGGGCGCTGTCCCGGTGCGCCGGGCCGATGTACGCCGCACAGCAGAGCGCCTACGCCGCCGTCTGGAAGGCCAAGGAGGCGGCGCAGACCATGCGGAGCAACGCGCCGGGCCCGCCACCGCCGCCGGGCAGCCCGCCGCCCACGGCCGAGGAGAAGGCAGCGGCCGCCCAGCGCGCGGCCGCCTACACCGGGGCCGCCGCGGACCTGAAGAACGCCACCGCCCAGTTCCAGACCGCCGTCGGGCACTACCGCGCCGCCGCGTGGGGGGCCGCCAGTGCCATTCGCAGCGAGCTCAGCCACGACGGCCTGAAGGACTCCTGGTGGGACCGGAACTTCGGCTGGATCAGCAAGGCCTTCATGATCATCGGGATCATCGTCATGATCCTGGCGATCGTCGCGCTCATCCTGGTCTGCCCGCTGACGGCGGGGTTCATCGCGGGGCTGATCGGCACGGAGCTCGTCAGCACGATCTCGGCGGCCCTTGGCTGGGTCATCCTCGGCCTGACGGTGGCCCAGGCCACCTTCGACGGGATCGCCGCCGAGACGGGCAAGGAGTCGTGGACCTCGTTCATCCTCGACATCGTCTCGCTGGCGACGTTCAGCCTCGGTGACGGGCTCGGCCAGGTCGGCAAGTTCCTGCCCGAGGTCAAGGGCATCCTGCCCAGGCTCCTTGAGCCGCTGGCGGAGGGGGCGGAGGACGCGGCCAAGGCCGTCAACGCCGGCCGGGCCGGGCGCGCGTTCATGTCCGAGCACGGCCTGCCCGGCATCCTGTACTCGCTGGGCAGCCGGTCCAGCCTGGTGGCGACGGTCATGGACTGGGCCGGCCAGGGCGACAAGCTGGCGGGCGCCATCGCCAAGGCGAACGAGGCGAGGGAAGCGATCGAGACCCTGGTCAATGAGGCCAAGCCCGGGAACCTGGCGTCGCTGTGGACGATGAGCAGCGACGCCGCCCGGGACTGGGCGAAGCTCTCCGCGCTCGATGCCAAGCTCCCCGGGGTGGTCCGCATCATCGTCCCGAAGGCGCTCGCGGGGACCACGATCGCGCTCGGGGGCGGCGCCCAGTGGGCGTCGTTCATCGGCGGCAACGCCTACCAGGTCGCCCAGTGGTTCCAGGATGACGGCTCGGCGGCGATCAACCAGACGATCGGGGACTTCCGCCAGATGATCAGTCACGTGCCGGTGCCATGACCCGCGTCGCTTCAGATCCGCGTCCGGGCTCATGGCCAGGTGCGCCAGGCCCGCGCTCACATCCCCGCGACTTCGCCGTGCTGCTGCCGCCCGGCTGGGCGCGGATCCCGCTGGACGGCCGGGAGAGCGCGCGGGCCGCGACGCTGGCCGCTAACAAGACCGCCGACCTGGCAGAACCCCAGCGGTCCGCGGCGCGGGACAAGCTCGCCCGGATGATCCGGAGCACGCTACAGGACGCCAGGTCGGCCGGCGGCATCGACGTGCTGCTGAGCCTCGCCGAGCGCGACGGGATACCACTCGCCGCATCCTGCCTGATCAGCTACCTGGACCAGGGCCAGGAGGTCCCGCTCGACATGCTGGCCGCCGGGCTATCGGGCAAGGACGACGGGGACGGCGGCGACGTCTCGCTGACCGAAGCCGGCGGCGGCCCGGCGGTGCGACGGCGGTACGCCGAAGACGGCATCACCAAGGTCGACTACTTCCTGCCGGTGCCCGGCCGGCCCACCGGGTTCCTGGTCATGGCGTTCGGGACGCCAATGCAGCCGCTCGCCGACGCGCTGGTAACGCTCTTCGACGCGATCGCGCTGTCGCTGAGGTGGCAGTCATGATTGCGGTGCGGTCATGACCGGGTTCCGGCTGCCGCCCCTGGTGGTTGACTTCGGCCAGCTCTGGATTCAGGCTGAACTGCGCGGCGCCGGCGGGAACGGCGCCGACGGGGACTGGGCGGGGCGCGCGGCCGCCGAGCTGCTGTCCCGCCCGCAGTGGGCGGCGTACCGGACCCCGGACGGCGAGGAGCGGCTCGTCGCGCTCCTGCGGCAGGCCGCGGTCATCGCCCGCAAGCAGGCGGGCGACTCCGCGACGCTGGGGTTTATCCTCATCCCATCGCCAGAGGAGGGGATCAAGGGGATGGCGGCCTTCTCCCCGGTGGACCTCGCCGGCCGCGACGCCGCCAGGGCATGGGATGACCTGCTGGAACAGCTCGCTCCCGAGCTTCCCGGTGACTATCCGCCGGACGTCACCCCCATGCGGACCAGGGCGGGCGAGTGCCGCCGTCTGCGGATGCGCTACGCCTCCGGTGAGGGACCGGAGCGACCGGTCGGCGAGCACGTCGCCTACCTGTGGGTCTTCGAGGACTACGGCGCCGCCGTCATCATGACCATCTCGTTCGCCAGCCTCCTGGAGGCAGCCCGCTGGCTGCCCGCCCTGGATGAGCTGGCCTCCGGGGTATGGTTGCAGCGGTATCCCGGTGAAGGCGGATCACGGTGAGCCCGGACGTTCCGGGACAGGCCCCCTCCCCCGGCGGCCCGTCCGGGGGCCCGTCCGGCGGGCTCATCGAGATCCGGCCCGTCCGCCCCGCCGGGAAGCTGCTGCCCCGTGAATCATCGGTCCTGGAGAACTGGCGGCTGACGGCTGACACCGGCAGCGGCACGCTGACCCTGGCCGGCGACAAGGTCTTCGGCGGCGGCCGGCCCCGCGCCTTCCCGCTGCCCGCGACGGGGCGGACCGGCGCGGTCACCACGGTGTGCCTCGCCACCCATCGCTGGGAGATCGGGCGCAGGACCGGCTCCACCTGGCGGATGCTGCTGCTCGACTCCGAAGGCCGGCTGGCCGGGGCGGGCATTCCGCGAGATTATCCGCAAGCGCTGCGCCTCTTCCCGCCGGAGATATTCGAGCCGCTCACGGCCGCCGGCATCCGCGTCGTCAGCGAGCAGTACGACAGCGCGCGGGCGCTTGAGGACGCACACCCGGGAGCGGCGGGGAAGGCAGCGCTGGCCGGCGCGAGCCGCGGCCGGATGGCCGCGATCGGCCTGACGGCCGCGCTGGTCATCCTCATCGTCGTCTTCGCGGCCGTCTATCTCACGCGCTGACGCGGGCGGCGGTTCGCGGCCAAGCCGAGGGCGGCCAGCCGACTCCGGTCCCTGTGCGCCCGCATCCCCATCCCGGCGCCTGCGCCCGCTGGGCCACGGGCAAGCGCGCTAAGCCACTCCCTGATGCGCCGCCGGCGGATCTAAGGCACCCGGTGCGGCAAGGATAGGGCAATCGTCCGATGCGGCGCGGGGGGTCTTAGCGCGAACCTCAGGGTAGGGGAAGCACGCGGCTCCCCGGAGGCCAAGGAGAAATGATGCATCCGGACATGGCGCGCGAAATGGTCAGGCAGCGGATCGCGGAGCGGCAGGAGAAAGCCAGGGAGGCCAACGTCGCGCGGGCACTGCGCAAGGCGATGCGCCGCCACAGGCACGCCGAGGCACGGGACACCTTCGTCCCGCCGGCCATCCCGGACTACGTGGACGGCACGTTCCGCGAGACCGGGACGCCGTGCGAGCGCACGGGCGCGGCCCGCTGACGGCTGGCGGGTTCCGACGTGGCGAAGGCCGGGAAGACGGCCGCCGGGAAGACGGCCGCCGGGAAGGAGGCCGTGCGGCAGCGCGGCCGGGCTGGAATGTCAGACCCTTATGGCATGCTGAACCTGCAAATGAGCAGGCGCGGGACGAGTCCCGTCCTAGTCGGGCGGGCAGCGGAGATAGCCGCCCTGGGGGCCGCGTTCGAGTCGGTCCGGCAGGGCGGTCCGGCCGCCCTGCTCATCGGCGGTGAGGCGGGGGTCGGCAAGACCCGTCTGATCAGCGAGTTCGCCGTGAGCGCGCGAAAAGCCGGAGCCAGGGTACTGACCGGCGGGTGCCTGGAACTGGGAGCGGACGGACTGCCGTTCGGGCCGTTCACGGCGATCCTGCGCGACCTGGTGCGGGAAATCGGCGCCGAGGAGATCGCCGGCATGCTGCCCGGCGGCAGCCGGGCCATGCGGGAGCTGGCCCGGCTGCTGCCCGAGCTCGCGCTGCCGCCGGCTGCCGGGGACGGGGACGCCGCGGCAACCGTGCTGGCCGCGGGCGAGGCTCGCGCCCGGCTCTTCGAGGAGTTCCTCACGCTGCTCGAACGGCTCGCCGAGCAGCAGCCGCTGGTCCTGGTGGTGGAGGACGCGCACTGGGCGGACCGGTCGAGCCGCGACCTGCTGGCGTTCCTGATCGGCTACCAGCGCGCGCTGCGGGGCGTGCTCATCGTGGTGACGTTCCGCTCCGACGAACTGCACCGCACCCATCCGCTGCGGCCGCTGCTGGCCGAACTGGCCCGGATCGACTGGGTGGAGCGGACCGAGCTGCCCCGGCTGAGCCGCGACCAGGCGGAAGAACTCGCGACGGCGGTCCTTGGCCGTTCGCCCGACCGCGCGCTGACCGACGCGCTCTACGAGCGGGCCGAGGGCAACCCCCTGTTCACCGAGGAACTGCTGGCGTGCGATGGCAGCTGCTGCGTGGGGATACCGGACTCGCTGGCCGACCTGCTGCAGCAGACGGTGCGGCGGCTGCCGGAAGACACCCAGGAAGTGCTCCGGGTCGCCAGCGCCGGAAGCGGCAGCATCGGCCACGCGCTGCTCGCCAGGGTCACCGGGCACACCGAGGACGAGCTGACCGCCATCATCAGGCCCGCCGTGGCCGGCAACGCGCTCGTGACCACGGCCGACGGGTACGCCTTCCGGCACGCGCTGATCCG
>DATGLH010000083.1:0-14785 GCA_035294225.1 Trebonia sp.
GTTCCGCGGCCGGCGCAGCGTGGCGGCCTGGTCACGCCCGTGCCGCCGTTTGCGGAGGCCGCCGATCGCCGCTACGGTCACGGCATGGCAGCAGACGGACGCCGGCACGTGCTCGCGGTCGGAGGCGGCATGCTGATGCCCCGCGACGCGCCCCCGCTGCAGGTGAGATACGCGATGGAACTGACCGGCCAGGCGCGGCCGAGGCTGTGCGTGCTCAACACCGCGGCCGGCGACGACCCGAACGCGTACCTCCGTTTCTACGACCGGCTGGCGGAGACGCCGGCGCGGGTCAGGCACCTGGCCCTCTTCCCGATGCCGAACGTGGCCGACCCGGAAGACCTGCTGATGTCCCAGGACGTCATCTTCGTCGGCGGCGGCAGCGTCGCGAACATGGTCGCGGTCTGGCGGGTGCACGGGATCGACGAGATCTTGTGCAAGGCATGGCAGGCGGGGATCGTGCTGGCCGGGTCGAGCGCCGGCGGCATCTGCTGGTTCGAGGGGGGAACCACGGATTCGTTCGGCGTGAAGCTGCGGCCCTTCACCGACGGGCTCGGGATGCTGGCGGGCAGCTTCTGCCCGCACTACGACTCCGAGCCGGAGCGCCGGCCGCTGTACCAGCGGCTGGTCGCGGAGGGGACGCTGCCGGGCGGGATCGCGTGCGACGACGGCGCGGCCGCCCACTTCGCCGACGACACGCTCGCCGAGGTTGTCTGCGACCGGCCGGCGGCCGCCGCCTACCGGGTGGTGCCCGACGGCGCCGGGGGGGCCGCCGAGACACGGCTTGACGCGCGCTTCCTGGGCGGCTAGCCGCGAACGCCGGCGCCCGGCTCACGGCGGTCCCCCGCGCGGCGTAGCAGGCGGCCGGAGGATCGGCCTCGCGGCGGACGACAGGCCGGCGGGCCGGCGCGTACGCTGGCCGCGTGCGCTCGTTCTACGGCTGGCTGCGCGGCCACCCGCTCGTGGTGGACGGCATGCTGGCGCTGCTGCTGGCGGCCCTCGGCCTCAGCGTGTTCGGCGTGAGGCGCGCCTGGATGCCGGCGGGGCTGCTGTTCACCGCCGCCATGACCGCCCCGGTCGCGGTGCGGCGCCGCTACCCGGCCGGGGCGTTCGCCGCCGCGATCGTCGCCGGGGGGCTTGAGGTGCTGCTGCTGCCCCGGCCGTTCGGCTCGGACCTGACGGTCGTCGTCCTGCTCTATACGCTCGCCGCCTGCCGGCCGCGCCGGATCTCGCTGGCCGGCCTGGCCGTCTGCCTGGCGGGCTCGGCGGTGGCGATCGCGAGGTGGGCGCCCGAGCACACCACTCACTCGCTGTACGCGCTCGGCGCGGCCGCCGCGCTGTTCGCCGGCCCGGCGCTGCTCGCCTGGCTGCTCGGCGACTCCATGCAGTGGCGGCGCGGCTACTACCGCGGGCTGGAGGAGCGCGCCGCGCGCCTGGAACGCGAGCGCGACGCGCAGGCGCAGATCGCCGCCGCCGCGGAGCGGTCGAGGATCGCGCGCGAACTGCACGACGTCATCGCGCACCACGTGAGCGTCATGGTGGTGCAGGCCGACGGGGCCGCGTTCGCGCTGGAGACCTCGCCCGACAGGGCACGGCAGGCGCTGACCGCGATCTCCCGCACCGGGCGGCAGGCGCTCGCCGAGATGCGCAGCCTGCTGGGGGTGCTGCGGTCGGCCGACGGCGGGGACGCGGACCTGGCGCCGCAGCCGGGCGTGGAGCAGCTCGCCGGGCTGCTTGAGCACACCAGGGCCGCCGGCGTGCCCGTGTCGTTCGCCGTGGAGGGAGTGCCGCGCCCGCTGCCGCCGGGCGCCGCGCTGACCGCGTACCGGATCGTCCAGGAGTCGCTGACCAACGTCCGCAAGCACGGCGGGCCGGCCGTGACGGCCGGCGTCACGCTGCGGTTCTGCGAGGACCGGCTGGTGATCAAGGTGACCGACGACGGACGCGCCGGGACCGTGCGCGGGGCCGCCGGCGACGGCCGCGGGCACGGGCTGATCGGCATGCGGGAGCGGGCCGAGATGTACGGCGGCGCGGTCACCGCGGGCCCGCGGCCCGGCGGCGGCTGGCGGGTGACCGCGACGCTGCCGCTCGCGCCCGCCGCCCCGGCCGGGCCGGGTGCCGCCCTGGCCGGGCCGGATGCCGCCCTGGCCGGCCCGGGTGCCGCATGAGGGGCGGAGCCGGGCCCGGCGCGCCGGAGGCGGGCGGGGCGGGCAGTGTGATCCGGGTCGCGCTGGTCGACGACCAGGAACTGGTCCGGGCGGGATTCCGGATGATGCTGGACGCGCAGCCGGACATGACCGTGGTCGGCGAGGCCGCCGACGGGCACGCCGCCGTGGCCCTGGCCGCCCGGGGAGAAGCGGACGTGATGGTGATGGACGTGCGGATGCCCCGGCTGGACGGAGTGGCGGCGGCAGGCCAGGTCTGCGCGCTCGGCCCGCGCCCCCGGGTGCTGATGCTGACCACGTTCGACCTCGACGAGTACGCCTTCGCCGCGCTCAAGGCCGGCGCCAGCGGGTTCCTGCTCAAGGACGTCCCCCCGCACGAGCTGCTGTTCGCCATCAGGGCCGTGCACTCGGGCGATTCGGTGGTCGCCCCGTCCACGACGCGGCGGCTGATCGACAAGTTCGTGCCGCTGCTGTCCGCGGACGCCACGGACAGCGCCGCTCCCCCGCCGGCCCTGGCCGAGCTCACCGGGCGGGAGCGCGAGGTCCTCATCCAGGTCGCCGCCGGCCTGTCCAACGCGGAGATCGCCACCCGGCTGTTCGTCTCCGAGGCCACCGTGAAGACCCACGTCGGCCGGATCCTCGCCAAGCTAGGGCTGCGGGACCGGGTGCAGGCGGTGGTGCTGGCCTACGAAAGCGGCCTGGTCCGCGCGCGCTCCCGTCCATAGTCATCCCGAACGTGCGGTGGCGCCTGTCCCCGCCCAGGGGCATGGGGGGACGCCCGTCCCCCCATGCGGGGGTCACCGGGGGCCGGGGGGATGGGAGCCTCCCATGCCGGGAGGCAGTCCCCGGGGGCCGCCGGAGTCAGGGGCGTACGTTCGGGATGATCACCTGCCTGCCGTCGCCCTGTGCAGGGACCAGCCGAGGGCGGCGACGACGAACAGCGGGAGCAGCCACCAGGAGTCGACCCCCACGGCGCGGACCAGGACCGCGGTGAGCGCCAGCCCGGCCACGACGAGCGCCGCGACCTGCCAGTCGTCGCCGACCACGAAGTCATACCAGAACGCGCCGAACGCCTTGATCCGGTTCATGATCGGACGATCTCCTTCTCGGGTGCGGGGGTGCCGGCGGCGGCCTTGCGGGAACGCAGCCAGAAGATGCAGCCGGCGCTCGCGGCCGCGACCAGCGGGACCAGCGCCAGCAGGGCCGCGTCGTTGCCCGGCCAGGCGGCGCCCGCGCCTTCGGCGCCCCAGAACGTGCCGAACGACGTGAGCATGACGCCGACCGCGAACTTCATCCAGTTCTCCGGGACCTTCGCCAGCGGCGCCCTGACCGCGATGCCGGTCAGCGTCACCACCACGACGGCTGCGGCGGCGCCGATCACCGCCGCGCCGACATCGCGCTGGCTGGCGCCGAACGTGATCACGATGAACACGACCTCCAGCCCTTCGAGCAGCACGCCCTTGAACGCGAGGGTGAACGAGTACCAGTCGCGGACGCCGCGCCTGGCCTGCGCCGGGGCAGCCTCGGCGGCGGCGACCTCGCGCAGGTAGGCGCTCGCCTCGTCGTGCAGCGCCTTGTACCCGCTCGCGCGGAGCACGGCCTTGCGCAGCCATTGCAGGCCGAAGATGGCCAGCAGGGCGCCGACCACCAGCCGGAGCGCGGACAGCGGGAGCAGGGTGAGCGCCGGGCCGGCCGCGGCGGTGACCGCGGCGAGCACGGCGAGGGCGGCGGCCATGCCCTGGAACGTGGACCTCCACTCCCTGGTCAGGCCCGCCGCCAGGACGATCGTGAGTGCCTCGACCGCTTCGACCGCGCAGGCGACGAAGACGGTGAGGATGAGCGGGAGTGCGTTCAATGCGGAATCTCCATCAGCTCGCAGGGAACCTGTCGGGGACAATGTGCGGGTGACTGATCACGCCGAGACCGACGCGGGCAGCGGGTGGCTGCTGCTCATCTACCGGATCCCGCCGGAACCGACGAGACTGCGGTCGACGGTGTGGCGCCGCATCAAGAGCCTGGGCGCCATCTACCTGCAGAACTCGGTCGCCGCGCTGCCGGCGAGCCCGGCCGCGGAGCGGTCGATGCGCAAGCTGCGGCGGGAGATCCTGGACATGTCCGGCACCGCCGTGCTCATGTCGGCGGCCGTGCTCGCCGGGGAGGCCGACGTGCGGGCCGCGTTCCAGGCGGCGCGGAACGACGAGTACGAGGAGATCGTCGACAAGTGCCATGACTTCCTGCAGCAGGTGCAGAAGGAATACGACGAGAACCACTTCACGTACGCCGAGCTCGAGGAGAACGAGGTCGACCTGGTGAAGCTGCGGAACTGGTTCGCGAAGGTCGTCGAGCGGGACGTCTTCGGCGCCGACGGGAGGGCGGCCACGGAGCAGGCCCTCGAGGCCTGCGAGCAGTCGCTTGAGGCGTACGCGGCCCGGGTCTACGCCGAGGAGGGGGAGGGGGGATGACATCTCGGCCATCACCCGTCACCTCCTTCACTGCGGGCTTCAGCCCGGGCTCCGCCGCGGGCGCCCGCCGGCGGGCGCCCATGCCAGAGTCCCTGCCCGCGGCGGCCGCCGTGAATGCATTGTAACAGTCGTTAGATCTAAGAAGTAACTAACGTTATTCCCAGGTTGTGACCATCGGTTCACCTAACGGCTAACTTCCGGTCATTGCCGTGATGCCTCGATTACGCAGAATCGGCGCCATGGACCGCTTGCACCGGCGCACCCGCCTGCGTCTGCTCACCGGCGTCTCCGGCGCCGCCGCCCTGACACTCCTGGCCGTGGCCGGCTGCTCGTCGAGTTCGAGCTCGCCGGCGCCGGCCGCCGCCACGTCGTCTTCCGCCTCCCCGTCTTCTCCGTCCTCTTCGCCGGCATCCTCGTCCGCCAAGGTGCCGCTCGTCGTCTACTCCGCCCAGGGCTATGACTCGGCGATGACCAAGGCCTTCACCAAGGCCACCGGCATCCCGGTGCAGCTCGACGACAACTCGACCGGCCCGCTGCTCACCCAGATCGAGGCCTCGAAGAACAATCCGAACTGGGGCCTGCTGTGGGTCGACGGCGCCACCGCGTTCGCCGGCCTCGACACCCAGGGGCTGCTGATGAAGGGCTTCGAGCCGAAGGTCTCGTGGAACTCCCTCGGCGCCGCGTCGCTGCCGCCGGACAAGAGCTACACGCCGACCGGCGTCACGCTGATGGCCGCCCTGGTCTACAACAAGGCCAAGGTGAAGAACCCGCCAGCCTCGTGGCAGGCGCTGCTGTCGCCGGCCTGGAAGGGGCAGGTGGGCATGAACGACCCGTCGCAGTCCGGGCCGACCTACCCGTTCATCGCCGGGATGATGAACTACCTCGGCGGCGTGTCGGCCGGCGAGAAGTACTTCATGTCGCTCAAGGCCAACGGCCTGGTCATCCACCCGACCAACGGCGTTACGCTGCAGGCGCTGACCAGCGGGCAGATCAACCTGGCGCTGGTGCAGAGCTCGGCGGCCATCGGCGCCGCGCTCGGCGACAAGAACCTGGGCGTGGCGTACCTGAACCCGGTCACCCTGCTGCCCAGCGCGATCGGCATCGACGCCAAGGCGCCGCCCGCCGTGCAGGCCGAGGCGGAGCAGTTCATCGACTTCGTGCTCTCCCCCGCCGGCCAGAAGGTGATGCAGTCCGGCGACCCGACCGGCGATTCACTGTACTACCCGGTCATCTCCGGGGTCAGCCCGCTGCCGGCCCTGCCGCCGCTGGGCAGCACCAAGACGCAGGCCATCGACCCGTATAAGTGGGGGCCGCAGGAGGCCGCCATCAACACCTGGTTCGACTCCAACATCGTCCGTTGATCGACCCTGCCGCCCCGGGGGGGCCGCCTCCCGGCACGGGGGGCGCCCGCCCCCCGGCCCCCCCGGCCCCCGGGATCCCCGCGCGCACGGGGGGGCCGTCCGCCCCCCCGTCTCCTCCCCGGCCCCCGCGCACGGGCGGGCTGCGGCCCCCGCGCACGGGCGGGCTGCCGGCCCTCCGGGCCGCCGGCATGCCGCTGTTCTGGCTGATCGTGGCCGCGTTCATCCTCTTGCCGTGCGCCTGCTTCCTGCTGCTCGCGCTCTCCCCCCGGCTGTTCGGCCAGGGCGCGCAGTGGTTCACGCTGACGTACCTGCGCCAGTCGCTCACCGGGGCGACCGCGGTCGCGGTGGCCAACTCGCTGTGGGTGTCGTGCGCGGCCGCGGCTCTCGGCCTGGCCCTCGGCTTTCCCGTCGCATGGCTGGCCGCCCGCACCACCGTGCCCGGCCGGCGGTTCGTCAGCGGCGGCATGTGGCTGTCCCTGCTGCTGCCCTCCTGGCTGCCCGCCCTCGGCTGGGAGCGGCTCGTGCAGGCCGACGGCGTGATGTACCGGGCCGGCCTGGACTGGCCGTGGGTGACGCACCTGATCATGGGGCCGTTCGGCGTCGTGCTGCTGCTCGGGCTGCGCTGCGTGCCGTTCTCCTACCTGGCGGTTTCCGCGGCGCTCGGCGGGCTCGGGCAGGAGTTCGAGGACGCCGCCCGGGTGCACGGCGCGTCGCGGCTTGCCGCCTTGCGGCTGGTCGCGCCGATCCTGGCGCCGGCCATCTGGTCCGCGCTCGCCATCGGCTTCGCCGAGTCGATCAGCGACTTCGGCGTCGCGGCCACGCTGGCCTACAACGCCGACTTCCCGCTGGCGACCTACCAGCTCTACGCGGCGATCGGCAACTTCCCGCCGTCGTTCCCGCTGGCGGCCGGGATGTCGTGGCTGCTCGTCGCGGCGGTCGCGGTCCCGCTGGCGCTCCAGGCCCGGGCGCTGCGCGGCCGGTCCTACGCGATCTTGTCCGGCCGTACCCGGCAGGCGGTGCGGCGGCGGCTCGGCCGTTTCGAGGCCGTCCTGGCCGGTTCCGGGCTGGCGCTCTTCTTCCTGGTGATGCTGGGCATCCCCGGCTTCGGCGCGGTGAGCGGCTCGCTGCTCGGCGATTACGGCGGCTCGTTCACGCCGACGCTGGTGAACTACCAGGCCCTGTTCCGGCAGCCCGGGCTGACCGGGCCGCTGGAACGGTCCATGGCCTACGGCCTGATCACCGCGACCGTCACCGTGACGCTCGGGTTCATCGCCGCCCGCCTGCTGTCCCGGCGCCGGACGGCGGCTACCGGGGCACTGGACTTCCTGCTGCTCGCGTCGGTCGCGCTGCCCGGCGTGGTGTTCGGCGCGGGCTACATCTTCGCCTACAACCTGCCGGTCATGTCCCGGCTGCACATCGACCTGTACCAGACCGTGCAGCTGCTCGTCATCGCCTACGTCGCGTCCTCGCTGCCGACCAACGCGCGGGTCCTGGTCGGCCCGGTGTCGCAGTTGCAGCCCTCGCTGGCCGACGCGGCGCGGGCGCACGGGGCGGGCCCGGTCACCGCCTGGGCGCGCGGGGTGCTCCCGGTGGTGTCCCGGCCGGTCACGCTGGCGTGGCTGTACACGTTCTGCGGGGTGTTCCTGGAGCTGCCGTTGTCGCAGCTGCTGTACGCGCCCGGCTCGCCGCCCGCCTCGATCGCGATCGAGGACAACCTGTCCAACTACCACTTCGGCGTGGGCATGGCCCAGGCCGTCCTCGCCGTGTCCATCGCGTTCGCCGCCGTCGCCGTCGCCCTCGGCGGCTACCGGCTGCTCGCCCCGGCCGGCTGGCGCAGGATCGGAGGAACCACCCGTGGCTGAGCCCATCTCGATCGCCGACCTGACCAAGACGTATCCGGGGGCCAGCGTGCCCGCGCTGCGTTCGGTGTCGCTGGACGTATCGCCGGGGACGTTCCTCGTGCTGCTCGGCCCCTCCGGCTCCGGCAAGACCACGCTGCTGCGGTGCCTGGCGGGCATCGAGCGGATCGACAGCGGGCGGATCACCATCGGCGGGCGGACCGTCGCGGACGGCCGGGCGCACCTGCCCCCGGACCGGCGCGACCTGTCGATGGTGTTCCAGGACTACGCGCTGTGGCCGCACATGACCGCGCTGGACAACGTGGCGTTCGCGCTGCGCCGCCGGCGGCTCGGCCGTGCCGAGTGCCGGTCGCGCGCGCTGTCGATGCTGGAGCGGGTGGGGCTGGCATCGTTCGCGCGGCGGTACCCGAACGAGCTGTCCGGCGGCCAGCAGCAGCGGGTCGCGCTGGCCCGCGCGCTGATCGCCGACACCGGGCTGATCTTGTGCGACGAGCCGCTGTCCAACCTGGACGCCGACCTGCGCGAGCGGATGCGCGTGGAGATCTCCTCGCTCGTCCGCGACGCGGGCGCCACCACCGTGTACATCACGCACGACCAGGCCGAGGCGTTCGCGCTCGCGGACAAGGTGGGGGTGCTTGCGGAGGGGCGGCTGGTGCAGTCCGGCGCGCCGGAGCAGATCTATCACCACCCCGCGACGCCGTTCGTCGCCCGGTTCACCGGGCTGGCCGGGGAACTGCGGGTGAAGGTCGCCGCGCACGCCGGGAACGGCGCCGTGGAAGTGACCGCGGCGGGCGGCACGTTCCCCCGGCTGCGGCCGGGCGGCGGGTCCTCCGGCACCCGTTCCCTGCGGCCCGGCGCCGAGGCGGTGCTGGCGATCCGCCCGACGGGGATCTACGTGGCCAGGACCGCCGACGGCGAGCGGCACCTGGCCGGCCGGGTCGCCGACGTGGCGTTCCGCGGGCGCGGATACGAGCTGGCCATCGACATCCCTGGCCACGGCCGGCTGACCGGCGTGTTCGCCCGGCACCGCGCCGTCCGCGGCGAGGAGGTGGGGCTGCGCCTCGATCCTGACGGCTGTCACCTGTTCGCCGCGGAGCCGGCGGACGCCGGCAGTGACGGCGCCGGCGCCGCGCCGCCAGGGCCGGAACTCAGCGCGCCAATCATGATCACGTAAGTTTTCTATAGCTATAACAGATTTTTCCTTCATAGTGAAAGATTTTTCGGTATATGGCGGCCGGTCAGCAGCCGCCGATGGCTCCTGGTGAGTCCCATCCGGCGCATGCGCCCCGCGGGCCGCGGGGGCGCGCGCGGCATCCAGGGCCGCCGGCCGCCAGCGCGGCATGCCGGGGTGCTCTAACATCGGCAGGGTGACAGTCTCCCTTTCCACCAGCGAATCGGCGCCCGGTACGGCCGAGGCCGATGTCCTTGTCATCGGGGTAACCCAGACCCCGGACGGCCCGTGCGCCGCACCCGGCGCGGACGGGGTCGACGACGCTCTCGGCGGCACCCTCGCCAGCGCGCTCACCGCGCTCGGCGCCACCGGGGAACTCGAGGAGCTCACCAAGATCCCCGCGGGCGGGAAGCTGCCCGCTTCGGTGGTCCTCGCCGTGGGCCTCGGCCCGGCGCCGGAGGGCGGCGCCCCGTTCGACGCTGAGAAGCTGCGCCGCGCCGCCGGGACGGCGCTGCGGGACCTGAGCGGGGGCAAGCTGGCCGCCCGCGGCAAGGACGGCAACGGCGAGGGGAAGGCCGTCACGCTCGCGCTTCCCGCGAAGACCCCCGCCGAGGCCGAGGCCGTCGCCGCCGGCGCGCTGCTGGGCGGCTACAGCTTCCGCCGGTACCGGTCCACGCCTGCGCCTGACATCAGGGTGACGCTGCTCACCAGCGCCGGCAACGCCACCGCGGTGAGCCGCGGGCGGGTGATCGCGGACGCGGTCAACCTCGTCAGGGACCTCGTCAACACCGCGCCCGTCGACCTGCCGCCGGCCGCGCTGGCCGCCGAGGCGGAGCGGGTGGCGGCCGGCAAGGGCATCGCGGTGCAGATCCTCGGCGAGACCGAGCTCAAGGCGGGCGGCTACGGCGGCATCCTCGCCGTCGGCCAGGGGTCCTCCCGGCCGCCGCGGCTGGTCAGGCTGGAGCACTCCCACCCGGAGGCGGCGAAGACCGTCGTGTTCGTCGGCAAGGGCATCACGTTCGACTCCGGCGGGCTGTCGCTCAAGCCGCCGAAGTCCATGGAGACCATGAAGTGCGACATGAGCGGCGCGGCGGCCACGCTGGCCGCCACCGCGGTGATCGCCGAGCTAGGGCTGCCCGTCAACGTGATCGGGTACATGTGCCTCGCGGAGAACATGCCGGGCGGCGCCGCGCAGCGGCCCTCCGACATCATCACCATCTACGGCGGCAAGACCGTGGAGGTCCTCAACACCGATGCCGAGGGCCGGCTGGTGATGGCGGACGCGCTGGCGCGGTCCGGCGCCGACAACCCCGACCTGATCGTCGACGTCGCCACGCTCACCGGCGCCGCGACGGTGGCGCTCGGCCGCCGCACCACGGGCGTGATGGGCAGCACCGAGTCGCTGGCGGCCGAGGTGGCCGCGGTGATGCGGGAGGCCGGCGAGCCCGCGTGGGCGATGCCGCTGCCCGAGGAGCTGCGCAAGGGCCTGGATTCCCCCGTGGCCGACCTGGCCAACGTCTCCGGGGACCGCAACGGCGGCATGCTGGTGGCCGGCCTGTTCCTGCGCGAGTTCGTGCCGGACGGGACGGCCTGGGCACACCTGGACATCGCCGGCCCCGCCTTCAACGAGGGCTCCCCCTACGGGTATACGCCGAAGGGCGGCACCGGCGCGGCGGTGCGAGCACTCGTGCAGATCGCGGCGGAAACCGCGGCCGGCCGGCTGCCGGGCGCCTGATCGCCTGCCAATGACATGATGAGACCCTGAGCATAAGCGGAAAAGGTGAGAAACTGTGGCAGAGGGCGGCCATTACGACATCGTCGTGCTAGGCGGCGGCAGCGGCGGCTACGCCTGCGCGCTCCGCGCGGCCGAGCTCGGCAAGCGCGTGGCCCTGATCGAGAAGGACAAGGTCGGCGGCACGTGCCTGCACCGCGGCTGCATCCCCACCAAGGCGCTGCTGCACGCGGCCGAGGTCGCCGACTCCTCGCGGGAGAGCGCGAAGTTCGGCATCCGGACATCATTCGAGGGCGTGGACATGCCCGGCGTGCTGTCCTACCAGCAATCGGTGGTCGACCGGCTGTGGAAGGGCCTGCAATCCACCATCGCCAGCCGCAAGATCGACACGATCATCGGCGAGGGGCGGCTGGTCTCGCCGACGTCGGTGCAGGTCGGCGGCGCCCTTTACACCGGTGACCACGTGGTGCTCGCCACCGGGTCGGAACCGCGCAGCCTGCCTGGCCTGGAGATCGACGGCGAACGGGTCATCACCTCGGACGAGGGGCTGCGGCTTGACCGGGTGCCCCGCTCGGCGGTCATCCTCGGCGGCGGGGTCATCGGGGTGGAGTTCGCGAGCGTGTGGCGGTCGTTCGGCGCCGAGGTGACGATCGTCGAGATGCTGCCGCAGCTGCTGCCCCTTGAGGACGAGGCGAGCGCGAAGCACTTGCAGCGCGCCTTCCGGCGCCGCGGCATCGGCTTCGAGCTCGGCGTGCGGTTCGAGTCCGTCACGTACACCGACGCCGGCGTGGCGGTGTCGCTGGCCAACGGCAAGACGCTCCAGGCCGAGGTGCTGCTCGTCGCGGTCGGCCGCGGGCCGGTCTCGGCGGGGCTCGGCTATGAGGAGAACGGCGTCACGCTGACCCGCGGTTACGTGGACGTGGACCCGCTTTGCCGGACCTCGGTGCCGACCATCTCGGCCGTCGGCGACCTCATCGCCACTCCGCAGCTCGCGCACGTCGGCTTCGCCGAGGGCATCGGCGTCGCCGAGCGGCTCGGCGGCCTGGACGTCAGGCCGATCGACTACGACGGCGTGCCGCGGATCACCTACAGCGACCCCGAGGTCGCGTCGGTGGGCATCACCTCCGCGCAGGCCGCGGAGCGGGGCATCGCGGTGACCGAGGTGAACTACCCGCTCGGCGGGAACGGCAGGAGCGTCATCTTGCAGACCCAGGGCCAGGCCAAGGTGATCGCCGAGGCGACCCCGGACGGCCCGGGCCGGGTGCTCGGCATCCACCTCGTCGGCAGCCGGGTCGGCGAGCTGATCGCCGAAGGCCAGCTCATCTACAACTGGGACGCGGAGCCAGCCGACGTCGCGGCGCTGATCCACCCGCACCCCACCCAGTCCGAGATCATCGGCGAGGCGCACCTGGCACTCGCCGGCAAACCCCTGCACTTTCACGCATAAGGAGTCGAACCGAACATGTCGGTCTCGGTAACAATGCCCCAGCTCGGCGAGAGCGTCACCGAGGGCACCGTCACCCGCTGGCTGAAGAAGGAAGGCGAGCATGTGACGGCGGACGAGCCGCTGCTGGAAGTGTCGACGGACAAGGTGGACACCGAGATCCCGTCTCCCGCCACCGGCATCCTGCGCGGCATCGCCGTCGACGAGGACGAGACGGTCGCGGTCGGCGCTCAGCTCGCCGTGATCGAGGAGGCGGACGAGTCCGCCGGCGGCGGCGCCCCCGCGCCCGGGCCGGCCGCCCCGGAAGCGGCCGCCCCCGAGCCTGCCCAGGCCGCCCCCGCCGCGGCGGCGGCGCCCGAGCCTGCCCAGGCCGTCCCCGCTGCCCCCGCCGCGCCTTCCGCGCCCGCGCCGGCCGCGGCGCCCGCCAACGGCGGGTCGCCCGCCCCGGCCGGAGCGTGGGCGTGGGCGCCGCCGCCCGCCGCGGCGGCGCCCCAGGGACCGCCTCCCGCGCCGCCTGCCCCTCCCGTGCCTCCCGCGCCGCCTGCCCCGGCTCCCGCCGCCTCGGCCCCCGGCTACGCGCCGCCGCCGGAGCCCGCTCCCGTCCCCGCCGTCCCCGCGTGGACGCCTCCCGCGCCCGCTCCCACGGCGGACGAGCCCGCGGCTCCCGGCGCGTACCCCGAGCCCACGCCCCTGCCGGGCGGCGAGGCCCCGTACGTCACCCCGCTGGTGCGCAAGCTCGCGGCCGAGCACTCGGTTCCGCTGGAGTCGATCGTGGGGACCGGCGTCGGCGGCCGGATCCGCAAGCAGGACGTCCTCGAGGCCGCCCGCAGGCAGCGCGCGGCGGAAGCCGCCGCACGGGCCGCCGCCCCCGAGGCCGCCGCCCCCGCCACCGCCGCCCCGGAAACCGCCGCTCCCGAAACCGCCGCCCCGGAAACCGCGCCGACGCGCACCCGGCCGGTGCTCGTGCCGTCGGCCCTGCGCGGCACCACGCAGCGGATGTCGCGGCCCCGCCAGGTCATCGCCAAACGGATGGTCGAATCCCTGCAGACCTCCGCGCAGCTCACCACCGTGGTCGAGGCGGACGTGACGAACATCGCCAGGCTGCGCGAGCGCGCCAGGGCCGGCTTCGAGGCACGCGAGGGCGTCAAGCTGACGTTCCTGCCGTTCTTCGCGCAGGCCACCGTCGAAGCGCTCAAGGTGCATCCGAAGCTCAACGCCGTCATCGACGCGCAGAACGCCCAGGTCACCTACCATGACGCCGAGCACCTCGGCATCGCGGTGGACACCGAGCGCGGGCTGATGGTGCCGGTGATCCACAACGCGGGCGACCTGAACATCGGCGGCCTCGCCAGGAAGATCAGCGACCTCGCCGCGCGGACCCGGTCCGGCCAGGTGACCCCGGACGAACTGGCCGGCGGCACGTTCACGCTGACCAACACCGGCAGCCGCGGCGCGCTGTTCGACACGCCGATCATCAACCAGCCCCAGGTCGGCATCCTCGGGGCCGGCGCCGTGGTCAAGCGGCCGGTCGTGGTGGACGACCCGGCGCTCGGCGAGGTGATCGCGGTCCGGTCCATGGTGTACCTGGCGCTGACCTATGACCACCGGCTGGTCGACGGCGCCGACGCGGCCCGGTTCCTCGCCACGGTGAAGAACCGCCTTGAGGAAGGAGCCTTCGAGGCCGAGCTGGGTCTCTAAGCACCGATGAAGGTAGCGGTCACGGGCTCGTCCGGGCTGATCGGCACCGCGCTGACGGCGCGCCTGCGGGCGGATGGCCACCAGGTCATCCGCCTGGTCAGGCGGCCGCCGCGGGGTGCCGACGAGGTGCGCTGGGATCCGCGTGCCGCCGACGCCGGCGACCCGGCCCTGGACGGGATCGACGCGTGCGTCCACCTGGCGGGCGCCGGCGTCGGCGACCATCGGTGGACTCCCCGCTACAAGGCCGAGATCCGGGCCAGCCGGGTGCTCGCCACCGGCGCGCTGGCCACCGCCCTCGCCGCGGCGAGGCCGGCCCCGAAGGTCCTCGTCGCCGCCTCGGCGATCGGCTGGTACGGCGACACCCGAGGCAGCGAGGTCACCGAGGACGCGCCCGCCGGGAGGGGCTTCCTGTCCCGGGTGGTCCACGACTGGGAGGCTGCCGCCGAGCCGGCGAGGCGCGCGGGCATCCGCGTGGTGCACCTGCGCAGCGGCCTGGTCCTCGGCCGGGCCGGCGGCGTGCTCGCCCGGCTGGCGGCGCCGGCCAGGTTCGGCCTGCTGCCGAGGTTCGGCGACGGCGGCCAGGTGATGAGCTGGATCTCGCTCACCGACGAGATACGAGCGATCCGCTTCCTCCTCGACGCCGACGGGGCCGAGGGCCGGAGCGGGCCGTACAACCTGACCGCCCCGAACCCGGTGACGAACTCCGAGCTGACGGCGGCCTTGCACTACGCGTTCCGCAGGCCGGACTTCAGCTGGCTGCGCGTCCCGGAGTCCGTGCTGCGGCTGGCGCTCGGCGAGATGTCGTCCGAGCTGCTCACCAGCGCCCGGGTGCTGCCCAGGCGGCTGGCCGAGGCCGGGTTCGAGTTCGAGCACCCGACGATAGGAGCCGCGCTGGC
>DATGLH010000084.1:0-26431 GCA_035294225.1 Trebonia sp.
GTAGTCGACGCTGGTGTTGAAGGTCTCGGCGATGCGGACGACGGCTTCGAGGCTGGGGGCGACCCGGCCGTTTTCGTAGCGGCTGACCTGGCGGGCGTCGCTGCCGATCTTGTCGGCGAGCTCGGCCTGGGACAGGCCGGCCTGGGTGCGCAGCTCGCGGAGCCGCTCGGGGAGGAACGGGCTGGGCATGCGGTGGCCTCCGTGGTCGTCACGTGAGACCCATTGTGCTGCGCTGATGACGGTCATGCCCGCCTCCGGTGGCGTCAATGCTCGCGCTTGAACAGCTCGGGTTGAGACGCAGAACTCGCGGGCGAGCGCGGCAAGGTGGGCGTCCGGGACGAGGTTTCCCGCCGGCTGGCATGCCCGGGCGATCTCGCCGGGGACCTGCTGGTGCCCCGGGCCCGGGACCGGAACCCAGCTGGCCGGGCAGGACAGCCAGTCTTCGGTGCGCTCCCAGGCGCCCTCGGCGACGGCAAGCGCCTCGCTGATGTTGCCGATGCTTCCGCCGATGCGCCGGCCCAGCCGGTGCGGCGGACCTCGCGCGTCAGCTCCGTCCGTCCCTCTAGCTGGCCGAGGCCAGCCCGGAGCGCCTGGTTGAGGGCCTGCCTGAAGCTCTCCCCGGACCCTTGCCGGTACCGCTCCAGGACACCGCCAGGTCGTCGTCCAGCGTGATCGTGGTCCTCATGTCTTCAAAGCACGAGACTCTTGATGTCGTGACGCATGCTGAGGCTGGACGTCAGCCGCTGCCTGGAGTAGCTGGCCCTGAGAGCCAGCCTGGTACGTTCGGGCTGCTGACCAGACTTTAACCTCTACGAGTATGTAGAAATTCTACGATGCTGTAGATTTTGTGGCGAGGGCCGAGTTCAGAGCTTCTACACAAGTGTCGTAGTTATAGTCTGGGACGTGATGCCTGTCGTGACTGCCGCCGCGGCGTCATCCGTGCTGCCCGCCGCGCTGAACGCGCTGCCAACCGCCGTCGCGGTCGCGGTGCTCTGCGTGGCCGTCGTCGTGGAGATCGTGGCGGTCCCGGCGGTGTTGCTGCCCGGCGGCACGATGACCTTGCTTGCCGGCGCGCTGATCGGAGCGGGACGCCCGGCACTCGCGGTCGCCGCGCCGGTCATCGCCGCGGTCATCGGCGGCGATCAGCTTGCCTACCTCAGCGGTGCCGCGGTGATCGGATGGTGGCGCCGCCGCCGTCCCGGGCCGGCGGGCACGGGGCAGCCCGGGCGGCCGCCGCGGCGCGGACGGGCCGCGACCTGGCTCACCGCGGCGATGCCATCGCTGGCCGGGGCCGCCGGGATGCGTTACCGTCCCTTCGCCGCGCGGCTTCTCCTCATGCGGGCGCCGTGGCTGGCGGCGGCGCTGAGCGCCGGCGTGCTGGCCGCCCATTCGCTGGCGCAGATCGGCCACGTCGCCGGGATCGCCGGCGTGATCGCCAGCGTCGTAGTCGTAGCGGGCCTGCTGCTCGCGCCTCATCGGTCCGGCGCTGCGCGCGCCCTGGCGCGCCGGGCCGCCGCCCTGCGCCGGGCCGCCGCCCTGAAGAGAAGATTATCTTCTACACTGTTGTAGAATGAGTGTGCCCGCCGGAGCACTGCCGGAAGCACTGGAAGGAACAGGCCGTGCAGCATCTCATCACCAGCTACGGATACCTCGCGGTGTTCTTGCTGATGCTCGCCGAGTCGGCGTGCATCCCGATTCCGTCCGAGGTCATCATGTTGTTCGGTGGCGCGCTCGCCGCCGGCGCGGTAGCTGGGGCACACCCCTCGCTCGCCGGGATCGTCATCGCCGGGGTCCTGGGCAACGTCGCCGGCAGCTATATAGCCTGGGCCGTCGGCAAGTACGCCGGGCAGCCGGCGGTGCTCCGGTGGGGCGGCCGGTTCGGGTTCCGCGCCCACGACATCGACCGCGCGACGCGGTGGTTCGAGAAGTACGGCCCGGTCGCGGTGCTGGTCGGCCGGGTAGTGCCGGTGGTCCGCACGTTCATCTCGCTGCCCGCCGGGTTCGCCAACATGCCCGCGCTGCGTTTCGGCCTGTACACGACGCTGGGCTGCATTCCGTGGACGGCGGCGCTCGGCATCGCCGGGTACGCGGTGGGCGCCAACTGGCAGCAGATCGCCAATGGCATTCAAAAGGCCGGGTACGGCGTCGCCGCGGTGATCGTCGTCGCCATCGTGGCCGCAGTGGTCCTGCACTTCCGCCGTCGCCGGGGCAACGGCCGCCGGGGCAACGGCGGCGGGTCCGGACCGGCTCCCGCCGCCATGCACTGGGGGCAGCCGCACGAGACCTGGGCGCCCGGCCCGCAGCCTGGCGGCCGGCCCGGCGCGCAGCCGCCCGGCTACCAGGAACCGCCCGGCTACCAGGCGCCCCCCGGCGCCCGGCGGTACCGCTGACGGCGCGGGCCGCTTCGGGAGCCGCCGCGGCAGGCTTCGGGAGCCGCGGCGCGAGTTGCTCCCAGCGCGGCGGCCGGCCGCGCTTCCCGGCGGTGAAAGGCGTCCCCGGCGGCGGGGCCGTCAGGCGACCGTGACGTGCACGGTGTGGTAGCCGGTCGCGCCGTTCGGTTCCGGCCTGTGGACGACCGCGGTCTGCGTGTAGCCGGTCTTGTCGGTGGCCCGCACCTGGAGCGTGTGGTTGCCCGGCGTCGCCTGCCACGGGTAGTACCACTGCCGCCAGGTGTCGATCGTGTCCTGGGCGGCGAGCGTCGCCTGATGCCAGGTGCCATCGATGCCCACTTCCACGGCCTCGATACCGCGGTGCTGCGCCCACGCGACGCCGGCGATCATCACCTTGCCCGCCGCGACGTTCCCCTTGGGGGTGTCGATACGGGACTCGGTCTTGATCGGCGCCTGCTGTGACCAGCCGCGCTTCGCCCAGTACGCGTCGAACGCGGCGAACGTGGTGAGCTCCATGTCCACCACCCACTTGCAGGCGGACACATAGCCGTACAGCCCGGGCACCACGACCCGGACCGGGAAGCCGTGCTCCTGCGGTAGCGGCTGTCCGTTCATCCCGATGGCGAGCAGCGACGCCCGGCCGTCCATCACCGGGTCGGTGGCCACGCCCAGGTTCATCCCGTTGACGTCGCGCATGACGATCTGGGTGGCGCCCTTCTGGATCCCCGCCTCCTTGAGGAGGTCGGCCAGGAGCGCTCCCTGCCAGCGGGCGTTGCCGAGGAGGTTGCCCCCGACGCTCTCGGAAACGCACGTCAGCGTGACGTCGTGGTCGATCATCGGCCGCTTCATCAAATCCGCGAACGTCAGCGTCATAGGCCTGTCCACCATGCCGTGGATCCGCAGCTGCCAGGACTGCGGGGAGATCTGCGGAACGACGAGGGCCGTGTCTACCCGGTAGAACTGGCTGTTCGGGGTGTAGAACGCGGTCAGGCCGGGGATGTCGTTGATCTCCGCGCCGCTGGGCAGCGGCGGCGCCTTCACCGCGGGGGCGTTGAGCTTCACCGAGGCCGTGTTCACAGAGAACCGCTTGTCCTGTAGGTACTGGCCGCCGAAGCCGGTCACCGCGGCGACGGCGGCGGCGCCGCCGCCGGCGGCCAGGAACTTACGCCGGTCCACTACGAATTACCTCCTGTCCATCGCGGGCGATACCTGCTCGCCGGCCTCCCCGCGCGGACCAGCCAGACGATGGTGGCGATGCCCGCGATCCCGCCGGCCACCGACGGGATCACGTCGGTGACGTGGCTTTCTGGCCGGGTGATCGCCACGAACGCCCCGAACAGGCCGAACAGGCCGATCCCCGCCACTCCGATAGCCACCCGCCGCCAGGCGAGGATGCCGATCACGACCGCGATGAGCGCGATCGTGACGTACATGCCGAGCAGCAGCATGTTCTTGTCGTTCTCGCCGAACTTCTGGACGGCGAAGTTCTTAAGCGCCGGGGGAGTACGGTCGATGAACGCCTCGCCGACGGCGATGATGGGCGACGCCTGCGGCCGTACGAAGGCAGCCACCAGGTTGGCCACGCCAATGGCCACCGCGGCCGCCAGGAAGCCCGCGACGGCGCCGGGCAGCAGTCCGCGACTGCGCCGCTCGCCGCCGGCGGCGTGCCGCGGCTGGCCGGAGCTATCGTCGCTGATCATCTGGAGTGCGCCAGAGGCGCGGCGCGGCAGTTCCCACCCATCCTGCTGAGCCGGGGCCTCCCAGCTTGTCTCTTGCACCGGGTCGTCCCACGGGGGGTCGTCCCACGGAGGCCGTTGCGCGCCGCTGTCCCTTACCGAACGTTGCGCGCCGGTGCCCCACAGGGAGCGCTGGGACCCGCTGTCCCGGAGGGAGCGCTGTGAACCGGTGTCCCATACGGACTGCTGGTAACCACTGCCCCGGAGGGAACGCTGCGCGCCGGTGCTCCGGAGGGAACGCTGCGCGCCGGTGCTCCGGAGAGACCGCTGTGAACCGGTGCTCCATACGCTCTGCTGCGGCGGGTCGTCCCATGCCGCGCGCTGTCCCGCGGCACCCGTCCGCCCCGTGGACCCCCGGTAGCCGTTCCCGCTGCTGTAGTCGACCTCGGTGTGCTGGTAGGACGGGTAGTCGTCCTCGTACTGGCCGTGCGCCGGATAGCGCGACAGGCGCGGGCGGCGCGGCGGGTCCTGGAAGCTCATACCCCTATTGACGGCCGCCGGCCGCGGGCCCGTTCGGATATCTCGCTCCCGGTAAGCATGCGGTAAGAACCCCGGACCTATGAGCGGGGCCCGGCGCCGGCGGCGGGCTCATCGGCGTCCGCGGATGCGAACGCGGGCAAGCCGCCGGCTCCTATGGTCACCGTGACGGCCCGCGCGGAGCGCACCGCCGTGGGTTCGATGACCGGCTCGGAGCGCACCGCCGTGGGTTCGATGACCGGCTGGCCGCCGGCGTCGGCGGCGGTCGCCCCGGCGGCGGTCGCTCCGGCGGCGGCCGGGGCGCTGGCCGGGGTGCTGACCGGGGCCGGGGCGGCGGCTGCGACACCGGTCGCGGGCTCCGCCCCGGCAGCACGCGAGCGGGCGCGGCGGGTGAGCGCGTAGCGGACCAGGGCGAGGGCGCACGCGACGGCGGCGCCCCCGCCGTACCCGGCCAGGCGCGAGTCGTGGTGCAGGACGAACCCGTCGATGCTCAGGTCCGGGCTGTTGGCCAGGTACCCGCCCGCCGCGATCGCCAGCCACTCGGGGCGGCCGTCCAGCGCCACCAGCATGACCAGCAAGATCGCGTACCACTGGAAGTGCGGCGTGCACACGGCGAGCGCCGCTGAGGTCATGAGCACGCCTCCGCGCCATGGTTCGTCAGGGTTGCCGAAGCGGATGATGGCCAGCGCGATCGCGCCCAGGATCGCCACCGCCACCGCCGTCGCCGGCTTGCCGTGGATGAAGAGGCCGATGACGCTGAAGCCGTTCCCGGTGGAGTAGCCCTCCTGCTTGAGGTAACCGGGGAAGAAACCGATGATCTTCCGGCCGACCGCCATCACGTGCGGCGCGTACACCAGGGAGATCGCCGCCGCCGCGGACGCCGAGATCAGCATCCATCCGCGCCGCAGCACCGCGGGCACCACGAGAACGGGCGTCACCTTCGTGGCGATCGCCAGGCCGATCAGCACGCCGCCGAGCACCGTGCGGCCCTCGGTCCTGGCCCGGGCGAGCAGCAGCAGCGCGACTAGGGTCAGCGCGCAGCCGACCACATCGACGTGCGCGTTCTGCCCGGCCTCAAGGGCGACGGTCGGGCACCAGGCCCATATCGCGGCGAGCCGCGGGTCCTTGCCCAGCTTCCGCAGCCCGGCCAACAGGATCAGCGTGATGAGCACGGCGAACCCGGCCGCCGCCGCCTGGATCGGGATGGTCGAGTTGTCGGCCGGCGCGGCGAGCTGCACGGCGAGGAAGTACGCCTCGGCGACCGGCGGGTACACGGTGGGCACCTTAGGCCGGTTCAGCTTGGTGCAGCCCGCTACCAGGCTGTCGGCCGGGTTGGCCGGGTCCCTGCTGCCGCTGACGCAGTCCCCGTAGTTTCCGGGGCCCGTGCCGGACCACAGGAAGTCGTTGCGCAGTGCGGCGACGCCGGCGTCCGCCGGCGCGTACAGGTAGGGGTCGATGCCCGCCGCCTGTACCCGGCCGTCCCAGATGTACCGGTAAGAGTCGCTGCTGTTCTGCGGCGGCCCGGCGAGCGCGACGGCCTGGACCGCGATCCCGCCGGCGAGGATCAGCCCGGCCGCCAGGCGGAGGGTGACCTTGCGCAGCAGCCACGCCGCGCAGCCGAACGCGATCCACGCGCCGGCGACCAGCGCTATCGGCTGTATCCGCGCCGGGTCGAGACGTGGCCGCGCGACCAGCAGGATCAGGCCGGCGAGAACGGCGAGAGACAGGATGATCCCGGCTACCCGGAGTTTTGCGCTCATGGGCCTGAGGGTGCCATCAGCCGCCGCGGCCGGGCCGCCGTCACGCCTGACCGTAAGCAATACTTAAGCGCGGCGCAGCGAGGTGAACCACCGGCCGTCGGATGACCAAGTCTCAGCTATCCGGAGGCCAGCGGTTCGGGCAGTCTCCGCCATCTGGTCCACGCCGACGTATGCCCACGGGAACCAGGCGCTGTTCTGCCCGCCGTGCCGGAGCCTGACCTGTTCACGGCGGAGCGCCGCGCCTGGCGGCTGCACCTCGACCAGCGCCTGGCCAGGCGGCGTCAGCAGCTCGCTGACCCGGCGCAGCAGGGCGACCGGATCGCCGCCGATCCCGATGTTGCCGTCGGCGAGCAGCACGGTCATCCAGCGGCCGGTTCCCGGCACCCGGCCGAAGACGTCGCGCAGCAAGGTGAGCGCGCCGGCCGCCCGGGCGATGCGCACGGCGTACGGCGTGACATCGATACCGAGGGCGGGGATGCCGCGTTCGGCGAGCGCCACGGTCAGCCGTCCGGGTCCGGACCCCACGTCCAGGGTCGGGCCGTTGCAGCGGTCGATAATCGACCCGTCACCTGGGCGGATGTGCAGCCACTCATCCACCTGGAGCGGGGTCCGGCTGCCATCGGCGTGCTCGATCTCCGGCCGCGCGTGCCCGGCGAGGGCAATCTCGTAAAGTTCGCCGATCACGCGGGTCTCCTCCCCATCTAGGCAGCCGAACGCAGACCAGTGTTCACCCTGCGGTCGCGTGGCCATGGCCCGAATGGGACGGCCTAACGGAATCGTCACCGACCTTACGGAGTAGTGACGGATTTGCCCTGTTCGGTGGCCATGCGGTCGCGCACCGATTTACCTTGTAACGGTGAGCGATTCCCGACTCGGCGTACCCGCTGCCACAGGGCGGGTGTTCCGTGGCCAATAACCCTGACCCGCCCGGACGGATCGTCGTCGTCGACGATGACCCCACGGTCGCGGATGTCGTCGGACGCTACCTCGTCCGTGACGGACACACCGTCGAATGCGTGCACGACGGTTACGAGGCGCTGCGGCGCGTCGCCGAGCAGCCGCCCGACCTGGTCGTACTCGACCTGATGCTGCCCGGCATCGACGGCCTGGAAGTGTGCAGGCGGATGCGCGAGCGGTGGCCGATCCCGGTGGTGATGCTGACCGCGCTCGGCGACGAGACCGACCGCCTGATCGGGTTCGAGACCGGTGCCGACGACTACGTTACCAAGCCGTTCAGCCCGCGCGAGCTGGCGATGCGGGTACGGTCGGTGCTGCGCCGGGCGAGGGGCAGCGGCCTGCCGGACAAGCCGGACCAGGGGATCATCTCCGACCGCGGGCTGACCGTGGACCTGGCGGCGCACGAGGTGCGCGTCGGCGGCAAGCTCATACAGCTGACCTCCCGCGAGTACGACCTGCTGGTCTTCCTGATGCGCAATCCGCGGAAGGCGTTCACCAGGGAACAGTTGCTTAACGAGGTATGGGGCTGGACGTTCGGCGACACTTCGACGGTCACCGTGCATGTGCGGCGGCTGCGCGAGAAGCTGGAAGCCGACCCCACGATGCCCAAGCGCATCATCACCGTCTGGGGCGTCGGCTACCGGTACGAGCCGGAGGCGGCATGACGCCGGCCGTCGCCGAGATCATGCCGGGTGTCGCGCCGTCCGACCTGCTGCACGTCTCCGCGACGGTGGGCGGCATCGCAGCGGCCACCACGATCGTCGGGGTGCTGCTGCTGAAGCTGATGGCAGACCGCTCCATCAGGGTGATGCTCAACCTCGTGGCGCTGGTCACCGTCATCACGTCGCTGGCCGGGGTCGGCGCCATCGCGGTCCTGATGATAAGCACGCCCGAGGACCGTAACGTCATGCTCGAACTGCTCGGGATCGCCGGGCTGGCGGGGCTGGCCGTCGCGCTGTTCATCAGCCGCACGCTCACCAGGGCCACCAAGACGCTGCTCAAAGCGGTGCGTGAGGTCGGTGACAGCGGCATCTACACCCCGCCCGCCATGAGGCTGCCCGCCGAGCTGGCCGAGCTGTCGGACGGGCTGGCCGAGGCGCACGACCGGCTCGGCCAGGCGCGGGCCCGTGAGCAGGCGCTGGAAGCGAGCCGTCGCGAACTGGTCGCCTGGGTCAGCCACGACCTGCGGACCCCCCTCGCCGGGCTGCGCGCCATGGCCGAGGCGCTGGAGGATCAGGTGGTGACCGACCCGCGCGAGGTCAGCCACTACCATTCCCAGATCCGTCGCGAGACCGACCGGCTGTCCGCGATGATCGATGACCTCTTCGAGCTGTCCAAGATCCATGCGGGAACGCTGCGCCTGTCGCCGCGGCTGGTCGGCCTTGAGGACCTGATCGCCGAGGTCGTCGCGAGCGCCGAGCCGGTGGCCAGGGCCAAGGGGATCCGGCTCACGGGATCCGCCGTCCGCGGCATGCCCGTGGTCATCGATACGGCGGAGATGGGGCGCGCCGTCAGGAACCTGGTCACCAACGCGATCAGGCACACACCCTACGGGGGCACGATCGAGGTGCTCGGCGAGATCCATGCCGGGATGGCGTGCGTGAGCGTGGCAGACGAGTGCGGCGGCATCCCGCCGGGGGACCTGCCGCGCGTGTTCGACGTGGCGTTCCGCGGCGAGAGCGCCCGCACGCCGGACCCGTCCGGCGGTGCCGGGCTCGGGCTGTCCATCGCCCGGGGGATCGTCGAGGCGCACTCCGGCCAGATCAGCGTCCGTAACACCGGGCCTGGCTGTCAGTTCCTCATCAAGCTGCCGCTCGCCCGTCCGTCGGCGCCGGCGGTGTCCCGGCCCGCGCCGGCGGCCCGCCCGGTGGACGCCGTCCGCTGAGCCCAGCGCGTGCAGTGAACCGGCGCATGCCGTGAAATAGGGACCGCTGCGGTGCTGCGCCCGCGTGCCCGTACGGGCACGCGGGCGCAGGCGGTCACCGCACCGGGCGCCGCCCGGCCGCGAGGGCCGACCCTACGAGGCAGCCGCCGTGGCCCGGCGGCCCGCCGCCGCCCTGGCCTGGCGGCCCGCCACGCCGGCCCCCCTCCCGCCACGCCGGCCCCCTACGATCCGGCCGCGCCGGTCCCGGCCGCGGCGGGAGCGCGGAGCGGAGCACGCGCGAACTCCGCCACGCCCGCGGCGAAGCCGACGCTGGCGCGGAAGCCTAGGTCGCGGGCTGCCGCCTCCGGCGACGCGACGACGTGGCGCACATCGCCGAGGCGGTACTCGCCGGTCACCTTGGGCTCTATGGTGCCGCCGAAGGAAGCGGCCAGTTCCGAGGCCATCTCGCCGACCGTGTGCGGCGTTCCGCTGGCCACGTTGTACGCGCGCAGCGTCCCGGCGGGCAGGGCCGCGGGGCCTGCGGTGCCGGTCGCGGCCAGCGCCAGCACATTGCACTCGGCCACGTCACGGACGTGCACGAAGTCGCGGAGCTGGCCGCCGTCCTCGAATACCCGCGGCGGCACGCCGTTCTCCAGGCAGGAGCGGAAGATCGCGGCCACTCCCGAGTACGGCGTGTCCCTGGGCATCCGCGGGCCGTAGACGTTGTGATAGCGCAGCGCCACGGCCGTGCCGCCGGTCAGCCGGGCCCAGTTCGCGGCCAGGTGCTCCTGCGCCACCTTGCTCGTCGCGTAGGCGTTGCGCGGGTCCAGGGCGGCGTCCTCGCGCACCGTCGACCACGACAGCGCCGAATCGCATACCGGGCAGCGGGGCTCGAACACGCCCGCTTCGAGGTCGGCAGCGGCGCGGGGAAGCGGCCGCACGCTGCCATCGGCCGGGCACTCGTAGGCGCCCTCGCCGTACACCACCATCGAGGAGGAAAGCACCAGGCGGGACACGCCACGACGGCCCATGGCGTCAAGCAGCACGGCGGTGCCGGTCACGTTGACGTCCGCGTACAGCGGCAGGTCGGCGAGCGACACGCCGAGCCCCACCATGGCGGCCAGGTGGCACACGGCGTCTACGCCGCCGAGCGCGTCGGCCACCGCGGCGGGGTCGCGGACGTCCGCCACGCGAAGATCGACTCCGTCCGGGATGTAGGACGGCCTGCCGTTGTGCACGGCGGGACTCAGCGAGTCGAGGCCGCGAACCTCATGCCCAGCCCGTGCCATGGCCTCCATCACATGGGATCCGATGAACCCCGCCGCTCCGGTCACTAGTACTCGCATAGCTGCGAGCCAAGCACGCGGCGGAGACCGGGACGACCGTCCGCAATCAGCCGTCACACATCCGTAAGGGCGGTTCCGCCGCCAGACACCCGGCGCGCGGTTAGCGTCAGCGCCATGGAAACCGCCATGGAAACCATCGATGTCGTGCTGCCTTGCCTCAACGAGGCCGGCGCCCTGCCCTGGCTGCTGGCCAGGATGCCCGCCGGATACCGGCCGATCGTGGCCGACAACGGCTCGACGGACGGTTCGGCGCTGATCGCCGCCGAACACGGCGCCACGGTCGTGCACGTCCCGCAGCGCGGCTTCGGCGCCGCCTGCCACGCCGGACTGCTGACGGCGACCAGCGAGATCGTCTGCATCATGGATGCGGACGGCTCGTTCGACCCGATGGACCTGAAGATCGTCACCGGTCCCGTCAGGCACGGGAGCGCCGACCTGATGCTGGGCCGCCGGGCACCGAAGACGCTCGGCGCCTGGCCCGCGCACGCGCGGCTCGGCAACATGGTTCTCTCCGCGGAACTTAGGCGCCGGGCCGGCGTTCCGCTGCGCGACCTTGGCCCGATGCGGGCCGCGCGCCGCCAGGCGCTGCTGGCGCTGGACCTCAAGGACCGGCGGTTCGGCTACCCGCTGGAGATGGTGATGCGCGCTGCCGCGGCGGGCTGGCGGATCGGCGAGGCACCGGTGCCGTATTACCCCCGCACCGGCAAATCCAAGGTAACCGGCACGGTGGGCGGCACCGTGAAGGCAGTGCGCGACATGCGCCGCGTGCTCGCCTCGTACGCGGCGTGAGCGGGGGCGTCATGCTGGCCGCTCAGGTCGTGGTCATCGCCAAGGAACCGGTTCCCGGCCGGGTCAAGACGAGGCTGACCCCGCCGTTCACCCCGGCCGACGCCGCGCTGCTGGCGGAGGCCGCGCTGGCCGACACGCTGGCCGCGGTGGCGGCCACGCCGGTGACCCGCAGGGTGCTGGCGCTCGACGGCACCCCGGGAGGCTGGCTCCCGCCCGGATTCGAGGTCATCCCGCAGCGCAGCGGCGGGCTCGACGAACGGCTCGCGGCCGCGTTCGCGGACACCTACGCGGCGCTGCCGCTCCCCATGGTGCTGGTCGGCATGGACACGCCGCAGATCACCCCCGGCCTGCTGGCGGACGCCGCCGAAGCGCTGACCTGCGGGGAGGCCGACGCCGTGTTCGGCCCCGCCACGGACGGCGGCTTCTGGCTGCTCGGCCTGCGCAAGCCCGACCGGTCGCTGCTCGCCGGCGTGCCGATGTCCCGGCCGGACACCGGTCGTCATCAGCTCGGCCGGCTGACGTCGGCGGGGCTCCGGGTGGCCATGGCGCCCGAACTGACGGACGTCGACACCTTCAGGGAAGCGGAGCTGATCGCCGGGACGATCCCCGGCTCCCGGTTCGCGGCCGTGTTCCGGCTCGCGATGGCCGCCGTTTAGGCGGCGATCACCGCCCGGGCCCGGCCATCGCCCGGGCGGTGATCATCCCCGGGCGATGGCCGGGCCCGCGGTTCAGGCGACCGGCCCCCGGACCGTAACCAGCGTGCCGTACGTCAGGTACGGCCAGATGTACTTCGCCGTGGCCGGCGGCAGCTCGACGCAGCCGAGGCTCTGATACCAGCCGTAGCCGGCGCGGTAGAAGCCGTGCACCGCGTCGCCCCCGTTGAAGTAGGCGATCCAGCTCACGGGGTCGGCGTACTTCGTCCCGTCCGGGTTGGTGCCCTTCATGATCTGGAACTGGAGGCGCTCGTAGACGGGGAACGTGCCGTCGGCGGTCGGCGACGCCGGGATCCCGGTGTTGGCCGGGGTGTCCAGGATCCTCCTGCCGTCGTGCCAGACCTGCAGGCTCTCGTTGGAGGAGCCCTGGGTGGCGAGCGCGTAGGTGTAGCCGTCGGGGTTGACCTGGTGCCTGGCGATCGCCGTGAACAGGTGCGCCCAGACCGCTGGCCCGGCGACGCCGTCCATGGCGAGCCCCTGGTTGTTCTCGAAGGCCCGGATCGCGCCGACGTCCAGCATGTTGTCCTCGCCGGTCCGCCACTGGCTGGTCAGCTCGGCCGGATAGCCGCTCTGGAAGGTGAAGGTGCCGGCAGGCGGGTCATAGGCGGCCGATAGCTGGGCGTTCGCGTCGCCGTCCGGGATCGCCGGGGCGTCCGGACTGGCTGGCGTCCAGGTCAGCGGGAGGTAGCCGAGCTCGGCCAGCAGCTGCTGCAGCCGGAGCGTAGAAAAGGAGCCGGTGGTGAAGCTGACCGTCTCGGACTTGCCGAGCACCCCGGCGGAGTTCCCCGCGCCGGTCACTCCGGCCTTGCCGCCGGGGATCTTCAGGGTGACCCTGGTCCCCGGCTGGTAGCCGACGGCCGGGGTGAAGGTGACGGTGTCGCCGGAAACCCGCCAGCTGCCCGCGATCTTCGGGGACAGCGTGGGCAGCGGGGTCTGCGGTGACAGCGCCGAGGAGAACGTCACCTTGATCGGGGCCGCGCCGTTGACGCCGCGGGAGTTACCCGGGCTGACCGAGACCACGCGCAGCGGCTCGGCCGGGTGCGCGGGCTTGGCCTGCGCAGCCGGCCTGCTGTTGCTGGCGCTGGTGTTGCCGGCGCTGGCGATCGTTTCGTGGTTCGGTCCCCGGTGGGTAACCGCGGCGAACGTACCCCCGGAGATGACAACCAGAGCGGCCGCGCCCGCGGTCGCCGTGATCCCCCGGTGCCGCAGCAGGGCGGCGCCGCGCCGGCCCGCGCTCCCCAAGAACGACACTGTGCGTTCTCCTCGATAGGTCGTCAGATCGATGGTGCCGGTGCCGCGCTGCACGCGTTACGGCGGATCGCATCGACATGGATCGCATCGCCGTAGCTCACGGCGCGCACTTGCGATTCTAGGAGCAATAGCTATCAAAAAGGAAAACTTGGGATCACGGTTCCCTCTGTACCGTGCTCCACAGTGCTCCCGGCTCCACAGTGCTCCCGCTGCCCGCGCCGCTTCGCTCCCGCTGCCCGCGCCGCTTCGCGGTCGCTCCCGCTTCGCGGCCGTCGCGCCTGCCCGGCCCGCCGGCCCAGCGCCCCGGCGGCGCCCCGGCGGCCCAGCGCCCCGGCGGCGCCCCGTCGGCCCAGCGCCGCGCCGGCGCGACCGCGCCTGCCGGCGGCCGCGTAACCGCCTCGCAACAACTGCCGCGACCATCCGCCGCCGCTTCCTCACCAACAGTGAGGAATTCTTACGGCCCGGTGTCCCCGGCGGCCGTCCGCGTCTCTATAACGGTCCTATCTCGACGGCTTTTATGTCTGCTATCAGGCACGTTAGAAGTTGGCAATAACTTTCTCAGAAAATAGCCGGTTCTGGCCGCCGGACAATCTTTCATATTCCCCGGTACTGGCCAGGCTACCTGGTCTAACGTAAGCCCCCGGGAGCGTAACAGCGGACACGGAGGTGGATTGGATGCTCACCGGGCAACGGTCCGTAAGGCGCCGTCGCACGCGAAGTCGAGCGGCGCGTATTGCGGTCCCCCTCGCCATACCGGTGGCGTTGGGCGTAACTCTCGGGGTCATCATCGCGGTTTCGCACAGCGAGAACTCCGCGACGGTGCAGCAGTCGGCGTTCGGCTCGCGGCACCGGTTCGGGGCAAGCCCGTCGGCCAGCGCCAGCGCCAGCGCCACGGCGTCGGCGAGCCCGTCGGCCAGCTCGACCGCGGGCACCGGGGCGGCGGTGGCGCCCGCCAGCTCGTTCGCCAACGGCCAGCTCGCCAGGTTCCAGCTGGGCGACCTGGCGACGAACCCGGTCGACGGCGCGGGCGCCCCCATCAACATGAACCAGACCCCGGCCCAGGCCGCGGCGTCGATGAACTGCACGCTCGCCGTGCCGGCCAACCCGCTCAGCGCCCAGGGCCTCGCCACGCCGTGGCAGCTCGGCGACGGCTGCTCGATGGCCAACGCCGGCACCGAGGGCGCGTTCGTCGAGGCGACGATCCTGGCGCCGAACGGTTCCCTGCAGGTCTACAACCCGCTGGTGGTCACCGCGGGCACCCAGCCGGCCGTGGCGCCGACCCCGCCGAAGATCGACCCGGGCTCCGTGGTGATCATCGACGTCGGGTTCAACGGCACCAACCTCGTGCTCACCGGCGCGGGCGCCAGGCAGGGCAACTGCGTCGACGCGCTCGGCCAGTCGGTCATCGGCCAGGTGTCCGCGTGCAACGCGGTGAACTTCTACAGGGCCGCGGACGCGCAGATCGCCAACGGCACCCTGAAGGTCCCGGCGGCGGGCACCGCCAGCGACGGGCAGCCGTGCGAGACCACGCGTGACTTCGCCCTGATCGACCAGGACCAGAGCGACAACGTGGTCACCCAGTACCTGATCAACGGCAACGGCCAGACCGCCCAGGCGACCGCGGCGAACAAGGCGGCCCTCGCCGGCGCCACCACGCTCAGCAACGGCAGCGACGACGCGCTGCTGAGCGATTTCGTCCTCCCGGCCAACGGGTGCACGCCGTTCACCGCCCCTGACGCCACGAACCCGAACGGCACCGCGCCGTCGCAGGCGCTCAACGAGCTCAGCGCGATGGTGAACCAGAAGGGCACGATCGCGCTCGTCCCGCCGAACGACGAGATGACGCTGGTCGGCGGCAACATGAGCATCGCCAAGACCAACGTCTACCGGTCGCTGGTGGACCAGCCGCTGCTGGCCAACGGCACCAACCCGGCCACGGTCGCGGCGAGCTACTGCCAGAACATGGTGAACATCGCCCCGGCGCGGAACAACCTGGACATGGCGAAGGACGCCGCGTTCACCACCCCGGTGCCGGCGGTCGGCACCAACCTGGCCACGTTCCTCGGCAACCGGCTGTCGATGTCCTTCACGAACCTGAACTGCGGCAACTTCGGCCTGAAGAACCCGGTCACCGTCACCCTGGACGGGAACGGCGTCGCCACCGCGGTGACGTACAACCTGACCCAGCAGCAGGCGACGGGCGCGGCGACGGCCACGATGACGGGGACGAACCCGAAGGCCGGCCAGACGACCGGCACGCAGGCGCGCGGCCCGCGCCGGTTCCGCTGGCAGAACCCGTCGGGCACCTGACCGGCGCCGGCCACCGTGCCGGCACGGCATGCGGCGCGGCGGCCCCGGGAATCCGGGGCCGCCGCGCCGTGTCTTATGGTGAGGGAAACGAACGTCCGCGAGAGGTAGGTCAGCGTGAGCTCGGTGTTCGTGGTGGATGCCTGCCGTACGCCCATCGGGAAGGTGAAGGGGGCGCTAGCCGAGGTCCGGCCCGATCACCTGGCCGCGGACACGCTCAGGGCCCTCATCGAGCGCAACGGATTCCTCGATCCGAACGCCATCGACGACGTCTACTGGGGCGCGGCCAACCAGGCCGGCGAGGACAACAGGAACGTGGCCCGGATGGCCGTGCTGCTGGCGGGGCTTCCGGTGGAGATCCCCGGCGCCACGGTGAACCGGCTGTGCGGATCGGGGATGGAGGCGGTCGGCGACGCCGCGCGGGCGATCGCGGCGGGCGAGGCCGACATCTGCGTCGCGGGCGGCACCGAGTCGATGACCCGCGCCCCGTTCGTGGTCGCGCGGACCGCTGACCCGTACCCGAGGTCGCTCGACCTCGCCGACACCAGGCTTGGCTGGCGCCTGGTGAGCCCGCGGATGCTTCAGATGTACCCGCCGGTCAGCCTCGGCGAGACCGCGGAGAACGTGGCGGTCAAGTACGGCGTGACCCGTGAGCGGCAGGACGAGTGGGCGCTGCGCAGCCACCGCCTGGCCGCCGCCGCCCGTGACGCGGGCCGCTTCGACGACGAGATCGTCCCGGTGAGCACCGCCAAGGGCGAGGTCACCGCGGACGAGGGCATCAGGGGCGACATCACGCTCGCCGACCTGGCCGCCAGGAAACCGGCGTTCCGCAAGGGCGGCACCGTGACCGGCGGGAACTCCTCCCCGCTGAACGACGGGGCCGCCGCCCTGCTGCTCATGTCCGAGGACGCGGTCAACCGGACCGGCGCGCGGCCGATCGCCCGCTACGCCGGCTCCGCGGCGGCCGGCGTCCACCCGGACTACATGGGGATCGGCCCGGTGCCCGCGATGAACCGCGCGCTGGCCAGGGCCGGGTGGCGCGTCGAGGACCTGGACCTGGTCGAGGTGAACGAGGCGTTCGCCGCGCAGTCGGTCGCGGTGGTCGATGAGCTCAAGCTCGACCCGGAGAAGGTGAACGTGAACGGCGGCGCGATCGCCATCGGGCACCCCCTCGGGTGCTCCGGCGCGCGGATCGTCACCACGCTGCTGCACGAGATGCGCCGCCGCGCCGCCGTCCGGGGGGCCGCCACCATGTGCATCGGTGTCGGGCAGGGTATCGCCACCCTCTGGGAAGCTCCCTGACCGTCCGTGACGGCTTTGACAACTTTCGCTACACGCCCGATAACCGTTGCATAACGGAGTTATCCTGGCTGCCCAGGGGCCTTCAGCGGAACGGAGACGGAGGTGGCCAGCGTGACGCTGATCGAGGGCGGCTTCGGCAACCGGCCGGGCGGCGGGCGGCGCCGCGCGCGCCACCACCGGACCGCGCGGGCCGCGGCGCCGCTGCTTATCCCGCTGGCGCTCGCGCTCACCCTCGGCGTCATCCTCGCGGTCTCATCCGGCACGCCCACCGCGCACGTCAACCAGCAGACGTCGGGCACCACGAGCAGCACCGCCGCCCCGTGACAGTCACCGCCTTCCGTTCGGGAGACATGGGTTTTTATTCCGAACGGAAGGCGGTTCCTGCTTACCCGGCCAGGTAATTGCCCGGTGCCGAGGTCTGGAGGGGGGCTGACGCGGTGTCCGGGGGCAGCGAGGAAGGGCTGACGAAGGTGCTGCCGTCCGGTCCCGCCTCGACCGCCATGTGCGTGGCGCTGCCCCGCAGGTACTGGTCCCAGCTGAGGAACCACTCGGTCCAGCCGTCGTCCCAGTTGCCGGCCTTCGGGCTGCCCACGATCGTGACCGGGTCGCCCGGGACGGCCATCTGGTAGAAGATCTGGGCGTCCTCGGGGGCCAGGTTCACGCAGCCGTGGCTCACGTTGGTCGTCCCCTGGTCGACCACCGACCACGGGGCGGAGTGGTAGTAGTCGCCGCTGAAGGTGAACCGCACAGCCCAGTTGACCAGCTCGTTGTAGTAGCCGGGCGTGCCCTTCGTGCCGCCGATCATCCGCACCGGGTTGCCCTTCTCCACCGTCAGGTACGTGCCGTCGGGGGTCGGCATCGTGGCCCGGCCGGTGCTGATCGGCCACTCGTACTTCAGCTTGCCGTCCACGTAGATGAACGTACGGTGGGCGGTGGTGCTGGCCACCGCGATCACCGGCTGCCCGATGGTGAACGTCTGGGTGAGGTCGTGGGTGCCGTACACGCCCGGGGCGCCCTCGACGCCGTCCAGATGCCCGTCGAAGCTGACGGTCGTGCCGGCCGGCCAGTAGTCCCGCGGCCGGAAGTCCAGCTGCCGGCTGCCGTCCCAGTACCACGCGCCGATCACCGGCTTGGAGGTGGTGAGCTGCAAGGACCGCTCGACGGCCGCCTTGTCCGTGATCGGCTGGTCGAAGGTCAGCATGATCGGCATGCCCACGCCGTAGGCGGCGCCCTGGGCTTCGTAGATCTCGGTGTGGAACGTGCGGGCCGGCGTCAGCGTGCGGAACGTGCTGGTAGCGGTGACCGGGCGGCCCTGGCTGTCCGTGCCGGCCGCGGTCACGGTGTAGGACTGCCCCGTGTTCAGCGCCCACGTGCTGTGCCAGGTCTTGCCGTCGCTGCTCAGCGTGCCGCTGACCGGGGCGCCGCTGGTGCGCACGGTCACGTGGGTGATCTTGCTGCCGCCGAGCGCGCTGACCGTGATGCCGCCGGACGGGCTGGCGTCCGCGGAGCCGGAAGCCGGGGTGATCCGCAGGTACTTCGCGGCCGCCGACGCGGTCCCGCCGCCGACCGCCTGCGGGTTGAGCTGCGTCGCGACCGGGGTGCTGGCCGAGCAGGCCGTGGCCAGCAGGCTGGCGGCCGCCGTGAGCGCGGCGGCGGCGAAGCGCCGTGTCCGGCGGGCTGGCCGGTCCGAAGGCACGCGGTGGCTGCCGTACACGATGGATCGGTCCTCTCCTCGGGGGAGGCTAATTTTATCGGCCTCCGCAGGGCCGGGCCGGATTGTTCCGTGATCGGGCGCGGACACCCCGTGCGACGGCGAGGGCCAGCGCGGCCGCGGTCAGCGCGACGATCGCGTACTCCGGCCAGGGGCCTGCCCGGTCGGCCAGCGTCGTGTAGCCGATCAGCGGGACCCGCGCCTCGAGCTCGGCCTGCTGCCAGGTGCCGCTGCTGGTGATCAGCCCGCCGTCGGGCGCGATGATCGCGCTGTACCCGGTGGTGCTCGCGACGACGACCGCGCGGTCGTGCTCGACGGCCCGGATCCGGGCCATGGCGAGCTGCTGGCCGGACTCGCCGGTCTGGCCGTCCCGCTCGAACGTGGCGTCGTTGGTCTGCATGGCCAGCAGGTTGGCGCCGGCGGCCTCGGAGCGGACGAGGCCGTCGAAGCCGATCTCATAGCAGATGACGTCGCCGAGCCGGATCTGGCCGATGCGGAACACGTAGGCCGAGTGCCCCGGGGTGTAGTCGACCGGCTGGAGCTGGGTCAGCGAGGTGATCTTGCTGATGATGGCGCGGAACGGGATGTATTCCCCGAACGGGACGAGCCTGCGCTTGACGTAGTAGTGCGGCTCGGGCCCCGTGCCGGGCAGCCAGAGCACTCCGGCGTTGCGCAGCGGGTCCTGGAGCACGGCGCCGACCAGGATCGGGCGGCCGATCGCGGCCGCCGCGCCGGCGATCTGCTGGTAGACGGGGGGGTACCGGGTGGGATCGATGTCGGTGGAGTTCTCCGGCCACACCACGAGGTCGGGTACGGGCAGCTTGCCGGCCCTGACCTCCCGCGCCAGCCTGTCCGTGGCGGCCACGTGGTCCTGCGTGACCGTCCGGTAGTTGCCGAGCTGGTCGGCGAGGCTCGCCCGTGCCCGCGGGACGTTGCCCTGGATGGCGGCGACCACGGCGGTCTTGCCGTTGGCCGGCACCGGGTCGAGCGGGAGCGCGGCGGGCAGGACGGCGAGGGCGGCGGCCGCGGCGAGAGCCAGCCCGGCCAGCGCGGTCCGCCGGCGCGGCGCGCGGGCCGGGCGCCCCGGTGGCTCCGGGCGCCCCGGTGGCTCCGGTGGCTCCGGGGGCTCCGGGGGTTGCGGGGCGCCCGGCCAGACGGTGAGCGCCGCCCAGGCGAGCGTGCCGCCCGAGAGCGCGATGACGAAGGTCAGCAGCGGCGCGCCGCCGATCGCCGCCCAGCCCCGCGTGGGCGCGCTGGCCTGGCTCATGGCGAGCCTGCCCCACGGGAAACCGCCCCACGGCCAGCGGTCCCGGAACGCCTCGAGCGCCACCCACCAGCCCGCCACGGCGACCGGCCAGCCGGGCAGGTTCAGCAGCGCGCGCTGGGCCACCGCGAACACGGCCAGGATGACCGCCGATGCGGCCGCGAGCGCTGCCCACGCGAACCACGCCACGTTGAGCACCCAGGCCAGCAGCGGGAAGAAGAAGGCGGCGCCGAAGACCAGCCCGACCGCGAAGGAGGCGCGCATGCCGCGGCCGGACAGCGCGACCGTGAGCAGCGCCGGGCCGACGGCGGCCAGCGGCCAGATGCCGGCCGGAGGGAACGCGGCGGCGAGCGCGAGCCCGCCCGCCAGCGCGGTTCCGAGCGCCCAGCGCAGCCGCAGCGGCGCCATCAGCCGCCGCTCGCCTGGCGTTACGGTGCCGGCCTGTGCCTGCGCGGGGATCACGCACGCAGCGTAGCCGGGACCTGGCCTCGGCGCGAAGCGGGCGAGTTGGCTATTAATCGTGAACAGCCCAATCCATTGCGTTATATTCGGTGCTGCAAATGCCTCGGTGGGGGCTGTGCATTGCTGATCATTGCTGATGTCCATGTACATGTGAGGGGGCCGTCATGCACGCGCGCGACTGGGTTGAGCCGTGATCCGCATTCGCTACGGAGACCTTCCGCCCGGGTTGCACGGTAAGGCGGAGCGCCGCCCGCATGGCGTCACGGTCTGCCTGCTTCCCGGGCTGACCGGTAGCCAGCGCATGGCCGCGCTGCGGCGGCTGCGCCAGGAAGCGAGCCGGGGGTGCGGCCCGGCGCTGCCGGCGCCCCAGCTCGCGATCGCGCTCGGCTGGGACCGAGTGCGGACGGTGCTCCGGAACGCCGCGGCGATCGTCCGGCTGCATCCGGCGGCGAGCCTGCTGCACGCGGCGGGCGCCGGCGCGCTCATGGCGCTGTTCGTGCTGATGTCGGTGTCCGTGCCGGGGGCGCAGGAAGCCGGGCAGGCGGATGCCGGCGGCACGGCGGGCAGCGGCTCTCCGGCGTCCGTGGCCACGCCGGCCGCCGGCCTGCCGGCCGGCGCCCGGCAGGCCGATGGCCGGCAGGCGGCCTTCTGGTCGCCGGCCTGCCGGCCGGCGCTGGCGGGAAGGCGCCCGGGCCCGGCGTGCGGGTCCAGGTAAGCGCCAGCGTTCCGCCGGTCCCGTAACCGGGAATATCCGCGGCCGGCGGTGTCTTTCGCCATGTCGGTGATCTGGCAGCTCTGGCAGTTCTGGCAGCGACGGCAGGTGGCGGTTGAGCAGGCGTGGCGCGGTCTTGTTCGCGGCGATGGGCATCATCTGGGGTATCCCGTACCTGCTGATCAAGGTCGCGGACGGCGGAGTGTCCGTGCCCGTCCTGGTCTGGGCGAGGGTCACCGTCGGCGCTCTCATCCTGGTGCCGGTCGCGCTCGCGCAAGGCTCCTGGCACCCCGGGCGCCGTGCCGTCCTGCTCCGGCACTGGCGATGGCTGGCGGCTTATGCGGCCGTGGAGATCATCGGGCCGTGGGCGCTGTTGTCGAGCGCCGAACACCACTTGCCGAGCTCGACCAGCGGCCTGCTCATCGCCTCGACGCCGGTCATCGGAGCCCTGCTCGCCTGGGCCGCGGCCAGGCGAGGCGGCGCCGGCCACGGCGGCGAGCGGCTGACCGCGGCCCGCGCGGCCGGGCTAGCCATGGGCTTCGCCGGGGTGGCGCTGCTGGCCGGCCCGGGCGCCGGCCACGGCGGCCTGCTGTCCGACGCGGAGGTCCTGCTGACCGCGGCGGGGTACGCCGCCGGGCCGATGATCGCGAACCGCAAGCTGGCCGGCCTGCCCAGCATCCCGGTCAACGCGGCCTGCCTGCTTATCGCGGCGGCCGCCTACACGCCCGCCGCGGTCGTGACCTGGCCGCACGCCGTGCCCGCCGCCCGGGTGCTCGCCGCGCTGGCCGCGCTCGGCGCGGTCTGCACGGCAGCCGGGCTGGTCGGCTACTTCTGGCTGATCGCGGAGATCGGCGCGGCGCGCGCCACGGTCGTCACGTATCTCAACCCGGCGGTGGCCGTCGCGCTCGGCGCGGTGGTCCTCGGCGAGCGGCTGACCCTCGCCACCGGCGTCTCCTTCGTGCTCATCCTCTCCGGATCGGTGCTCGCGACGCGCTCCCGGCCGCGGGCTGGCGTGCCTGCCAGCGGCCGGCGTCAGCCACAGCCCAGTGCCCCGGCCCGCGAGACTTAGCCCGGTACAGGGCGGCGTCGGCGTCCGCCACCATGGTCGTGGCGGCGGGCGAGTCCGCGGCGCATTCGGCGATACCGGCGCAGGCGGATATCCTGACGCGGCCGATGCGCAGCGGCACCGGACGGCTGACCTCGACGAGGATGGCGGCCGCGAGCTCGATCATGCCGCGCATCCCGGGCGAGGACTCGGCGAGCACGATGAACTCATCCCCGCCGATCCGCGCGGCGATCGTCCGGTGGCCGTGCGCTACCCGGCCGATGCGTTCGGCCACCCGCACGAGCAGCTCGTCGCCCGCGTCGTGCCCGTACCGGTCGTTGACCCCCTTGAAGCCGTCGAGGTCCAGGTAGCAAAGGCCGAGCCTGGTGCCGCCCGCGCCGCGCCCGTTCGCGAGCGCCGCGGACAGCCGGCCGAACACGGCGGCGCGGTTCGGCAGCCCGGTGAGCGGGTCATGCGTCGCCTGGTGCCACAGCTGCTCGCTGATGACCCGCTGGGCGTCGAGTTCGGCGCGCCGGATCGATTCCTGTTCGGCCAGGGTGCGGTCGCGCAGCGCGCGCACGTACCCGTTGGCCAGTGCCTCGGTGACCTCCGCGACCCGCCGCTCCGGGTCGTCCGCGGCGCCGCCCCGCGTGTAGGTCCTGATCAGCGCGGGAAGCCGCAAGATCAGCACCCGCAGGCTCCGGCCGAGCACATCGGCGCCCACGAAGTTGGCCTTGACCAGTGCTTCGCCCACGGCGGCGGCCCGCAGCGGCTGGAACGGCGAGCCGAGCAGCACCGACACCAGTTCCGCCGACTGCTCGGTGAGGAAGCGCCGCGCGGCTGACAGGTCCATCGGGATGTCATCCTGCCCCGTGGCCGCGTCCGGCCCGCTGACGGCCAGGGCGGCCAGCCACAGGCGGCCCAGTTGCGCCCCGGGCGAGGGAGCCGACGAGGCGGCAGGAGTGAACGATGGGATGGCGGGGGCAGCAGGGATGAACGAGGCAGCGGGGACGGATGAGGCGGCGGAAGTCATGGCGGGATGGCGCCTCCCGGGCACGGCGGCAAACGCCAGCCCGGCATCCGCGGGAACCGGCCACGGGCCCCGCGCTACAACGGAACCGCGCGGCAGGTGCGGCTGCGGTCCGAGCGGGACGGCAGTGCGACGGTGCTGCCCCATCTCGTTCAGAACCGTCTCAGCCATAGTGAGCTCCTGTCCGGAACCTGCCGGGATGAGCCTGCAGGTAATCTTGCGCGTCACTATAGGCGATCCGACTGATACAAGTAGTGCTTATTCGAATAATCTGTGACCGAACGCTCGCTGTGCGCGCTCGGAGCATTTCGGACCGGCGAGCGGGATCAACGATCGCCGCTACGGGTAGGTGCCGGATATGGCCAGTTCAGGAAGCGAGCGAAGCGCCGGCGAGGATGTCGTCGCGCGGCAGGCGGCCGAAGTCGCCGTCGAATTGTCAGAGGCGGACAGGCCGCGGGACCGGCGGCGGCTGGCCGGTGCGCTGAACGGCATGGCACGCTCGGCAGCCCGGGCGGCCGGCCGCGGCGCCGGCCTCGCCAGGGTTGGCACGGGAGCCGCCGGCCGCGGCGCGGCATCCCTCGTGAGCTGGCTCGCCACGCAGGTCGTCGCGATGGGCCCCCGGCTCCGGGTCCGGGACCAGGCGACGCTGCGGGCGCAGTTCCCCGGCTGCTCGGACGAGGAGATCGCCGAACTGCTTGTCGAACGCGCCGCGCGCGCGACGGCGGCGGTCGGCGGCGCCACCGGGGCCTGGGCCGCGTTGCCGGTGCTGCCCGCGTTCCCCGCCGAGGTTGCGGCGGAGACGCTGGCGGTCGTAGGGATCGAGATCAAGCTGGTCGCCGAGTTGCATGAGGTGTACGGCGTCCCCGCGCCCGGGAACGCCGCCGACCGGGCGCGCGCCTACATCGGGGCCTGGGCGAACCGGCGCGGTGTCTTCATGGTCCCGGGCGGAGTGCTGATGGTCGCCGGGTCGCCGCTGGCCAGGCAGTTGCGGCGGCGGCTCGCGGCACGCGTGCGCCGGTCCACGTTCGCGCTGAGCCCCCTGTTCACCGGCGCGGTGGCCGGGGCGATGCTGAACCGCAGGGAGACCAGGAGGCTCGGCCGCGACATCCGCCGGGACCTGCGCCGCCGCCCGGTTATCGGCGCCGGGCGCGTGAGCGGCCCGCCGCTGTCCGATCCGCGTGACTAGCCGGGACCCGCATGCGGCGGCCCGCGGGGAACGGCCCATGGCCGGCGCCGCTGCGGGCCTGCGGTACGGCAGCGGTACGGGGCGCTGGGTGCTGGCCGCCACCGTGCTCGGATCCGGCATCGCCGCGCTGGACGCGACCGTCGTGGGCATCGCCCTGCCGGCCATAGGCAAGGACTTTCACGCCAAGGTGGCCAGCATGCAGTGGGTCGTCGACGGTTACACGCTGACGCTGGCCGGCCTGCTCCTGCTCGGCGGCGCGCTCGGCGACTCATACGGCCGCCGGAAGGTCTACGTCATCGGCATCGCGTGGTTCGCGCTCGCCTCGCTCGCCTGCGGGCTGGCGCCCGGCGCCGGCTTCCTGATCGCGGCCCGCGCGGTGCAGGGTGCCGGGGCGGCGCTGCTGACCCCCGGCAGCCTGGCCATCCTGCAGGCGTCCTTCGCCCCGGAGGACCGGCCGAGGGCCATCGGGGCCTGGTCCGGGCTGGGCGGCGTGGCCACCGCGGTCGGGCCGTTCCTCGGCGGCTGGCTGATCAGCGCCGTGTCCTGGCGGCTGGTGTTCTTCATCAACCTGCCGGTGGCGGCCGCCGTCACCGCCATGGCGGCACGGCACGTCCCGGAGTCACGCGCTCCCGGCCCGAGGCCGCCGCTTGACATAACGGGCGCGGTCACGATCAGCCTGGCGCTCGCCGGGATCACCTACGGCCTGATCGCCGCGTCGGGCAGCGGCTGGGCGTCGCTGCCCGTGCTGGCGAGCCTGGCCGCCGGCGTGGCCCTGTTCGCGGCCTTCATCGCCACCGAGGCGCGCAGCCCGCACCCCATGCTCCCGCTGCCGGTATTCCGCAGCCGCCAGTTCTCCGGGGCCAACGGCGTCACCTTCGTGGTCTACGGCGCGCTCGGCGGCGCGCTGTTCCTGGTGCCGGTCATGTTGCAGCAGGCCTGCGGCTACAGCCCGGTTGCCGCTGGGGTGTCGCTGCTGCCCGTGACGGTGATCATGCTCGCCCTGTCGGCGAGATCGGCCGCGCTGGCCGCGCGCATCGGGCCGCGGCTGCAGATGACCGCGGGACCGCTGGTGATCGCCGCCGGGCTGGCGCTGTTCACCCGGGTCCACGGCAACGGAGACTATCTCACCCAGGTGCTGCCGGCGGTCATCGTGTTCGGCCTCGGGCTGGCGGTCAACGTGGCGCCGCTGACCGCGACCGCGCTGGCCGCGGCGCCGGCCGGGCACGCCGGCATCGCCTCGGCGGTCAACAACGACGTGGCCAGGGCGGCGAGCCTGATCGCGGTGGCCGTGCTCCCCGTGGCGGCCGGCATCACCGGGGACGTGTACCTGCACCCGGCCGCGCTGACGCGGGGCTTCCATAACGCGGTGCTGATCGCAGCCGTGGTCGCGGCGGGCGGCGGCCTGCTCGCGGCCGCCACCATCCGTAATCCGGCCCGTCCTCCGGCCGGCCCCGCGGCGCCGCGGGCCCGGCCCAGGGACGACCTCAACTGCCTGCACTGCGCGCTTGAGGCCCCGCCGCTGCGCGGCTCGGCGGGGTGACCCCCGGCGGGGTAGCCAACGCCGGCGGGGCAGGCCGCCCGGCCTGCCCCGCCGGCGTTGGCAGCGGTCGCCGTCAGGCGGCGATCCGGCTTCCGCGCTCTGGGCCACGGACCTCCAGCTGGTGGACGATCCGCTCGGTGGTCGCCTCGTGGGCGGCGAGGTCGGCCAGCGCCAGCACGCCGACCGCGATCGCGTCAGCGAAGACCAGCCAGGTCAGGACCGATCCGGAGAACGCCAGGGCCGCGGCGAGCGACCACAGCGCGACAAGGCCGATCAGGCCGTGCCCGAACCTGTGCGAGGCCTTGCGCGCCAGCGCCGCGCTGACCGCGGCGATCACGGTGATGCCGGCCGATACGCCGAACGCGGTCCAGCCGGCCGTCCCGGCCGACCATGCCATGGACGCGACCGCGAGGAACGCGCCCGCGACAACGAACAGGGCGTCGAGCAGGAACCGAAGACTGAGCTTCATGACTGAGCACCTACCTCCACACCGCGCTGCCCGCTGGCAGCGCAACCTGCGTTCTGTACAGGCGGGTCGGTGACGGGCACCCGCCCCCGTGGCGCCCGTCCGGCTCGTCTGGCGGTTCTC
>DATGLH010000085.1:0-93001 GCA_035294225.1 Trebonia sp.
GGCCGCCCGCGCCCCCGGCCGGCCCGGTAGCCCTCCGCCGGGGCGATCAGTGAGCGGCGATCTTCGGGATCCCGGGACTCCATCACCGCAGAATCGTTTCCAGCAGGTCCGTCCCTAGCCTGCTGACTTCCGACAGCGCCAGCCGGTAATAGACGAGGTTACCGTCTCGTGCCGCCTCGACCAGGCCCACCTGACGAAAGGTCCTGAGCTGGCGGGATACGTGGGCGGGACTGCGCCCGGTGCGCCGGGCGATCTCGATTGTCGGCAACGCCTCGGCGGCGAGCATACGGGCCAGGGCGATATGGCCAGGGCTGGCCAGCACCGTGAGCCGACGCTGCACATCGGCGCGGCCGAGCGGACGCTGTCGTGCCGGGTGGCGGGGGTACTGGAAGATAGCGGGCCAGCCGGCCTCGTGTTTGATCAGCACATGCGGGGCGATGAAGTCGCTTGCCATCACTAGGAGGGCCTGCTTGTCGAGGTTGATCTGGCCCTGGTGCAGCATGTCGAACACCAGCCGCTCCGGGTCATGGCCGCGGCTGGTCGCGGGCGAGAGCGCCTGAAGCGCGGGCGCGATACCAAGCCGTACCATCTGGAAGCGCTGGACGCGCGCTTCGATGCTCAGCGCGCTTTCCTGTGCCGCCCAGTTGCCTCCCAGCAGCTCGGCGCCAGCTTCGCGCAGCAGGTGCAAGAGCTGTTCGCGGAACCGTTCCCGGTCTGCGAGCAGCAGGGACGCCAGCTCGGCCGCGCATCCGCCGCGAGCCCTGGACCGCCGCATCAGCTCCGCGGCAGCGGCCGTGCGCCGGCGCAGCGCGGAGAAGTCGCGGCCCGTGTAGCCGCCGCTGAGGCCCCAGGCAGCGAGCGTGTCGAATTCCTCGCCGGGGACCGACGCGATCGCGTCGAGTTCGCGATCCAGCGATACCCCGAGCCCGAGCGGACCGGGAAACAGCAGGCGGGCGCGGTACGTGCCCCACAGGCAGGACCACCGGCTGAGTTTCCCGGCCAGCGCATCGGGGACGCGGTCGCGGATCTCCGTCAGCCGCTTGCGCTGGGCCGGGTGGTGGCCGGGCTCGGACAGCGCGTGCAGCAGCGCGGTGAGCTCGGCGAGCGGTGATACACCGAAGGACACGGCCTGCTCGGGCCGCGAGCCGAGGTAAAGCACCACGCTCAGTTGCGCACACCGTTCTCAGATGCCGTGATTAACGCTGTCGCGTTAATGATACTGACGGCACGGGTGGGGATATATACGGTCGCCGCATGACTGAAGCGGAGGACAGCCTGGCAGCGGGAACGCCGGGCGGGCTGCACGAGGCGATCCTCGCTCAGGTCCGCGGACTCGCGGGCCGGGCGCTGGATCTGAGCGCGCGGCTGCACAGCGAACCGGAGACAGCGTTCCAGGAGCGTCAGGCTGCGGCGCTGCTCACCGAATGGCTGGATAAGGAGGGCTTCGCCGTCGCACGCGGCGTCGCTGGACTGGAGACGGCGTTCGTCGGCTCGTACGGTGACGGCGGTCCGCGTATCGCTTTCCTGCTCGAATACGATGCATTGCCAGGGCTCGGTCATGGCTGCGGGCACAACCTGATCGCGGCCGGCGGCCTGACCGCCGCGACGGCCCTGGTCCGCGCGCTGCCCCGGGGAACGCCCGGGTCGATTCTGGTGATCGGCACGCCCGGGGAGGAAGGTGGCGGCGGGAAGGTCGTGGAACTGGAGGCAGGCGTCTTCGACGGAATCGACGCGGCGCTGATGTTCCATCCCGCCGACCGCACCATCCCGTGGCGCCGGTCGCTGGCCTGCACGCACTTCCGTATCCGGTTCCGCGGCGTGGCCGCGCACGCGGCGAAGAACCCTGAGCAGGGCCAGAACGCGCTCGCCGCGGTCATCCAGTTCTTCGTCGCCACCGACGCGCTCCGCCAGCACATCGGCGACGGGGCCCGGATGCACGGGGTGATCACCAACGGCGGCACCGCTCCCAACGTGGTGCCGGACCTGACCGAGGCCGAGTTCCTGGTCCGTCATCCCAGCACCGACGGCGTGGTCGCGCTGGCCGCACGGGTCGCGGACTGCGCCCGGGCCGCGGCGCTCGCCACTGGCACGGCTGTGGAAATCACCGAGCCCACGCCCCTGTACGAGGAACGCAACAACAACCACACGATCGCCAGCCGGATGGCCAGGTACCTGGCGGCCGTCGGCGTTGAGGTGAGCGAGCCGTCGCCGGACGATCCGGCGGGCAGTTCGGACATCGGGAATGTCAGCCAGCGGCTGCCGTGCATCCACCCGTACATCCGTATCGCGCCGCTCGGCACGCCCGGCCACTCGGTGGCGATGCGGGAGGCCGCGGCGACGCCCGCCGCCGGCCAGATGATGCTCAAGGCCGCCGGCGCACTGGCCAGGACCGGCGCGGACCTGCTGACGGATCCAGGTTTCCTGCGGCTGGCCGCGGATGAGTTCACGAAATCCGTCACCCAGGCGCGCACGGCATAAGGAAGACAGGGAAAGGACACCAGCGATGCGCAGACAAACACAGCGGCGCCCGGGCGGGCTGCTGCTCGCCGTCTCGGCTGCCTGCCTGGCGGCCGGCCTCGTGGCGGGCTGTGGTTCCGGCTCAAGTTCAGGTTCGAGTGCCAGCTCCGCCTCCGGCGGCACCGCGTCGCCCGCCGCCGCTAGGGTCCCGGCGGACGCGCCGCTGGCGCGGGATGTCCCGGCGGCATGGCGCGGCAAGACGCTCACGGTCGCGGTGACGGTGTTCCCGCCGTACGAGGTGCTCTCCGATGGCACGATCACCGGACTCGACCCCGGCCTGTACCAGGCGCTTGGCAAGGAACTCGGCGTGCAGTTCCACATCGTGCAGGCGACGTTCGACTCGATCATCCCCGGCCTGCAGGCAGGACGGTACCAGGTTTCCTCACCGCTGGGGGACTTCGTGGAGCGGCAGAAGGTGCTCGACATGGCCGACTACGCGAAGGGATCCTCGTCGCTGCTGGTGCCCTCGTCCGCCACGTTCCGGCCGACGAACGTCATGCAGTTGTGCGGGCAGACCATCGGCATCGAGTCAGGCTCGGCGGAAACCGGCGTCACCTCGGTGCTGAGCCAGCGCTGCAAGGCCGCGGGCAGGCCGACGGTGACCGTCCGGATGTTCCCCGATGTCTCCTCTGCCGCCGTGGCCGCGACCAGCGGGCAGATCCGCGGCGTGCTCACGGACGCGGCGGCCAACGCGTATGCCGCACAGCAGGCCAAGGGCAAGTTCGACAACCTGCCGCTCAGTGGCGGGTCTGACATCCCCGGGTGGGGCGCCACCTTCGCGATGGGCACGCCAAAGGGCTCTGGGCTGGCCGCCGCGCTGGTCGCCGGGCTGAGGCAGCTCGCGGCCAACGGCACGTACGACAAGATCTTCAGCAAGTACGGCCTGCTGTCCCTCGAGGCGATCCCAGCCAGCGACTTCAAGGTTGACGGGTCGACCGCGCATGAGGCGGGATGACATGAAGACCACCGGGATTCCCCCGTATGGCTACCGCTCTTACCAGTACCTGGAACCGGGTACCGACTTCCCGGTGTTCGAGTTCCCGCCGGAAACCGGCCGGGTGCCCAGCCGCCAGGTGGCGGTGAGCGACGAGGAGGAGGCGCGGGTCCAGCGGCTGATGGACCGCGAGTTCGTCATCTCCCTGCACGACCACCCCACCCGGCGGCCCGACAGTGCCACCGCGGCAATCGCCTACCGCCGCGCCGGGCGGGACGTCACCGGGTACGCGGGACTCAGCCAGTCCGGCCTGGACGTCGTCTTCGACAACCTGATGAACGGCAGCAACATCATAACGTCGTCGGCGGGCTGGAAGTGGACCGACACCATCCACGACCTCGGCATGCGGCTGTGCGACCTCGCGCACCAGGACCTGGTCACGCCCGTCTACCGTCTCAGCGACCTGCACCAGGTCAAGCGGGACGGCAAGATCGGCATGGTGCTCTGCCTGGAAGCGGTCACCGCGATCGAGAACGAGATCGACCGGCTGGATGTGCTCTACGGCCTCGGCATCCGGTCGGCCGGCCTGGTTTACAGCCAGGGCAACCAGGTCGGCGCCGGGCTCGCCGAGCCGTCGGATGCCGGGCTGACGAACTTCGGCCGCCGCGTGGTGCGCCGTCTCAACCAGCTCGGCGTGCTCATCGACGTCTCGCATGCGGGGGACCGCACCTCGCTCGACGCGGTTGAGGCGAGCGAGGTGCCGATCGTGATCTCGCACGCCGGCGCCCGCGCGCTGTGGCCGACCGACCGGATGAAGCCCGACGACGTGATCAGGGCATGCGCGGCCGCCGGCGGCCTGATTGGCATCGAGGCTGCCCCGCACACCACGGTCACCAGGGAGCATCCCCGGCACAGCATCGACAGCGTGATGCAGCATTTCGAGTACTGCGCGGACCTGGTCGGCATCGACCACGTCACGTTCGGCCCGGACACGAACTTCGGCGATCACGTCGGCTGGCACAAGACGTTTTCCGCGCAGCTCGCCATGGGCGAACGGTCCCGGCCAGAACCCGAGCACGAGCGCGTGCCCTACGTCGATGGCATCGAGAACCCAGCCGAGGCCTTCCCCAACATCGTCCGCTGGCTGGTCAGCCACGGGTACGCGGACGGCGACATCGCCAAGGTGATCGGCCAGAACACGCTCCGCGTGCTCGCTCAGGTCTGGGACCGGAAGGCTGGCTGAGATGGCCGGCAAGCCGCTGCAGGCACCGGCGGCCGGGACCGGCCGCGATGTCGCTGTCCAGCCCCCGGGCGAGCGGAAGATCCGGCCCCGTCGGCATCCATGGCGCTGGGCCGGGGTCGCCGTCCTCGCGATTCTGGCCGCCATGCTCGCTCACTCATTCGCCAGCGACCAGGCGTTCGACTGGGGCGTCGTGGGCCAGTACATGACGGCGGGCCCGGTCCTGGACGGGCTGCTGACCACGATCGAGCTGACGGCCATCACCATGGCCATCGGCATCGCCGGCGGCGTTCTGATCGCGGCGATGCGGCTGTCCCCCAATCCGGTCCTGTCCCGCGTCGCGTGGTTCTACGTCTGGCTGCTGCGCAGCGTCCCGCTGCTAGTGCAGCTGCTGTTCTGGTATAACCTCGGCGCGCTGTACCCGCGGCTGTCCTTCGGGGTACCGTTCGGGCCGGCCCTCGTCAGCGCCGGGTCCAACACGCTGATCAGCCCGTTCGCAGCCGCGATCCTGGGCCTTGGCCTGCACGAGGTCGCCTATATGGCCGAGATATTCCGCGGCGGCATCCTGTCGGTGCCTCACGGCCAGACCGAGGCGGCCCTGTCGCTGGGCATGACCCGCCGGGTCGCCCTGTTCCGTATCGTGCTGCCCCAGGCAGTGCGCGTCGTCATCCCGCCGACCGGCAGCGAAGTCATCAACGTGGTCAAGGGCAGTGCGCTGGTCAGCGTCATCACGCTCACCGACCTGCTCTACTCGGTGCAGAAGATCTACGCGGAGAACTACCTCGTCATCCCGCTGCTGCTGGTCGCGGTGATCTGGTACCTGATCCTCACCAGCCTGCTGTCTGCCGGGCAGTACCTGCTGGAGCGCCGGTTCGGCCGGAGCCTCGCCCGGACACCGCGCGCCGACTGGCGGCCATGGCGGCGCGGGATCCCTCCCCGGGAGGCATCGTGAACAACCCCGCGGCCGAGGCGCACGAGCCCATGGTGCGTGCCGTCGGCGTGCACAAATCCTACGGGCACGTGCCGGTCCTGAACGGCCTCACCCTCGATGTCGCCGCCGGCGAGGTCCTGTGCCTGCTCGGCCCGAGCGGCTCGGGCAAGTCCACCTTCCTGCGCTGCATCAATCACCTCGAAGTGCCCGACTCCGGCTACATAACGGTGGCCGGCGAACTCATCGGCTACCGCGAGCAGGGAGAGTTCCTAGTCGAAGCGGGCGAACGGCAGATAGCGCGCAAGCGCGCCGAGATCGGCATGGTGTTCCAGCAGTTCAACCTGTTCTCCAACAAGACCGTGCTCGGCAACCTGATGGAGGCGCCGGTACGGGTACGCCGCGAGCCGAAGGCCGAGGTCGAGGAAAGAGCCCGTGCCAACCTGCGCCGGGTCGGGCTCGCGGGTCTCGCCGACCGGTACCCGGGCCAGCTGTCCGGCGGCCAGCAGCAGCGGGTGGCCATCGCGCGGGCACTGACGATGCGTCCCAAGGTCATGCTGTTCGATGAGCCCACCTCGGCTCTCGACCCCGAACTGGTCGGTGAGGTCCTGGACGTCATGCGGGATCTCGCCGCCGACGGTATGACGATGGTTGTGGTGACGCACGAGATCGGTTTCGCCCGTGAGGTCGCCAGCAGGGTCGCGTTTCTCCACCAGGGGCAGATCGCCGAGATCGGCAGCCCGGCCAGCGTGATCGAGCATCCCTCGCACGAACGCACCCGTGCTTTCCTCGCTACCGTCCGGTGAGCCGTCGGCGGCACGCCGCTCCCGCCAGACCGTCCGTGCGCCGCATCGCCCGCCGAACTCGGCCCGGAGCGGATGGGCAGCCAGGCGCAACGCGGGCGGCTGAACTCTTGCGGATCGCTACATTACCCGCTAGTAATGAAGCGGGGCGTCCGGCGATCGCCAACGGAGGAACACGTGAGCACCTATGACCTGTACACCGCACCGGTCCCGCCGGGCACCTGGGATGTGCCCGCGTCCGGAGCGGCCCGGTTCTCCTGGGAGTACGACGACGGCCGGCAGCGGCTGCTCGACCTGTACCAGCGCGGCAAGGACAAGCAGTGGGACGCCGCCAAGCGGATCGACTGGGACCAGCCGGTCGACCCGTCGAACGTCATGGAGGCCGGGGAGGAGATCACCCCGATCCACGGGTCGCGCCAGTGGGAGAAGCTGAACCAGGCCGAGCGGGATGAGGTCAAACACCACCTCTCGGCATGGCTGTTCAGCCAGTTCCTGCACGGGGAGCAGGGCGCGCTGACCGTGGCCGCGCGGATCGTCGAATCGGTGCCGGACATGGACTCGAAGTTCTACGCCGCGACCCAGGCGATGGACGAGGCTCGCCACGTGGAGCTGTTCTCCCGGTTCGTGAAGGAGAAGATCGGCCTGTTCTACCCGGTCAATCCGGACCTGGCCAAGCTGCTCGCCGACGCGCTGAGCGACTCCCGCTGGGACATGCCGTACCTGGGCATGCAGGTGCTGATCGAGGGCCTGGCACTCGCCGCGTTCGGCGTCCACCGGGACATCGCGGGAAACCCGCTCGTCAAGCAGGTGCTCGCGTACGTGATGCAGGACGAGGCCCGGCACGTGGCGTTCGGCCGGCTGGCACTGCGCGACTATTACGCGCAGCTCACGTCGTCCGAACTCGCCGACCGCGAGGAGTTCGTGGTCGAGGGCTGCTACCTGATGCGCAACCGGTTCATCGCCAGGGAGGTATGGGAGCGCCTGGAGTTCGATGTGGCCGAGTGCGTGGAGTTCAGCGAGCGCTCTCCCGTGCAGCAGGCGTTCCGGCAGCTGCTGTTCAGCCGGATCGTGCCCTGCGTGAAGGACATCGGCCTGTGGGGGCCGAAGGTGCAGCGGGCGTATGTGGACCTCGGGGTGATGGACGCCGCCGACAGCGACCTCGACGCGCTGATGCGCGCCGACGAGGACATCGCCGACCGGCTGGAGCGCGAGCACGCCGCGGAGCTGGCCGCCCGCAAGCAGGAGGTCGACGCCGCGGTCGCCGCCGGCCGCGAGGGCTGAGACGCGCGGGCGTGCGCGCCGGGCATGATGGTGAGACCGGCCTCGCCCGTTCCGCGCCTGGGCGCTTGGCCGCCCGGCAGGTTCCGCGTCGGCGTCAGATTCCCCTGTCCGTGCGCTGGCGTGCCTCTCGCGCCCGCGTGGTGATCTCCCGCAGGGTCCGGATGGTCGTCTCGACGTCGGCGGGGTCGAGCGGCGCGTACAGCGGCGCGGTCACGGCCGCGATCGGGCCGCGGATCGCCGCGCGCAGTTCCGCGGCCCGCGGCCGGCAGCCAGATCGTCCCGTCCGCCGTCGTGATCAGCCCGGCCGCGGCGAGGCCGTCGGCTAGTTCTCCGGCCGCCCGCATGTCCAGCCCGAGCCAGTAGCCGAGGTCGCGGATATAGCGATCCCGGGTGGCGACGTCGCCCAGCGCGGTCAGCCGCTGTAGGGCCAGGTAGGTCTCGCGCGTGGTGCCGGCCTCGGCGAGCACGTCCGCCAGCAGCTTGGCCAGGGCCGCCTCGGCCTGGCCGACCACCTGGCCGATCACCTGGCCGATCACCTGGCCGATCAGCGTGGCGGCCGGGCCGACGGATGGGCGCCGGCTTGCGTCTGCGTCACCGTCTCGCTCCCTTGTGTGGCGTGCTCGACCGCCTGGAACATGCCGGCTTCGTGCGCCGTGAGCGAGACCCACACGACCGGCGGCGGGTGATCGTCCGCCTGGACGCCGCACGCGGCACGCGGCACGCGCGATGTGGCCCCGGTGTTCGCCCCGGTCGTCGCGGCCTGGCGCGCGGCCGCCGCGCGCTATACCGACGAGCTCAGGCTGATCCTCGGCTTCCAGAACCAGTTGGAGCAGATCATGCGCGACCGCCTGATCGAACTCCGCGGGGGCCCGCGGGCCAGGTGAATGTCACGTCAAGCCGCCCATGGCCGGCCGTATGCCGCATTCGCCCGGTGACAGTACGCATTGGTGTAGCCGGGCCTTAAGCATGGGTACGGTGACCATGTGAGGCAATCCCTCGGCAGGCTGCTGCGCCGCGACTGCGCGACTGGGCCGGCGGCTCGCCGCGAAACGGCGCGCCGGAAGCGCCCGGCGCTCTTTGCCCTGTCCGCGTCCAGGCCGGCGGCCCTCGCGGAACGCATCGAACGCGCCCCCGCGCTTGACCGCCCGGTACTCGCCCTGTCCCACACCGTGGTGCGCGCCCTGCCGCCAGGGCCGCGGACCGACATGCTGCACGGCGTACCGTTCGGCCAGCCCGCGCATCCGGCCCTCGTCCGGATGCCGCTTGGCTGCTGGACCTCTGCCGTGCTGCTCGACTTCTTCCGCGGGACGGAGCGGGCGGCGGGCACACTGGTCGCCGTCGGCCTGGCCGCGGCGCTTCCCTCGGCCGCCACCGGCCTGGCCGACTGGTCGGCGCTGCACCGCCACCAGCAGCGGGTCGGGCTCGTGCACGCGATCTCGCAGGCCGGCGCGACCACCTTGTTCAGCGCCTCGCTGCTGGCGCGGGCGACCGGCCGCCGCGGCAAGGGGAAGCTGCTGTCCGCCGGCGGCCTCGCGGCCGCCACCATCGGTTCCTACCTGGGCGGCCACCTGGCGCTGCGGCTCGGCGCCGGCGCCAGTCACGCCGAGCCGATCGAGCACCTGGCCGCTCTCGGCTGGAACGACTTGTGCCCGGTCGGCGAACTGCCCGAAGGACGCCTCACCCGCCGCCAGCTCGGCTATCTGAGCCTGCTGGCGCTGCGTCAGGGCACGACGGTGCACGTGCTGTCGGACCACTGCGCGCACCTGGGCGGCCCGCTGCACCAGGGCAGGGTGGTTACCGTGCGGGGCGCCGCATGCGTTATGTGCCCCTGGCATGGTTCGACGTTCCGGCTCCGCGACGGCGCGGTGGTGCACGGGCCGGCCACCGCCAGGCAGCCGGCGTTCGAGTCCCGGGTCAGCGACTCAGGCTGGGTCCAGGTCCGGCCGCGCGCTGGCCGAGGGGCGGCGCGCTAGCCGAGGGGCAGCCGGGTGATGCTGCCGGCGCCGTCGGGGCCGGGCAGCGGCGGCTCGGTCTCGTCCTCGCCCTGGGATTTGCCCTCCCCGTCGCCCGCCTTGCCGAAGAAGGCGCCGATCCCCTCGAGCGCCTTGCCCATCTCGCTGGGCACGATCCACAGCTTGTTCGCGTCGCCCCGGGCGATCTGCGGCAGCATCTGGAGGTACTGGTAGGCCAGCAGCCGCTGGTCCGGATTGCCCTCGTGGATGGCGCGGAAGACCGTCGAGATAGCCTGCGCCTGGCCGCGCGCCCGGGTGGCCTGAGCCGTGGCGTCGGCTTCCGCGCGCACCACGGCGGCCTCGGCCTCGCCGCGGGCCCGCAGCACCGCGGCCTGCCGCTCGCCCTCGGCGGTCAGGATGGCGGACTGCTTGGCCCCTTCCGCGGACAGGATCGCCGCGCGCTTGTCCCGGTCCGCGCGCATCTGCTTCTCCATGGAGTCCTGGATGGACGACGGCGGCTCGATCGCCTTCAGTTCCACCCGGCTGACCCGCAGGCCCCACTTCCCGGTCGCCTCGTCGAGTTCGCGGCGCAGTTCTCCGTTGATCTTGTCCCGGGACGTCAGCGTGGTGTCCAGGTCCATGCCGCCGACGACATTCCGCAGCGTGGTGACCGTGAGCTGCTCGACAGCGGCGACGTAGTTGGCGATCTCGTACGTGGCCGCTCTCGGGTCGGTTACCTGGAAGTAGATCACCGTGTCGATGCCGACCACGAGGTTGTCCTTGGTGATGACCGGCTGGGGCGGGAAGCTGACCACCTGCTCCCTCAGGTCGATGAGCGGCCGCAGCCGGTCGATGAACGGCACCACCAGGTTCAGTCCGGCATGCAGCGTCCGGTGGTAGCGGCCGAAGCGTTCGACAATGCCCGCCCGCGCCTGCGGCACGATCCGTACCGACCGGAGCAGGGTGATCAGGGCGAGACCGACGATCAGGACGAGAAGCACTATTGCGACTATGGTGCTCATCACCGTCATCTCCGCTCGTACGAGCCCATACGCCCACGGTACAGCCGGGCCGCGCTAAGTGCCAGGGCGGTCGCGTTCCGTGTCCGCTCAGCGTGCGGCCCAGGCGGTCCAGCGTGACTGACGGTGCTCGATTTCCAGCGGGACGCCGAAACACCGGGACAAGTTGCGGGCGGTGAACACCTCGGAGATGGGCCCCGCCGCGAGTACCGAGCCGCGGCGCAGCAGCATGGCATGGGTAAAGCCGTCGGGGACCTCCTCGACATGGTGCGTGACGAGCACCATCATCGGCGCCTTGGGGTCGTGGGCGAGCTGCGACAGCCGCTTGAGCAGGTCCTCCCGGCCGCCGAGGTCCAGGCCTGCGGCAGGCTCGTCGAGCAGCAGCATCTCCGGGTCGGGCATCAGCGCGCGGGCGATCTGCACGCGCTTGCGCTCGCCTTCGGACAGGGTCGCGAACCGGCGCCTGATCAGGTGCGCGCAGCCGAGCGCGTCGAGCAGTTCCACCGCCCTGGTCACGTCGGAGGACTCGTACTCCTCCTTCCACCGGCCCAGGATCGCGTACGAGGCGGTCAGGACGAGGTCGATGACCTTCTCCCCGGCGGGCACCCGCTCGGCCAGCGCGGCGCTGGTGAGCCCGATCCGCGGCCTCAGGTCGAACACGTCCACGTCGCCGAGCCGCTCGCCGAGTACCTCCACGGTGCCCTCGGTGGGGAACAGCAACGTCGCCGCCACTTGAAGCAGGGTCGTCTTGCCCGCGCCGTTGGGGCCGATCACGATCCAGCGCTCGCTGCCGTGCGCGGTCCAGTCAACGTTCCGCAGCAATAGCGAGGCTTCCCGTCGTACCGACACGCCGCGCAGCTTGAGCACCTCGTCAGACACTGCCTTGCCTCTCCTCCGCCGATCGAACGGCCGCCGAGACCGAACCTATGCCAACGCAGGCCATTCAGCACACCGGGCAGCTAGATGGGCCGTTGGGGGTTCGTCACACCGGCCACCCGCAGACGGTAGCGTGGGCTCGCGATGAATCAGCCACGGACCACCCTCCTGATCACCCTGACCGGCCGTGACCGGCCCGGCGTGACGTCACGCCTGTTCGGCGCCCTGGCCCGGTTCCCGCTGAGCGTGCTCGACATCGAGCAGGTGGTCATCAGGGGCAGGCTGGTGCTCGGCGTGCTGACCTTGTGCGACGAGCCGCCGGACCTGACCGCGATCCACCGTGCCGTGACCGGCCTGGCGGCGGACCTGGGGATGGACGTGGAGATCACGGCCGGCTCGGCCGAGCCGGGCCATGGCGCCGGCGGCGCCGCCCCGCCCCGCGGGCAACTGCACGTCACCGTGCTCGGCAGCCCGCTGCAGCCGGACGCCGTCGCCGCCGTCGCCGGCCGGATCGCCGCCAGCGGCGCCAACATCGACCGCATTACCCGGCTCGCCAGCGACCCGGTGACCTGCATCGAACTCGACGTCTCCGGCGCCGAGCCCGCGCCGCTGCGCAACGCGCTGACCCAGGTGGCCGCGGACCGCGGCGTAGACGTCGCGGTCCAGCGCGGCGGCCTCTACCGGCGGGCGATGCGGCTGATCGTGATGGACGTCGACTCGACGCTGATCCAGGACGAGGTCATAGACCTGCTGGCGGCGCGCGCCGGATGCGCCGCCGAGGTCGCCAAGGTCACTGAGGCGGCGATGCGCGGCGAACTCGACTTCGCCGCCTCGCTGCGAGAGCGGACGGCGCTGCTCGCCGGGCTCGACGTATCGGTGCTCGACTCGGTGCGCGCCGGCCTCAGGCTAACCCCCGGGGCGCGGACCCTGATCCGGACGCTCAAGCGCCTCGGCTACAAGTGCGGGATCGTGAGCGGCGGGTTCACCGCGGTGATCGAGCCGCTCGCCGCGTCCCTCGGCATCGATTACGTGGCCGCTAACACGCTCGAGGTCGCGGGCGGGAAGCTGACCGGGCGGGTGCTCGATCCGGTCGTCGACCGGGAGGGCAAGACCGAGGCGCTGCGCAGGTTCGCCCGCATGGCGGGGGTCCCGCTGTCGCAGACGGTCGCGGTCGGCGACGGCGCCAACGACCTCGGCATGATCAGCGCGGCCGGGCTCGGCGTCGCGTTCAACGCCAAGCCCGTGGTCAGGGACGCCGCCGATACGGCGCTCAACGTTCCCTACCTGGACGCGATCTTGTACCTGCTCGGCATCTCCCGCGCCGCGGTCGAGGCCGCCGACCAGGCGGAGGACTAGCGGGAAACCCAGTCATCCGAACGTACGCGGCTGACTCCCCGCGCTCGCCGGTAAACGCGCCCCCGGGCCGCAGGCCCGGGGGCGCGTTTCCTATTCGCTCTGATCGGCGCGGTCGCCTGACGGCGAGCTGGCCGGCGGCCCGGCCGTGACCTGCCCGTTGGCCGAGCCGTCCGCCGCGCGCGGGGAGGGCCCGGACGGGACCGTGTCCACGGCGGCCGCGCTGGGCTCCGGGACCGCGGCCTCCGCGGCCGCGCTTTCCGCCAGCGCGGGTGCTTCCTCGCCGAAGCCGGCCGAGCGCCGCTTGGAGTAGACGATCGCCCCGATCACGATGATGACCGCGGCGAGCGCCACGCCGGTGCGCAGCCCGCTGTTCGAGCTGTATTTGACCACGGAGGTGGCGATCAGCAGCGACACCAGGTTCATGACCTTGATCAGCGGGTTGATCGCGGGTCCGGCGGTGTCCTTGAACGGGTCGCCCACGGTGTCGCCGATGACGGTCGCCGCGTGGGCCTCCGATCCCTTGCCGCCGTGGTAGCCGTCCTCGACGAGCTTCTTGGCGTTGTCCCAGGCGCCGCCGGAGTTGGCGAGGAAGACCGCCATCAGGACGCCCGCCGCGATCGCGCCCGCGAGGTAGGAGCCGAGCGGCGCGTAGCCGAACGCGAAGCCGACCGCGATCGGCACCAGCACGGCCATCAGCCCGGGGGTGATCAGCTCGCGCAGCGAGTCCCTGGTGCAGATGTCCACGACCCGGCCGTACTCGGGCTTTTCGGTGTAGTCCATGATCCCGGGGTGGGTACGGAACTGGTTACGAACCTCGAGCACGACCCGCTGAGCCGCCCGGCCGACCGCCATGATCAGCAGGCTGGCGAACAGGAACACCACCGAGGCGCCGACGATGACGCCGACCAGGACGTTCGGGTGGTCTACCGAGAGGCTGAACGACCCGGCGGCGCTGCCGAGCGCCGACTCGACCGTGGTACGGAACGAGCCGAACAGCGCCGTCGCCGCCAGCACCGCGGTCGCGATCGCGATGCCCTTGGTGATCGCCTTGGTTGTGTTGCCGATCGCGTCCAGGTGGGTGAGCGCCAGCGCGCCCTCGCCCTCGACGTCGCCGGACATCTCGGCGATGCCCTGGGCGTTGTCGGTGACCGGGCCGAAGGAGTCCATCGACACGATCACGCCGACCGTGGTCAGCAGGCCGGTTCCGGCCAGCGCCACCGCGAACAGCGCCAGCGTCGCGTTCCCCGTGCCCAGCAGGAACGCGCCGTATACCGCCGCGCCGATCAGCAGCGCCGAGTACACGCCGGACTCCATGCCGGACGAGATGCCCGACAGGATCACGGTGGCCGGGCCGGTCCGGGAACTTTCGCCGATGTCCCGCACCGGGCGCCGGTTGGTCTCGGTGAAGTACCCGGTGAGCAGCTGGATGGCGGCGGCCAGCACCAGGCCGATCAGCACGGCGCCGATCGCCAGCCACTGCGGGCTGCCGCCGTGCCGGAGGATGGTGGCGTCGGATTCGCCGGTGAGCTGGCTGAAGTGCGCGGGAAGGTAGGTGAAGCAGGCAATGGCCACCAGGATGGCGGAGATCACGGCGGAGACGAAGAACCCGCGGTTGATCGCGCTCATCCCGCTGCGGTCGCCGGCCCGCGGACGCACGACGAAGATGCCGATCACGGCGGTGATCACGCCGATCATCGGGACGATCAGCGGGAAGATCAGCCCGTAGTCGCCGAACGCCGCCTTGCCCAGGATGAGCGAGGCGACCAGCATGACCGAGTAGGACTCGAACAGGTCCGCCGCCATGCCAGCGCAGTCGCCGACGTTGTCGCCCACGTTGTCGGCGATCGTCGCGGCGTTCCGCGGGTCGTCCTCGGGGATGCCCTGCTCGACCTTGCCCACCAGGTCCGCGCCGACGTCAGCCGCCTTGGTGTAGATGCCGCCGCCGACGCGCATGAACATCGCGAGCAGCGCCGCGCCGAAGCCGAACCCCTCCAGGACCTGGGGCGCGTTCCCCTTGTAGATGAGCACGACCACGGCGGCGCCGAAGAGGCCGAGGCCGACCGTGAACATGCCCGCCACGCCGCCGGTGCGGAACGCGATCTTCATCGCGTTCCGCTCGCCGCCCTCGCGCGCCGCCGCAGCGACCCGGACGTTGCCCCGGACGCACAGCGACATGCCGGTGAACCCGGTCAGGCCGGAGAACAGGGCGCCGACAAGGAAGAAGGCGCTGCGCCCCCAGCGGACGCCGGCCGTGTCGGCCGGCAACAGCAGCAGCACCCAGAAAATGACGAAGACGAAGATGCCCAGCGTCTTGAACTGCCTTCGCAGGTAAGCCGCGGCGCCCTCCTGCACCGCCTTGGCGATCTCCTGCATCTTCGCGGTCCCCTGGCTGGCGGCCAGGACCTCGCGCACCAGCCAGCCCGCGACGGCGAGGGCTGCCAGGGCAATGACCGCGACGATCACAACCCAGGTAAGGTTGCCGCCGCTAACACTGACCGGGACACCCGGTCCACCCGCCGCGAGGGCGGGGTCGAGCTCAGACATTCGATCTCCTTGGACGTCTGGCATGCGCCGCTAAGGCAGTCGTTTGGCTTATGAGGCTCATATCCACCTGTTCCGGAATGCCGAAAGCAGGCGTGGGCGGGAGTCTACGCCGCTTGGTCCGGATCTTGAAGAGAACCCACTTCCTAACACTTTCGCTATCGAATAGTTACATTAACGGCGGGCGGCCAGGCTCGGAATCCCCACCCGCCACAGTCCGCCGGACGCCTTACTGTGACGCGCCCTAGTCGCAGCGGCAGAACACGCGTACCGCTGCCTCGGCACCGGCGCGGCCGCGATGCGCCCTTGCCCCCGTAGCGCCCCCGGCGCGGCAGCGCCGTAAATCACCCGCGCCCGGGCGCGGAAACGCCGCGGATCACCCGCACCCGGGCGCGGCGCCGACTCGCCCCGGAACCCAGGACGCGGCGTGCGGCCGCCCCAGATGCCCCTGAGGCGGCTGTGCCAGGATTAGCCTGGCCGCAACCAGGCGAGAACGTCCCGCCGACCGCTTTTATCGAAAAATCTTTCACGATGAATGGCAAATCGGCTATAGGCCAAAAACTCTTCACGATCATGATAGACCGGTCCGGCAAACGTCGCGGAACGGGCACGCATGGGCGCCGCGGGCAGAGGCGTAAGCCGCGGACGCCGCCGCCACGCCGGGAAGCGGACGCCGCCGCCACGCCGCGGAGCGGACGCGGACGGCGATGCCGCGGAGACGGAGGTCGTGCGCGCCCGGGAGATCCCGGCCACGCGGGCGGGCGGTCCGCCGCGCCGCGCTCAGGCGGAAGGCGAGCGGCGCTTCCAGCTCATCGTGACAACGGTGCCGTCATCGGCGGGGGATATGCGCACGTCGTCGGCGAGCCCGGTGATCACCGCCAGGCCTACTCCCGGGGGAAGCTGGAGGATCGCGCCGTCCCTCGCGCCATCCCCGCCAAAGACATGCAGGGCCCCCGGGGCGGGCGCGGCTCCGGGGACGGTGCCGATACCGTCCGCCGGAGCCGGCGCCGCAGGTCCGCCGGGCCCGGATCCACCGTCCGCCAGGGCGGCGTCCGCGGGCGCCGCGTCGGTCACCATCACCTCGAACCGCTCGCCGTCGTCGGAGAGCGCGACGCGGATGGGCTGTTTCGGGCAGTGCTTGCGATGTGCTTCGACCGCACGGGAGCACGCCTCACCGACCGCGAGGCGCACTTCATCGAGCAGCGACTCGTCAACGCCGCTCCGGCGCGCGACCGCGGTGGCGACGAGCCTGGCGGTCCGCACGTGCGCGGGCAACGGCGTAAAGGTGACTTCGACGGTGGCCATGTCGGAGCGCGCTGCTACTTCTCGGCCTTCCGGGCGGCGATGGCCTCGTCCACGGAGTCGTGGATCCCGAAGACCTTGGTAAGGCCGGTGATGCGGAAGATCTTGAGGATGCGCTCCTGTGTGCAGACCAGGTCGAGCGACCCGTCATGCGCCCGTACCCGCTTGAGCCCGCCGACCAGGACCCCGAGGCCCGTGGAGTCGAGGAACTCGACCTTCTCCATGTTCACTATCAGCTGGTAGTTCTTCTTGTTAACGAGATCGATGAGCAGTTCGCGAAGGCGCGGCGCGGTGTAGACGTCGATTTCACCCTCGACGTCCACGACCTCGACGCCATCCTTGCTGTAGTGCCCCAGCTTCAGCTCCACAAATCCTCCATCGCCGTGAAGGCGTTACTCGCTACACCCCTGCCCGGCATTCAACCACGCTCTGGTGTCATGTCTATACGAAATCCCTGTGCCCGGCACCCCGCCTGGCTGATGACATACCTTAAACCGTGGCCACCGTCACCTCGATCCCTCCGGGCGCGGGCGTCGCGCCCCGTGAGGACGCCGCCGCGCTCGCCGTCCTGCGGGCCGCGCAGCATGCCGGGGAGCTTGTGCATCTAGAGCACATACCCGGCCAGGAGGGCGAAACTACATCCTGGCCGGATTCAATCCGCCCGGAGGTGATCTCGGCGCTGGCCGGCCGCGGCATCACGGCCCCGTGGACACATCAGGCCGAGGCGGCCGCGCTCGCCCGGAGCGGCCGGAACGTGATCATCGCCACTCGCGCCGCCTCCGGCAAGTCCGCCGGATACCTGGCGGCCGCGCTGTCGGAGATACTCGACGGCGGCACGGCGCTGTACATCGCGCCCACCAAGGCGCTTGCCGCCGACCAGCTCCAGGCGGTACGCCGGCTCGGCGTCCCCGGCGTCCGCGCCGCCTGCTACGACGGCGACTCCACCGCGGCGGACAGGGCATGGGCGCAGGCACACGCCAATTACCTGCTGACCAACCCGGACATGCTGCATACCGCGATGCTGCCCGGCCACGCGCGCTGGCGCGGGTTCTTCAGGCGGCTGCGCGTCGTCGTCGTCGACGAGTGCCACGGCTACCGCGGCGTCTTCGGCTCGCACGTCGCGCAGGTGCTGCGACGGCTGCGCCGCGCGGCCGCGCACCACGGCGCGCCCGCACCGGTGTTCGTGCTCGCCTCCGCGACGGTCGCCGACCCGCGGGCCTGCGCCCGCCTGCTGACCGGCCTGGACGCGGTCGCGGTCACCGCGGACGGGTCTCCCCGGGCCCCGCTCACGTTCGCGCTGTGGGAACCGCCGCTGCTGCGTGCCGCCGGCCCGGCCAGGGCACGCAGGTCCGCCACCGCGGAGGCGGCGGACCTGCTGACCGCCCTGGTCAGGGCGCGGGTGCCCGCACTCGCCTTCATCAGGTCCCGCCGCGGCGCGGAGACCGTCGCGCTCACGGCGCGATCCTTTCTCGGCGAGGGGCACGCGGACACCGTCGCCGCATACCGTTCCGGCTACCTGGCCGACGACCGCCGCGGCCTCGAGGCGGCGCTGCGCGACGGGCGCATCACCGGCATGGCGGCCACCACCGCACTCGAACTCGGCGTGGACATCCCCGGCCTGGACGCGGTGCTCATAGCCGGGTGGCCGGGGACGTGGGCGTCGCTGTGGCAGCAAGCGGGCCGGGCGGGCCGGGCCGGGCGCCCCGCGGTGGCGGTGTTCATCGCCCGGGACGACCCGCTCGACACCTACCTGATCCACCATCCGGACACGCTGCTGCACCACCCGCTTGAGCCCGCCGTGCTCGACCCGGCCAACCCGTACGTGCTGTCGCCGCACCTGGTGGCGGCCGCGGCGGAACTACCGCTGACCGAGGCCGACCTGGAGCTGTTCGGCCCCGCGGCGGCCACGGCGGTGACCGCCCTGGCCGAGGCGGGCAGCCTCCGGCGGCGGCCATCCGGCTGGCACACGGCGTACCGGGCCGGCCGGGCCCGCCACGGGCACCCGGCCCGCGAGATCAGCCTCCGCGGCGGCCAGGGGCGGCCCGTCCGCGTGGTCGAGGAGTCGACCGGCAGGCTAGTGGGCACGATGGACTCCCCGTCCGCGCACCAGTTCGTCCACGACGGGGCCGTCTACCTGCACCAGGGCGAGACCTACGTGGTCCGCGCGCTGGACCTGGCCGACCGCGTGGCGCTGGTCGAGTGCCGCGATCCCGGATACACGACGCAGGCGCGCACCGTCACCGAAATCGACGTCATATCGGAGCGCCGGCATGTCCGGTGGGGGCAAGCCGGCGTCGCGTTTGGCGACGTGCGGGTGACACGGCAGGTCGTGGGATATACCACCGTCCGTTCGGGATCCAGGAAAAGAGGACCGGAAACGGCGCTCAGCCTTCCGCGGCACACCCTCGCCACAACGGCGGTCTGGTGGACCATTCCGAACGGGCTGCTGGCGCCTCTCGAGGGCACCGATCTCGGCGGTGCGGCGCACGCGGCAGAACACGCCTCCATCGGGCTGCTGCCGCTGTTCGCCACCTGCGACCGATGGGATGTGGGCGGCCTGTCCACCGAGCTGCACCCTGCCACCGGGCGGCTGACCGTGTTCGTCTATGACGGGCACGAGGGCGGGGCGGGGTTCGCCGAGCGCGGGTTCGGCGTGGCGGCCGACTGGCTCGCCGCCACCAGGGACGCGATCGCCTCGTGCCCGTGCCAGACCGGATGCCCGTCGTGCGTGCAGTCCCCGAAGTGCGGGAACGGCAATTCGCCGCTGTCCAAGGCAGGCGCCGTGGCGCTGCTCGACGTGCTGCTCGCCGCGGCAGGTTAGGGCGGCCCCGGCCGGGGGGGAGAGCCGGGGCCGCGCACGGTCCGGCCCTGGGGGGGTAGGCCGGCTCCGTTCCACAGGAAAGCTTATCCGCATTCGCGGCTCTGCATAACAGCCGGACGTTCACCGAGGACCCGTGCAAGGGAATTACAACATATACGGACCGATCGTGAACAGACGTTCCCGCGGATTGCCCGGGCGAAGTGAATATCTTTCCAGGGCGCGCGGGCGCGCGGCCGGCCCGGCGGTCCGCGCCCCGCGGCGGGGCCGGCGGACCTCTGGTACTGGTTAACGACATGTAAACAGGCCTACTGATCGAGATCACGAATTGATCACGCGCAGGGCTTTCGCCGGGCGTGCTTTCGTCGTAGAAAGGTGCTACGGACCGGTGGAACGTCCGAGCACGGCAGCCAGGTACCCACGCGCGACCAGCCGCGGGAGGCGTGTCAAGCCGGGACGGCGCGCGGCCGGCCTTGCTGACAATAGATTCAGGTGCACGCATGGTAGCCAGGCTGACGTGCTTACGGCGACGGCGCCCCCGCGCGGGGGCGCCGTTCGCGGTGCCGCGGCGTTCAGCCCGCCGGGGACACGCCACACGGGGGATATATCAAAGCTCCCCGACCGGGGACGATAGCCTTGGACCACCCGGCAGACGGTGTCGGCTGTCTTCGGGGTCAGGCTGCCGAATTGCGGGACGGGCGCCCGCATGGATGGGAGAGGACGCCATGGTCCGCAGTGGAACGCCGGATGGCTCCGGCGACCAGCAGTCACTGGGCGATCTGGTAGCGCTTGCCCTCAAAGACCTCTCACGGCTCCTGCACTATGAGATCAGCCTTGCCAAGAGCGAACTGCGCATGGATGCCCGGCGGGTCGGCGTGGCCAGCGCGTTCGGCGCGTTCGCCGCGATCGCCGTGGGCCTGATCATGTTCGTGCTGTGCTTCGCCTATGCGTACGGGCTGAACGCGGCCGGGGCGCCGGGGGGACTGTGGGGCGCCTTCTTGTTCGTGGCACTCACGCTCGCGGTGCTGCTCCTGGCCGCTTGCGGGCTCGCCTTCCTGGTGGTGCGGCGGGTCACCGGCATGCGCATGACCAGGAAGACCGTCAGCGATGACCTGAGCATGCTGCGCCGCGCCGAGCCCAGCCCGGACGGGGCCGCCCCGGCGGTCACCAACCCGAGCACCCCCGCCGAAATACCCGCCCGCCGGTTACCAGGGGTTTGACGGGCCATGCCATCCGAACCTGCCGTTCAGATCAGCGGGCCGTGGACGCACCGTTCGGTAAGCGCGAACGGAACCCGCTTTCACGTGGCGGTCAGCGGCGACGGGCCGCTCGTCCTGCTGCTGCACGGCTTTCCGGAGTTCTGGTGGACATGGCGCCATCAGCTGGCCGCGCTGTCGGCGGCCGGCTACCGGGCGGTCGCGGCCGACCTGCGCGGCTACGGCGGCAGCGACAAGCCGCCGCGGGGCTATGACCTGATCACCGCCGCCGCGGACGCCGCCGGCCTGATCCGCGCCCTGGGCGAGGCCAACGCGGTCGTCGTCGGCCACGACTGGGGCGGGCTGGCCGCATGGACGCTGGCCGCCTACTTCCCCAAGTCGGTGCGCAGGCTGGCGGTCGTGTCCATGGCTCATCCGCTCCAGATGCGCGCCACGCTGGTATCGAGCCCGCTGCGCATCTCCCGCGCCCTGGCGGTGGCACCGCGGCACGGCTACCCGCTGGCCTTCCAGCTACCGCTCTTCCCCGAGCGCCAGCTGGTCCGGGACGGCGCCGCCCTGGTGGGATCGATCCTGTCGTCCTGGTCGGCGCCGGGCTGGCCCGATGAGGAGACGGCGCGCACCTACCGGCGTGCGATGCGGATCCCTTCGGTCGCCCACTCCGCGCTTGAGTACCATCGCTGGTTCGCCCGGAGCAGCCTGCGGCCCGACGGCCTGCGGTACGCCCATCAGATGCGGTCGCCGATCGCGGCGCCAACCCTGCACCTGCACGGCGCGCTGGACCCGTGCGTGCCGCCGCAGACCGCGCGGGGCGCGGGCCGGTACGTCGACGCCCCGTACCGGTGGAAGGTCATCGAGGGGGCGGGCCATTACCCGCATGAGGAACGGCCCGGCCGCTTTGACGCCGAACTGCTCGGCTGGCTCGCCGACCCCGAGCCCGACCGATGAGCCAGCCCGGGACCCCGCGCCAGCCCGGGACCCCGCGCGACAGGGACCCCGCCGGACGGCCGCGGAACGCGCGGCCCCGCGACGAACTCGGCCGGCCGCTCCCCCGGACCGCGGCCAGCGACGCGCCGCGCATTCCCGACGACCTGGCGGTCACACCGGCCGAGGCCGCGGCGCTCGGCGCCAGCCTGCTGGCCGGAGACCGCCCGTTCCACGCCCATGAGGTCTTCGAGGCGGCCTGGAAGTCCGCGCCGGACGCCGAGCGGGAGCTGTGGCGGGGGCTGGCCCAGATCGCCGTCGGCCTGACGCACGCCCGCCGCGGCAACGCGCGGGGCGCGGCGTCCCTGCTGCGCCGGGGCGCGCAGCGCGTGCGGGACTACGCTGGCGACCCCCGGCGGTACGGCGTCGACGCGGGCTTCGTGGCCGCGAGCGCGGACGAGATCGCGGCCCGGATCGAGCGGGACGGCCTGGCGGCTGTTCCAGCGGCGGACTTGCGGCTCGCGCTCCGTCCCGGCGGTTAGCTCCGGCAGCGTCCCAGCGGCTGGCTCCGGCGGCCCGGCTCGCCCCGGCTCGCCCGGCTCCCCCCGGCGGCGTGGCCGCCTCAGTCGCAGCTCTGGGTCGAGACGGGGACGGTCGCGTCGGCCCCGGCCCTGGCGTCGCTGGCCACCTCCGCCGAGGTGAGCGCGAACCCGGTATCGGAGGTGCCGACTGCGGCCGCGAAGACCACCCCGTAGACGCTGCCCGAGGGGCTGAGCAGCGGGCCGCCGGAGTTGCCGGGCTCTACCACGGCCCTGAGCTCGTAGATCTGCCGGTCGACCTGGCCGGTCTGGTAGATGTCCGGGCCCACGGCCTGCTGTATCCCGCCGATCCGCGCCGGCACGGCGGTGAACGGATGGTTGAGCGGGTAGCCAGCAACCACCGCGTCCGCGCCGGCCTGGGCCTGGCCGGCGAACTGTAGCGGCGCCATGTCCAGGCCCGGCACGTAGAGCACCGCGATGTCGACCTGCGGGTCGTAGAACACGACCGACGCGCGGTACTGGGTGCCGTCCGCGGTGGTCACCGTGGGCCCCTGGGTCACGCCGGCCACGACGTGCGCGTTCGTCAGCACGTGGTCAGGCGCGTAGACGAAACCGGAACCCTCGATGTTGCGGCTGCAACTCGGCGCGGTGCCCTGCACCTTGAGGACCCGGCTCCTGGCCGCGAGATACCCGGGGCTGTTCAGCACGGCGGGGTCGGGCGCCTGCACGGGGAACAGGCGCGCCGCGCCGATACCGCTGAACACCTGCGGGAACGGCCCGCTGGCCAGCATCCGCCGGAATTCGGAGAACATCGTCTTGGCCGGCGCCGGCATGATCTTGTCCATCGTCTTGAGCACGGCCGAGTTGTTCACCTGCTGGTCGACGACGGGGAACGGCGAAGCGGTGAGCACCGAGCCGATCGCCCAGGCGATGAGCAGCATGGAGAGCACGCTGACCGCCGACCCGCCGATGGCGTCGATGGTCGTCGACGAACGGCTCGTCATCGTCTGCCGCATGGCGGCGCCTATGGAGGAGGCGACGAACTGCCCGATGATCGCCCCGCTGACCAGCAAGACGACCGCCACCACGTCCTGCTGGGTCTGGCCGCCGACGATGGCACGCGAGATGGACGGGCCGAACTCGGCGCCCAGCACCGCGCCGCCCACGAACCCGATGAAGCTCAGCGAGCCGACGATGAAGCCCTGCCGGTACCCGGAGACCGCGAACGCCGCGGCAACCACGATCAGGGCTAGGTCAAGCAGATCACCGCGCACGCAGTCCACGGTATCCGGTGTTATCCGGTACCGGAGCGCCATCGCCGGGCGCGGGGACGGCGTGAGAATACCGTTACGCCTCAGCCGCCTGAGACGGTCGCCCGGCCGGTCCCCTCCCGCACGGCGAACAGGGCGGCCTGGGTCCTGTCCTGCACGCCAAGCTTGGCCAGGACCGAGCTGACGTGTGCTTTCACCGTCTTCTCCGACAACCGCAGCAGACGCGCGATCTCCCGGTTGGACCTGCCCTCGGCGATCCTGGCGAGCACCTCCCGTTCCCTGGGGGTGAGCGTGTCGGCCCGGGAACCCCGGACCAGCGACCTGACGGCCTCCGGAGCCAGCAGCACGTTGCCGTCCCGCACCGAGCGGATTGCCCGGACCAGGGCGTCCGGGTCGATGTCCTTGTACAGCACGCCCGCGGCCCCGGCCCGCACCGCCCGCGCCGCCATGGCGGGTTCGGTCACGCTGGTCAGCACCAGCACCCGCAGCCCGGACGAGCGCAGCGACTGGAGCACGGCGATGCCGTCCATGCCAGGGAGCTTGAGGTCGAGCAGGACGATGTCCGGCCGCAGTGACGCGGCGAGGGACGCCGCCGCGGGGCCGTCCCCCGCCTCGCCCGCCACCACGATGCCCTCCTGCACATCGAGCAGCGCGCGCAGCCCCTGCCGGACCACCGGATGGTCGTCCACGATGAGCACGCTGATGGCGCCGGCGCCCCCCGCGGAGACACCGGCGCCCCCCGCGGAGACGCCGGACGCGGAGACGCCGCCGGTCATGCCGGCACCGCCAGCCTGACCCGGGTCCCCGCGCCGGGTGCCGAGTCGATGCGCAGCGTCCCGCCAACGGCGGCCGCCCGTTCCCGCATCGACGCCAGCCCGAGCCCGCCGGAGGCGAGCCCGGGGTCAAAGCCCGTCCCGTTGTCCGTGACCTGAAGGACCACCCGGCGCCGCGTCCGCGACAGCGTCACGGTGACCTCGCTGCCGCCCGAATGCCGCAGCGCGTTGTGCAGCGCCTCCTGCGCGACCCGGAACGCCGCCGCCTGCACCCGCGGGTCAAGATCCGGCGGATCGGCCACGGTCAGCCGGACCGCGATGCCGTGCGCGCGCCCGGCGAGCAGCGCGTACCTGCGCAGCGACCCGGCCAGCCCGTCCAGCTCCGGCGGCGCGAGACCGTCGATGACCGCGCGCAGCTCGCCGTGTGCCTGCGCGCCGAGCTCGGCGATCGCGGCGAGCTCGGCGGCCGCCCGCGCGGGATCCTTGCCGATGAGCACCTCGGCTGCCCGGGCCCGCGCGCGGATGGAGAACAGCCGCTGGGAAACCGCGTCGTGCAGTTCCCGCGCCAGCCTGGCCCGCTCCTCGAGCACCGACAGTTCCCGGCTCCGCTCGTAGAGCCGGGCGTTGGTGAGGGCGATCGCGGCGTGCGCGGCGAACAGCGTCAGCAGCTCTTCGTCGCGGGCGGTGAACGACCCGGACCGCTTGTTCGCCACGAAGATGATGCCGAGCACCTCCCCGCCGTTCTTCACCGGCACGCCGAGAAACCCGGTCAGCTCGGGATGGGCGGCCGGCCAGCCCTCGAACCGGGGGTCTTCCCTGATGTCGGCCAGCCGCTCCGGCGTGCCCGACCTCAGCAGCGCGGCCAGCATCCCGTGCTGCCGCGGCAGCGGGCCGATGGCGCGCTGCTCGGCCTGGGTGATCCCGGCCACCACGAACTCGGCGAAGGAACCCCGGTCGTCCGGGACTCCCAGCGCCGCGTACCGGGCGCCGACCAGCGTTCGCGCGGACCGCACGATCACCGCGAGCGCGTCGCGTGTCGACAGCTGCCGGCTGACCGCCAGCACCGCCTCGCTGACCAGGCGCAGCCCGGTGACGTAGCCTTCCACTCTTTGACGGTATCCCCGCGGACGCGCAGCGCGATCGGCCGCTGGTCTTAGGACCATCGGCTCGCGCCGGCCGCTTCTCGCGCCCGATGCGGCCGGGCCGCCGCGCGCCTAACGTCGAAGCCATGAAGAAAGCACTGGTCACAGGGGCCTCCCGCGGGCTGGGCCGGGCGCTTGCGACCGGCCTGGCCGAGGCCGGCTACGCCCTCGTCATCGACGCCAGGGACGGTCGGGCGCTGCGCGTCGCGGCGGACGGCATCCGGTCAGCCGCGCCCGGCGCCGACGTCACCGCGCTGCCCGGCGACATCACCGATCCGGGCCACCAGGCCGCCCTGCGGGCGGCCGCCGGGGAGATCGACCTGCTCGTGAACAACGCCGGCACGCTCGGCGCGGCTCCGCTGCCCGCCCTCGCCGACTACCCGCCCGCGGAGCTGCGCGCGGCGTTCGAGGCGAACGTGATCGCCCCGATCGCGCTCATCCAGGCGTTCCTCCCGGTGCTGCGCGAGCGCGGCGGCGCGGTGCTGAACGTCACCTCCGACGCGGCGGTTGAGCCGTACGCGGGCTGGGGCGGCTACGGCGCGGCGAAGGCGGCGCTCGAGCAGGCCTCGAACGTGCTCGCCGCCGAGGAGACCGCGATCAGGGTCTGGTGGGTCGACCCGGGTGACCTGCGCACGGACATGCACCAGGCGGCGTTCCCCGGGCAGGACATCTCCGGCCGGCCGCTGCCGGAGGCGGTGGTCCCCGCCTTCGTCCGGCTGATCACCGAGCGACTGCCCAGCGGCCGGTACCGCGCCGCGGAACTGGTGCCCGCGTGACCGCGGCCATGGAGTTCACGCTGCCGCCCGAACTGGAGGCACCCGCCCCGCCGGAGGCGCGCGGCCTGCCCAGGGACGGCGTCCGGATGCTGGTCAGCCGCGCCGCCAGCGGGGCGGTCGCGCACCACCGGTTCACCGACCTGCCTCGGCTGCTGCTGCCCGGCGACCTGCTCGTGGTCAACACGTCCCGGACGCTGCCCGCCGCCGTGCCGGCCGGTCCCGGCCTGGTGCTCCACTTCTCGACCGGCCTGCCGGACGGCTGCTGGCTCGTGGAACCGCGGATCCCGGCGGGAAAGGCCAGCCTCCCGAACGGCACCGCGGCCCCTGCCCAGGTCATCGCCTTGCCCGGCGGCGCGGAACTGACCTTCACCGAGCGCGCCACCGCCCGGCTGTGGCGTGCCCGGCTGTCGGCGGCGGTGCTGCCGTACCTGATCAGGCACGGCGAGCCGATCCGGTACTCCTACGCGGCGCGGCGATGGCCGCTGGCGGCGTACCAGACGGTTTTCGGCCGCCTCCCGGGCAGCGCCGAGATGCCCAGCGCGGCCAGGCCGTTCACCCCGTCCGTGGTGACGGACCTGGCGGCACGCGGCGTGCTGGTCGCACCGGTCACGCTGCACTGCGGGGTCTCGTCACTGGAGGCGGGCGAGGATCCCTACCCCGAACAGTTCGACGTCCCGCCGGCGACCGCACGCATGGTGAACCTGACCAGGCGATCCGGCGGCCGGGTCATCGCGGTCGGCACCACCGTCGTCCGCGCCCTGGAAACCGCGGCCCGGTCTTCCCCGGCCGGTGTCGCCGATGTCGCGGCGGCGGCAGGCTGGACATCGCACGTGGTCAGCCCCGCGACCGGCCCGCGGGTGGTGAACGGCCTGCTCACCGGGCTCCATGAGCCGCGTTCTTCGCACTTGCGGATGCTGGCGGCCTTCCATGGCGAGGAGCTGCTGCGCGCGTGCTACGACGCCGCCCTGTCCCGCGGGTACCTGTGGCACGAGTTCGGCGACGTCCACCTGCTGCTCCCCTAAACGGTTCTCTCCCGTCACGGAAAGCCGCTTGCATCACGGCCGCACCCGCCTGGGTTCGCACGGCCTGCCATGACAGGCCGTGCGAACCGAAAAATCTTTCATCATGAACGATTTTCACGGAATAGCTACAAAAATCTTTCCGGATCATGGACGACGCTGGCATCGGGGAGTTCGCGGACCGCCGTGGCGTCCCATGGGCGCTCCCATCCCCCCAGGGCGAGCAAACGGTCGACCAGGGCCGCGGTGAAGCCCCAGATCAGCATGGTCCCGACGCGGAACGCCGGGCCGGTGCGCCCGCTTGGATGGCGGAGCATCACCCGGTGGGCCGGGTCGGCGAGGGCGGCCACGGGGATCCGCTCCACCGCGGCTACCTCTCCGATATCCATCGGCCGCACCGCGCTGGGCCGGCGCCACCAGGCGAGCACCGGCACGACACGGAACCGGCTGCGCACGATGAACAGCTCGGGCAGCGTGCCGAGCACCTCCACGCCGGCCGGGTCCAGCCCGGTCTCCTCGACGGCCTCCCGGAGCGCGGCGGCGACGGGGCCGTCATCGCCGTCGTCGATCGCGCCGCCGGGGAAGGCGGGCTGGCCGGGGTGCCGCCGCAGCCCCTCGCCGCGCTGGATGAACAGCAAGTCGGGGCCGTCGGCCCCCTCCCCGAAGAGGACGAGCACGGCGGATCGGCGGCCCCCGTGTGCGGGCGGGCGCAGGGCGCGCGGCACGTCCATCGCGGCCGCGGCGGCGGCGAGATCCCGCAGCCAGGCCGGCAGGTGACCGTCCGGCGACTGCCGGCTCGGCGCCGTCACGAGAACGGGCCGGCCTTGACGAGCTTCGCCGCGGTCGCCGCGTCCGTGGGCCCGAGCCCGAATGACGGGCACCAGTCGGCCACCGGGCACACGCCGCAGGCCGGCTTGCGGGAGTGGCAGACACGGCGGCCGTGCCAGATCAGCCGGTGCGAGAGCATCACCCACTCCGATTTCGGGAAGAGCGCGCCGACGTCTGCTTCGACCTTCACCGGGTCGTCGCTCGACGTCCAGCGCAGCCGGCGGGCCAGCCGCCCGAAATGGGTGTCCACGGTGATCCCGGGGATGCCGTACGCGTTGCCGAGCACCACGTTCGCGGTCTTGCGGCCCACCCCGGGCAGCGTGACCATCTCTTCGAGGGTCCGCGGCACCTCGCCTCCGAACCGGTCGCGCAGCGCCGCGGCAAGCCCCATCACCGACTTGGTCTTCGCCCGGAAGAACCCGGTGGGCCTGAGGATCTCCTCCACATCCGCCGGGTTCGCCGCGGCCAGGTCCTCGGGAGCGGGGTACTTGGCGAACAACGCGGGGGTGATCATGTTCACCCGCTTGTCCGTCGTCTGCGCGGACAGCACGGTGGCGACCAAGAGCTGGAAGGGATTCTCGAAATCAAGCTCGCAGTGCGCGTCCGGGTATGTCTCCGCCAGCACCCGGTTGATCTTCCGCGCGCGCCGCACGAGCGCGGTGCGCGTCTCGGGTTTCGCCGTCTTGACCGCCATGCGACTTAGCGTACGGCGCGGTCAGCGCTGATCGTCCTGGCGGTGGCGGCAGGGTTTCGTGGCCGGCCACAGCCGACGGGGCGAATCCGGGTGGGCCGGGCAGCTTGCCGTGGCCGGGCCGAAGGTATAGCACGAGATCATGCGCACCAAGGCTGCTGTCATCAGGGAACCCGGCAAACCGTGGGAGATCGCCGAACTCGAGCTTGACGAACCCCGGCGCGGCGAGGTCAGGATCGCCTTCAGGGCGTCCGGGATGTGCCATTCGGACGAGCATCTGCAGACCGGCGACAGCGCCGGCCGGCTGCCGATGGTCGGCGGGCACGAGGGCGCCGGGGTGATCGAGGCGGTGGGACCGGACGTGACCCGCGTGAAGGCCGGGGACCACGTCGTGTGCTCCTTTATCCCCGCCTGCGGGACCTGCCGGTACTGCTCCACCGGGCGGCAGAACCTGTGTGACTGGGGCGCCCAGATGATGACCGGGATGATGGCCGACGGGACGTTCAGGTTCCACGACGACCGCGGCGAGGACCTCGGCGGGTTCTGCATGCTCGGAACGTTCTCGCAGCGCGCGGTGATCTCGCAGAACTCCTGTGTCCCCATCGAGCCCGACATCCCGTTCGAGGTCGCGGCGCTGGTTGGCTGCGGCGTGCCGACCGGCTGGGGCACCTCCGTCTACGCGGCGGCCGTAAGGCCCGGAGACACCGTGGTGATCTTCGGCGCGGGCGGCGTGGGCAGCAACGCGATCCAGGGCGCGCGCTACGCCGGCGCGGCGAACGTCGTGGTGGTCGATCCGGTCGAGTTCAAACGGTCGAAGGCGCTCGAGTTCGGCGCGACGCATGCGTTCGCCTCCGCCGCCGAGGCGCAGGAGGCGGTCGTCGACATGACCCGCGGCCAGCTCGCCGACCATGCCATCTGCACCGTCGGCGTGCTGAGCGCCGAGGTCGTCGAGCAGGCGGCGGCGATCGTCGGCAAGGGCTGCCAGGTGACGGTGACCTCGGTGGGGCGCAGCTCGGAGAGGCAGATACAGCTTGCCGCCAACGGCACCGTGGTCGGGTGGCAGCGCCGGATCCAGGGCCATGTCTTCGGGATGTGCAACCCGCTGTACGACATCCCCCGGCTGCTGCGGCTGTACCGGGCGGGCCAGCTGAAGCTCGATGAGCTCATCACCCGGCGGTACTGTCTGGACGAGATCAACCAGGGATACCAGGACCTGGACGAGGGGAAGAACATCCGCGGCATCATCGTGCACGAGCAGTAGCGGTTCAAGGGCGGTCATCCGAACGGGCGGTGGCGCCTGGCCGGGGCGCCGGGCGCAGCGCGCGCACCAGCCTGGCGGACCGCGGGTCGGCGGGGTTCAGGTGACGGCCGAGCACCACGACCGCGACCCGGGCCGCGCCGGCCAGCTTCAGCGCCGCGGCGGCCGACTGCGCGCTGCCGCCGGACACCCAGGTGTCGTCGACGAGCAGCACGTCCTCCCCCGCCACGTGACCGGAGACCCGCAGCCAGCCGACGTCGACCCCGCGGCTGCGGGGTGCCCCGCCCGGCCGCAGGGACAGCCTTGCCACAGGCAGTTCCACACACGACCGCACGATGCCGAGCAGCGGATGCGGGCCCGGGCGGCCTTGCCCGCTCGGGACGACGGCGGCGAGCGCGGGGGCGCCGCCCATGCCGGCGGCCCGCCACAGGCAGTCCCCGTGATCCCGCAGGAAACAGGACAGCCTGGCCCGCAGCCGCGCCGCGGCCGCCGCGGCGCCCTCGCGGCCCGACTTGTACCGCCATAGGTCGTCCGCGAGCTGCCCGCCCTTGACCGCGTAGCCGATCGGCGCCACGACGTCCGCGAGCAATCCGCCGGCCTGGTCATGCGCCACATCGCACTGATAGCACCGGGCGAAGCCGGACCGCACCGGCCCCCGGCAGACACGGCAGGTAAGGCCAGTCGGCGGGTCCATGGCCCGATGCTAGGAACGCCTGCCGACAAAAAGGGCACGGCCCCTGGTTGCCTGCCTTAAGGCGGATACCGCGACAAAGCACGCACCCGGCCGCGGCCGGGGCGGGGCCGGCCCGCGGGATCGGCCGACCGCCGGCGCCGGGATCGGCAGGCGGCCGGCGCCGGGATCGGCAGGCGGGCCGGCGCGCGATCTACGATGCCGTGGTGACCACGATGGCGCGCCGGCACTGGGCGTTCGGCGTTCTGCTGGCCGGCGGGCTCGCGCTGCGCGCCATCGCGCAGATCGCCTACCGGCCGGCGCTGGTCTACATCGACACCCCCCGCTACCTGGGGGACGACGCCGGGGGACTGGACCCGCTCGGGTACAGCTACCTGCTGCTGCGCCCGGTGATGCTCGCCCGGGGCGGCCTGGCCGGCGTCGCCGCGGTCCAGCACCTGCTCGGCCTGGCGATGGCCGCCTGCCTGTACGCGCTGGCGATCAGGCACGGCGCGCGGCGGTGGCTCGCCGCGCTCGCCGCGGCGCCGGTGCTGCTCGACGCCTACCAGGTGCAGGCCGAGCAGATGATCATGCCCGACGTGCTGTTCGAGGCGCTCATCGTCGCCGCGATGACGGTGCTGCTGTGGCGGCCGGGCCAGGGCCTGACGCGGCTGGCGTGCGGCGCCGCCCTGCTCGGCACCTCGGCCGCCGTCCGCCAGGTCGGCGAGGTGCTGGCCGCGCCGTTGCTGGCCTACGCGCTGGCCGCGGCGCGCGGCCGGCGGCAACGCGCCGCCTGGCCCGTGACCGCCCTGGCGGCGTTCGCGCTCCCGGTGGCGGCCTATATGGCATTCTCCGCGGCCGCGCTGGGGAACGGGTTCCGGCTGTCGAACATGGACGACGCCTACCTGTACGGCAGGCTCGCGCACGCCGCGGACTGCGCGACGCTGCGCGTCCCCCGGTACGTGCGCCCGCTCTGCCCGCCGCCCGCGGCCGCCGCGGCGCTCGGCGTCGACGGCCTGGCCACCGACCCGGCGTCCGCGGTCTTCCGCTACGTGCCCCCGGGGGGCATCGGCCGCGGCGCGGCCACGCGCCAGTTCGACGAGGCCGTGCTCACCCAGCAGCCGCTGCGCGTCGCGGCCGACGTCGCCCGCGACGCGGTCAAGGTGTTCGCCCTGACCCGGGACACCGCCCCGGGCGACCCGCCGGTCTCACGATGGCAGTTCCAGCTTTCATACCCGGTATACCACGGCGTGGACTACGCGGTGCTCGGTCCGGTGCCGCCCCGGGTGGCCGTGCCGCTGGCGGGCGCGCTGCGGGCGTACCAGCTGCACGGCGGGTTCACGCCCGGCCCGTTGCTGCTCGCGTTCGTTTTCCTCGGAACGGGCGGTGTCTTCGCCCGCCGCCGCCAGCCCGCTCTGGCACTCGGCTGCCTCCTGATCACCGGGCTGGCTGTGGCGGCGGCGGGCGGCGCCGACCTGTACGAGTTCTCCTGGCGGTACCAGCTGCCCGCGCTGGTCACGCTGCCGCCCGGCGGCGCGTTCGGCGCCACCGCGATCCTTCGAGCCGCCGCAGTCCGCCGGTCAGGCCCGCGGGGCACAATGATCCGGTGCGTACTGACCGAACTCACCCAGCCGATCCGGAGATCAAGACGATCGCCAGCAGCGTCGTCTACGCCGACAACTGGATCCGGCTCCGCAAGGACGACATCGAGCGCCGCGACGGTTCCCGCGGAACGTACGCGGTCATAGAGCGCGGCGACTTCGCCCTGATCGTGCCGGCCGAGAACGGCGGCTTCCACCTCGTCGAGGAGTACCGCTACCCCATGGGCCGGCGCAGCTGGTCGTTTCCGCAGGGCGGCTTCCCGCCCGGCGAGACCGGGACGCCGGAAGAACTCGCCAGGATGGAGCTGGCCCAGGAGACCGGGCTGCGCACGGGCCGCCTGACCCATCTGGGGTCGCTGTCGGCCGCGCACGGCATGTCGACGCAGTGCTGCGACTACTTCCTGGCCACCGAACTGGTCGCCGGGACGCCCGATCCCGAGCCGGAAGAGGCGGGCATCCGCCACGAATGGGTGGCGCGGGAGGAGTTCGAGAAGATGGTGCGAGACGCGAAGATCATCGACGACTCGACCCTCGCCGCCTACGCGCTGCTGCTGCTCGCCGAACGCCGCGGCGAGGTCGTCCTCCGCTAAGCCCCCGTCCCTGGGACGGGCCCGCGTGCGCCACGCCTGCCGGGGAAGGGTGGCGGGGAGAGCCGGCCGCGTCCGTTCGGGCTGCCGGGACCTGTCCCTTCTCCCGCCGCTGTCCGCGGGACAGGCCCCGGCGTGCGCGATGCGCCGCGTCCGCCGCGGTGTTCCCCGAGCCAGCCCCCGCCCGGGGTCATCCGCTGGGGCGCGGGTCTACCAGCGCTGGTGCGTGGCGTAGGAGGAGTTCTGGATGATCTCGGTTTCCTCGGGCGGCTGGTACACCGATTGCACGGCAACCCGGCCGGGGCCGCGCAGCCTGACCCAGATGTTCCGGTAGCTCCAGCGCGGGTGCCAGAAGGGGAAGCCCATGTTCCGCGGGTACTCCAGGTGCAGGTGCACCCTTACGGTGATGTCCCGGTAGAGCAGCGAACTCGGCTGCACGAGCAGCGAATCGCCCGGCCCCAGGTCGCGGATGAACGTGTTGCCGGGGGCGTGCAGCAGGAGCAGGCCCGGCCGGTCGGCGGCGGTGAAGATGTCGCCGTACTGGCCCATCGGGTAGTGCGTCTCCTTGTCGTCCCCGGTGCCCGTCACGTACCAGACGTGCGTGGCGTCCCAGTCGTAGCGGATGTTCCCGGTCGCGCACAGGAACCGGTGCTCGCGGACCCATATCTGCTGTCCGTGCTGCATCGGCAGCGCGATGACCTCGCCCGCGTGGTTGTCCGACAGCGCGATCCGCCCGGGACCGTGGGCTTCGACCATGATCAGCGGCAGGCCCGCCATCATGCGCTTCCAGCCGCCGCGCATCGACATGCTGGCCAGCCGGGTGGCCGGGTCGGTCCACAGCAGCACGTGGTGCGAGAAGTAGACCATGTCGCCGGGGGCGATGCTGAACTCGGCGACCGGGACCATGGTGCCGGCGATCTGGCAGTGCGACTGGCCGAACTGGAGCCGGGCCATGTCCCTGATCGGCGGCTGCTCGACCCACCCGGACTCGCTGACCACCGAGGTGATGTCGGCCGGCGCGCCGCACAGCGGGCAGGCCGGCGAGCTCGGGTCGCTTGGCTGCCGGCAGTATCGGCAGATGTACTGGTTCATCGCCGGCTATTCCGAGGCGTGGTGGTGGACGTACATCGACTGGATGCCGACCCGGCCGGGACCGGTCATCTCGGCCAGGTACATGCCATGGCGCATGAACCCGGTCTTCAGCGGCATCTGCACGGCCTGCATGCCGACCGTGGAGTCCTTGTAGAGGAACCCGCCGGGCTCCACCAGGATCTTCTCGCCCGGCCGCAGGGTGCGCTCGAGCACGTTCCCGTTGCCGTGCAGCAGCAGCAGCCCGGGGTACTGGGCGGTGACGAACCGGTCCATGAACATGCCGCTGCCGCCGTGCAGGACGTTGGCCAGCCCCTTGATCCGGACGAACGAGTACTGAATGCTGTGCGAGGCGAGCAGGAAGGCGTGCTCGCGGACATCCAGTTCCATGCCCGGGTGCAACGGCAGGACCACCAGCTCGCCGGGCGCGTCGCGGGAGAACGCCACCCGGCCCGGCCCGTTCGCCACCGTCACGATGTGCGGCATCCCGCCGAGCGTCCGCTTCATCCCGCCCGCCGTCTTCAGCGAGGAGAGCGGGACCGTCTCGTCCTTCCACAGCAGCACGTGGTGCTCGAAGTAGACGGCGTCCTGCGGGGAGAGGCTGATCTCCGCGACGGGGACAAGCTCCCCCTCAACCTGGCACGTGCTCGCCGAAAAGCGGAACTCGGTCATGTCGCGCAGCCGGGGCGCCTCGCGCCACCCGGAATCGCTGACTTTATCCCGGACGTCGAGCGGCGCGCCGCATGTCATGCAACTGGTGGTCCCCGGCTGGTTCTGCGCGTGACACCACCCGCACTGGATAGCTTCCACGCCTGGGAACATAGCAGTAAAGCACTGTTATCGCCGGACATGTCAGGGGATGTTTCACCCTGTACGCTGGCGTGTATGGCACTGTTCTCGCGGGAATTCATCGCGGTACCAGACGATCGCAAGGGCCAGATTGTCTTCAAGTGGCCCGATGTCACGATCCGTCGTTTCACGCACGCGATCGTCAACGCCGATGAAGTAGCGATGTTCGTCAATACCGGCCAGGTCGTGCAGACGATGGGACCGGGCCGGCACGAGATCAACGCCGACGAGCTGCCGGGCCTGGGCGCGCTGATCGACTTCGCGACCGGCGGCAACGCCTACCGGGCCGAGCTGTACTTCGTCGGCACCCGCGAGTACACCGGGTTCCGGTTCGGGGGGCGCATCGACGATGTGCAGGACCCGCGCAGCGGGCTGATCGTGACGCTGCGCGTGTTCGGGGACTACGCGCTGCGCGTGATCGACCCGGCGCGGCTGATCACGAACCTGACCGCCACGGTCGACGTGACCGACAACGAGCGGATCGCCGGCTGGGTGAGCGACCAGCTGCTCAAGGTGCTGCGCACGAACGTCACCACGCAGATCGTCGCCAACGGATGGCCGATCCTCGGCCTGTCCGTGCACTCGCCGGAGATCGAGCAGGCCGCGATCACCTCGGCCAACGGCCAGCTCGAGGCCTACGGGATCGCGCTGACCCGGATGGGCAACTTCGACATCAACCTGCCGCCCGAGGACGCCGCGCAGCTCAAGCAGCTGGCCAAGGACACCTCCTACTCGCAGCTCGCCGGCGGGTTCCAGCAGTACGCGGCCGGCGAGATGGCACTCGGCGCCGGCCAGGGCATGGCGCAGGGCGGCGGCGCGACCGAGGGCGCTTTCCTCGCCGCGGGCCTGGGGATCGGCGGCGCGTTCGGCGCGATGCAGCAGCGCCCGCCCGCGCCGCCGCCGGCCCCGCCCGCGCCCGGCGCGGCGGCGTCCGGCGCGGCGGCTCCGGCGGCCGGGCCGGTGTGCGCGTCGTGCTCGACGGGGAACCCGGCCGGGGCCAAGTTCTGCATGGGATGCGGTCAGCCGCTCGCGCCGGCCGTCAGGCACTGCACCCAGTGCGGGACCGAACTGCCCGCGGTGGCTAGGTTCTGCGCGAACTGCGGCACCCCGGCCGGCGGCTGACCACCCGGCAGGCGCCTTCCCGGGGCGGCCGAGAGCCGCCGGGGCGGTCTGGGGGCGGCCGGGGCGGTCTGGGGGCGGCCGGGGCGGGAATGGCGGCTGCCGCATCGCCGTCTCCCGGTATGGTCACGATCTGCGCGATCTGCCGCCTTTCCCCACGCGCCGTGATATGTTTCCGCGGGATGTAGGCGTGTTCCCGCAAATCGCCGGCCGCAAGCAGGGCACGGGTCCGAAGGGCCAAGCCCTTAAGCCACAAGCCCTTAAGCCATAGGAGCGGAGGAGACGGCGGTGATCTTCAGACGCGCCGGGAGCGGCGATCCCGATGTCATCCTGGTCGACACGCGCTGGTTCTCAACTGATTACCTAGCGCATAAGCTGGCCAGCCGCGGGATACGGGTGCATGCGTTCACGGCGCCCCCCCGGTGGCCGCCGTCTTATCTGCGCGCCGTGTACCCCTACCGGTCGTACCTGGAAGAGCCGTTCGGGGACCAGCGGTCCGACTCATTTACGGCCATGGTGGAAAGGATCGGCCCGGCCTGCATCATCCCGTGCAGCGAACAAGCCCTGTACTGGATGTGGAATCAGCCAGGCCACATCCAGGAACGGTCCCTTCCCAACGTGGCGCCGCCCATCAGGCCGCTGCTCCTCGACCGCACGCTGCTGCTGGCGGAGGCGGCCGGCTGGGGGGTGGCGATTCCAACCTCAACGCCCCTGGCCAGCCATGACGACTGCGACGCGGCGATAGCGGCCGGCCTGCCCCTCATGGTCAAGTCGGGCCAGTCCGTCGGCAGCACCGGCGTTGCGCTGTGCCGCACGGCCGATGAGGTCATCCGGGCATTCGACAAATTCTCCGGCAGGCCTGCTTCCGTCACCGCGCAGCGCTATTACGCCGGGCCGACCTACCTGGCCGGCGGCCTGTTCGTGCACGGTAAGGCGGTGCATTTCTACGCAGGCGAGAAAACGGTCATGTGGCCATCGCTGACCGGCTATGCATACGAGCTGAGATCCGCCGGGGAGCCACATTTTTCTACCCTGCTGCAGGCCGCGGAGACCGTGTGCAAGAACCTGGAATGGACCGGCCCGGCGTCGTTTGACTTCGTGCTCGGCGAGGACGGCCAATTCCGCTTCGTCGACTTCAACCCCCGCCTGTGGGGCTCTGCTGGCGCCACGGTGAAAGCAAAGGTCGATCTCTACGGGGGCATTGAACGCTGGATACGCTGCGGTGACGCAGGCCCCCCGAGCCGGTCCGTCCCCGGCGTCTCGTACCGCGTATTCCCGAAATACACGTTCGACCCGTCGGACATGAGCGCGTGGCGGCGGCTGTCGGGTTTGCGCGACGCGCCCTGGGGCGCCCCGTCCCTGGTGGCCGGCGAGCTGCTGCACGGACTGGGCTGGCAGGTCAAGCGGGCCGTCGGCCGCCGTGGCCGGTTATATGTCCCCTTATATGTCCCCTTATATGTCCCCGGGTGTCGCGTTGTATGTCCCCGGGTATCGCGCGGGGCGCGGAATCCGGCATTCCCCGTTTGCCTGTATCGATCATGGTTCCCTGGCGCCACGCAAGCCGCTTGCGCCACTGCCGCACCGCCTCGGCGGCTGACTTCCGGCCGCGGCCAGCCGCGCGAACCGAAAATCCTTCATGATGTATGGAAAACCCGGAATAGGCATAAAACCCTTCGGGATCATGAACGGCGGCGCCAGGCTCTCCTGCCGGGATTCCGGCGATTAGCCCAGAACGGGCATTGAGCCGCGCCGGGCTCCCCGGTTCCCCGCCGGTCCGGCCGGACGGGGGGGCAGCCGCCGCGGACGCCCGCCGCGCGGGATGCGGCGCACAAGGCCGCGAACCGTCGCATACCGGGAAACCGGCGCTGCGCACGGTCCATCGGGGTTACCTTTCTGGGGTGGCCGGGATAACGATGTACGACACCGCGCTGAATGACCAGTTTCCGCCCGGTGCCCAGGCCTATGCCGCGTATGTCGACGGCTCTGTCGGCAACCAGCCGAACTACGCCTACATCGTCCGCACGTTCCCCGGTGCGCAGCACCTGAGCATCGCGCTGTTCGCCAGCGACAACGCGGACGCGCTGGACGTCGAGCCCGGCGCGGCCGCCCCTTCGGACGTGCCGGCCTGGTACGCGCGGCAAAGACAACGGGGAATCCAGCGGCCATGCGTCTACGCGAGCGCGTCGACGATGGCGGGCAGCATCCTGCCGGTGCTCCGGCAGGCGGGGATCAGCCGCCCGTCCGTCCGGCTGTGGAGCGCGCACTACGGGCTGGGCGAGCACATCTGCGGGCCCGCCAGCTGCGGGGCGGTCCCCGTCGAGATGGACGGCACCCAGTGGACTTCCAGCGCGCTCGGCCGCGTGCTCGACCAGTCGCTGCTCCAGGCGAACTTCTTCACCACGGACGCGACCGTCACCACGGAGGCGGAATTGCAGTCAGGACAGCTGAACCTGGGCAGGAACGCGCTGACGGTGATCAGCGTGCCGCCGGGCACCGCGCACCACATCGCGTTCGGCTGCGACAACGGAGTCCAGGGGCAGCCGCCGGCCAGGCTCCGGGTGGCCATCTTCGACACGGCATGGCACGTGGAGAGCGACATCCCGGTGGACGGGACGAAGGGGCTCCGCATCGTCCCGTTCCCCGACCCGGCCAAGACCGGGGTGATCTCGGTGATCCGCCAGGACGCCGGGAAGATCCCCGTCGGCTACGTGGTGTACTAGCGGATCCTGCGGCCCATCTCCTTGGCCGAGTAGCCGCCCAGGTCGGTCACCGCCGCCTGGAACCGATCGGAGCGGAGCAGGGCCCACAGTGGTTCGAGCAGCGGGCTGTCCAGCGCGCCCGGCGCGACCACCAGGTCGTACGGCTCCCAGGTGACCGGCACGAAGTCCAGGCCGAACGCGCGGGCCGCCGCCGTGATCCCGAGTCCGGCGTCCCCCCGGCCGGAGGCGATCGCCGCGGCCACCGCCAGGTGCGTCGGTTCCTCGCGCGCGTACCCCGTGATCGCGTCCGGGGCGATGCCGAGCTGCCCCAGAACGTGATCAAGCAATACCCGGGTGCCGGCGCCGCGCTGCCGGTTCACGTAGCGTACGCCGGGCCGCGCCAAGTCCTCGATCCCGCCGAGTCCCAGTGGGTTGCCCGGCGCCACCATCAGCCCTTGCTCCCGGTGCACCAGCCGCACGACCGCGACCTCGGATGCCGAAGAGCCGAACACGCGGTCCACGTACGGCAGCGTGTATGACCCGGAGGCCACGTCGAGCAGGTGCGATCCGGCGATGTGGCACAGCCCGTCGCGCAGCGCCACCAGCCCGCCGAGCGAGCCGACATTGGACGACACCAGGGTGGCCAGCGGGTCGTCCGCGCGCAGCGCGGACGCCGCCAGGTCGAGCACCAGGTCGTGCGAGCCGATCGCGACGATGGTCCGCGCGATCTCGTCCATGCCGCGCAGGAGTTCCACGGGCACGTCTGAGCCCGCGTGGTGTCCTTCCACCCCGGCGGGCACCACCAGCAGCCCGTCGGCACGGACCAGCGAGGTCAGCACGCCGGCTCCCCGCGGCAGCGGGGTCGCCACCAGGGTGCCGCCGACGGTTCCCAGCCGCACCCGCACCCAGTCGTCCATGCCGAGCGGGGACGCCAGCTTGCGGGCCAGCTTCGCCGTGACGCGCGGCCGGCGGCGCGGCGGTGCCCCGGATAGCTCGGCGAGCAGCGGCGCCGCGAAGATGTCGAAGGTCAGCGCCGCGGACACCGGATAGCCGGGCGCGCCGAGCACGGGCGTGCGGCCCACGACACCGAGCACCACCGGGTGCCCGGGCCGGACGGCGACCCCGTGCACCGCCAGCGCACCCTCGGACGAGACGACCCGCGCGGTGTAGTCGTCCCGCCCGGCACTCGACCCGGCGACGACGATCAGCAGGTCGCATTCGGCCGCCGCCGCCCGCACGGCCGCGGCGATGCGCTCCGGGTCGTCCGGCTCGATGGGTAGCACGCGCGCCTCGCACCCGGTCTCCCGCGCCTGCTCGGCCAGCATCAGCGAGTTCGTGTCCGGGATCTCGCCCGGACCGAGTGCCGTGCCGATCGGCCGCACCTCGTCCCCGGTGGGAAGGATAAGGACAAGAGCCTTTTTCCGAACGGACAGGTGCGTCTGTCCGGCCGCCGCCGCCGCTGCCAGGTCGGCGGGACGCAGCCGGTGCCCCTCCGGCAGCAGCAGTTCACCCGCGCTGACGTCCTCGCCGATCGAGCGGACGTGCTGGTACGGGGCCACGGCGGCGCGCAGTTCGGCGCGGCCGTCCGCGTCGTAGTGCACGTGCTCGCGCATCACCACCGCGTCCCGGCCGGCGGGCATCGGGTCGCCGGTGTCGACCACGTCGTAGTCCTCCGGCGGCAGGTAGACGGGGGTCGTCTCGCTCGCGCCGAGGCTGTCCGCGGAGCGGATCGCGATGCCGTCCATCCCGGCGGCGTCAAACGGCGGCGAGGAGCGGACCGCCCACACGGGGGCAGCGGTGACCATCCCGGCCGCTTCGGCTACCGGGACGGTGACGGCGGGGAGCCGCTCCGGGCAGCCCGCCGCCTCCCGGACCGCGCGCCAGGCATCCAGCGCCTGCGCGGCCGGCACGTCACGGATGAACGGGCTGTCAGGCATACAGGATCACGTCTACCTCACTACCCGCGTCCAGCCCTGTCGCCTCCTCAGGTATGACAATGTAGCCGTCCGCGTCGGTGAGCACGGACAGCAGGGCCGACGGGCCGAACACGGGGGTTGCCACCCCGTCGCCGACCTTCACCTGAACGACGTCGAGCCGCCCGGTGGCGGACGCCAGGTCCCTCGCCAGCCTCGCCCGCGTGGACGGTTCAGGCGGCAGGGCCGTGCAGCCGCCGACCAGGCGGACCAGCGGGACCCCGGTCAGCCGGAAGACCACCAGCGCGGAGCGGGGGTTGCCGGGCAGGCCGATGACGGGGACGCCCGGCTCGCCGGGAACGCTGGCGCACTCGGCGAGCAGCGTGGGCTTGCCGGGCTTGATCGCCAGGCCGTGACACCAGATTCCCGGCTCGCCGAGCCGGGCCACCACCCCGGCGGTCTCGTCCCGCGCGCCGACCGAGGAGCCCGCCGAGATAACGAGCATGTCGCTCTTCGGCAACGCCGCGCGCAGCGCCTTCTCCAGCGCGGCCGGGTCGTCGGGGATGATGCCGCCGAGGACAGGGACGCCGCCGGCGTCCGCGACGAGCGCGGCCAGCGCCGCGCTCGTCGCGTCCCGCACCTGGCCCGGCCGCAGCCTTCCGGTGCCGGGCGGGACCACCTCGTCGCCGGTGGCGAAGATCGTTACCACCGGCCTGGCGTACACGGACACGCTCGTCACACCCGCCGCCGCGAGCATGCCCAGGTCCTGGGGGCGGAGCGGCCGTCCGCTGGGAATGATCTGCTGACCCGCCCGCGCGTCCTCGTCGGCGCGGACCACGCCCTCGCCGGGCGCGACCGGGCGGACCACCTCGATGGTTCCCGGCATCACCTCGGCGGTGTACTCGATCATCACGACCGCGTCCGCGCCCGGCGGCAGCGCGCCCCCGGTGGGCATGGCCACCGCGGTGCCCGGGGCCATGGTGATGTCCGGCTCGGTGCCCATCAGGACGGCACCGGTCACGGTGAGATAGCCGGGCAGGCCCTCCGAGACCCCGTAGGTGTCGGCGGCGCGCACCGCGTAGCCGTCGACGGTGGAGCGGGCGAACCCGGGCAGCGGGTGCGGAGAGGTGACAGCCTCGGCAGGCACGCGCCGCAGCGCCTCACCGAGCGGGATCGTCTCCACGGGTGTGCGGCGCCGCGGGCGGAACCCGGCCAGGGCCTCCGCGACCGTCCGGGTGGTGAAGAACTCCCGGCCGGCCGGTTCAGGCTTCGTGATTTCCCCCCTTCAGCCGGAGCACGCTCATCACGGGCCCGAGAGCGACCTGCCCGAGGCCGCAGATCGACGTCCGGCGCATGACCTCCGCGAGCTCGGGGATCTGCTCGTCGGGTCCGCGGCTGGTAAGGATCTGGTGCGCCTTGGTGGAGCCGACCCGGCACGGCACGCACTTGCCGCACGACTCGTCGCGGAAGAACCGCAGCACGTTGACGGCGGCGGCGAGCAGGTCGGTGCCTTCGGCCATCACGACCAGCGCGCCGGAGCCGAGCATGGAGCCCGCCGCCTGCAGGGTGCCGAAGTCCAGCTCCACGTCGAGCTGGCCGGGGCCGATGAAGTTGGAGGACGCGCCGCCCGGCTGGATGGCGCCAAGCGGCCTGCCCCCGGATACCCCGCCGGCCAGCTCCAGCAGCTCGCGGACCGTGGTGCCCATCGGCACACAGTACACACCGGGATGCTCGACGTGCCCGGAGACGGCGAAGAACTTCAGCCCGGCGTGGTCCCCGCGCCCCTGGGCTTTCCACCAGGGGGCACCGCGGGCCGCGATGACCGGGACGTGCGCGAGCGTCTCGACCGAGTTCATCAGCGTGGGCTTGCCGTACAGGCCGTAGCTGCCGGGGAACGGCGGCTTGTTGCGCGGCTCGCCGCGGTGCCCCTCCATGCACTCGATCAGCGCCGACTCCTCGCCGAGGATGTAGCCGCCCGGAGAGGTGAACACCTCCACGGACAGGCGCCTGCCGGTGCCGCCGGCGTCCGGGCCGGCGAGTCCGGCCTCGCGCAGCCACTCGATCTCCCGGCGGATCACCTGCTCCTCCGGGCCGTACTCGTGGCGGATGAACACCCACCCTTCCTCGGCGCCGACCGCGAGCATGCCGAGCAGCAGGCCCTCGAGCACCAGGTACGGCTGGGTGGCGAGGATCTCCCGGTCCTTGAACGTGCCGGGCTCGGACTCGTCGGCGTTGCAGATCACGTACTTCGGGGTGGCCTGCTGCGCCGCGACCAGCTCCCATTTGCGGCCGACGGGAAAACCCGCGCCGCCCATGCCGCGCAGCCCGGCGTCCTTGAGCGCGGCGATGATGTCCGCGGTCCGCATGCGGCCCGCGAGCACGGCGCGGAGCACGCCGTACCTGTCCTCGGCGGCGGGATACGGGTCGTTGGGGTATGTGACGCCCGCGACTGCCGGGGCTGGCCGGGCGTGCCGCCCGTTCGGGTGGCCGCCCGCGGCGTGCGGCTCGGCTTCCCGCGCGTGGGCAACGGCGGAGTCGGCGTCGTCCAGCGGGACCGGAGCCTCGTTGACCGTGCAGGCGGGCGCGATGTCGCACCTGCCCAGGCAGGAGCCCTCCACCAGCTCCACCTCGGCATCCGCGCCGTACTGCTCGCGCAGCGCCGCGATCCGCTCGTCGGCCCCGCGCAGCCAGCAGGACAGGTCGTGGCAGGCGCGGAGCTGGACCTTCTGCGGCGGGTCGGTACGGAAGTGCGGATAGAACGAGATCAGCCCCTCGATCTCATACAGCGGCCGGTGCACATCGCGGGACAGCGCCACCAGTTCCTCGCGCGGCAGCCAGCCGACCCGCTCCTGTATGGCGTTCAGCGCCGGGATCAGGCTCGGGCCGGGGAACTTGCCCGCCCGGGCCTCCGCGCCGGGGACGCGGACCTGAGCCTCAGCCATGGACGCTCACCGAGCCGTCGGCGGCGACGGAGCCATCGGCGGGCGCGCCCGCGCTGGCCGGCTCGATCCGCACGGCGCAGAACTTGAACTCGGGGATCTTACCGAACGGGTCGATCTCGTCGATCGTCAGCAGGTTCGCCGCCGCCTCCCTGAAGTGGAAGGGGATGAAGCAGTTCCCGCGTGCCTCGCGGTGCGAGACCCTCGCCTCGAGTTCGATCGTTCCGCGCCGTGAGCTGACCCGGGCCATGTCGCCGTCGGCGAGCCCCAGCGCGGCGGCGTCGTCGGGGTGAATGTACACCAGCGGCTTCGGCGCGATCGTGTTGAGCGCGTAGGACCGGCGGGTCATCGACCCGGTGTGCCAGTGCTCGAGCATCCGGCCGGTGTTCAGCACGAACGGGTAGTGCTCGTCGGGCAGTTCCCTGGCCGGCAGCCACTCGGCGGGCACCAGGTGCGCGAGCCCGTCGTCGGTGTTGAACTTGTCGGTGAACATCACCACGGTCCCGTCGCTGTGCTCGGGGTCCGGGTTCGGGTACAGCTTGCCGGTCAGGCCGAGGTTGTCGTACGTCAGGTTCGCGTAGCTCGGGATGACCGAGACCATCTCCTCGAAGATCTGGCGCGGGGACTCGTAGTGCCAGTCGAGCCCGATTCTGTTCGCGATGTCCTGCACGACCTCCCAGTCAACGCGCGCCTGGCCCGGCGGGTCGAGCACCTTGCGGCCGAGCTGCACCCGCCGGTCGGTGTTGGTGTAGGTGCCCTCCTTCTCCAGGTAAGAGGAGGCGGGCAGGATGACGTCGGCGAACTCGGCGGTCTCGGTCAGGAAGATGTCCTGCACGACGAGGAACTCCAGCGCGGACAGCGCCTTGCGGACCTTGTTGATGTTCGGGTCGGAGAGGAACGGGTTCTCGCCCAGCATGTACATGCCGCGCACACCGCCCTTCAGCGCCGAGCCGATGATCTCGGTGACCGTCAGGCCCTTCTCCGGATCCAGGCCGGCCGTGCCCCAGGCCTGCTCGAACCTGGCCTTGACCCTGGGGTCGTCGGCCTTGGCGTAGTCCGGGTAGAACATCGGGATCAGGCCCATGTCGGAGGCGCCCTGGACGTTGTTCTGCCCGCGCAGCGGGTGCAGGCCGGCGCCCGGCTTGCCGATGTTCCCGGTGATCGCGCACATCGCGATCAGGCAGCGCGCGTTGTCAGTGCCCGTGGTGTGCTGGGAGATTCCCATCCCCCAGTAGATGACGCCGGACCGGGCCTGTCCCCAGAGCCGCGCCACATGGCGGATCACGTCGGCGGGCACGCCGGTGATCTGCTCGGCGCGCTCCGGCGGGTAGTCGGCGACGGTCCGCTTCAGCGCCTCGTAGTTGGAGGTCCGGCTGGCGATGAAGTCGTCGTCGGTGAGCCCGAGCCGGATTATCTCGTGCATTACGCCGTTGTAGAAGGCGACGTCGGTGCCCGGCTTGAGCTGGCAGTAGATGTCCGCGTGGTCGGCCATCCTGTCGGCGCGCGGGTCGATGTAGATGACCGTCGTGCCGTTGCGCCTGGCCTGCTTGAAGAAGCTGGACGCCACCGGGTGGTTAGCGGTGGAGTTGCTGCCGGTGATGATCGCCACCTCGGCGTTGAGCACGTCGCCGTACGTGGTGGACACCGCGCCGGAGCCGATCCCCTCGAAGAGCGCGGCCACGCTGGAGGCGTGGCACAGCCGGGTGCAGTGGTCCACGTTGTTGGTGTGGAAGCCGGTCCTGATCAGCTTCTGGAAGAGATACGCCTCTTCGTTGGAGCACTTGGCCGACCCGAACCCGGCGATCGCGCCCGGCCCGCCGTCGGCGCAGATCTCGGTCAGCCGCCGGGCGACCAGGTCAAGCGCCTCATCCCAGGTGGCCTCGCGGAAATGCGGCAGCACCTCGGCGTAGTCGACCAGGCCGCCGGGCTTGCGGCCGCGTTTGCCGCCTCTGCGCTTCTCCCCGGGGCCGCCGTCGTCGGCCAGGCCGTGCTCATTGGCCTCACCGCCCGCGGCCATGTCGCCGCGCACGTCGGCGGACAGCGGCCCCTTCGGGTAGGACTCCTCGCGGCGGATCAGCGGCACGGTCAGCCGCTGCGGCGATGCGGCGTAGTCCCAGCCGTACCGGCCCTTGACGCACAGCCGGCCGTGCGACCCTGGCTGCTCGCGGCCCTCCGCGTAGGCGATCGCGCCGCGCTCGCGATCCACGTAGTAGGTCAGCGCGCAGCCCACGCCGCAGTACGGGCACACGGTGTCCACCGCGTCGAGTTCGGTGCGCGGCCGGATGGGGATGTTCCGGATCGGCTTGTTGGTCAGCGCGCCGGTCGGGCAGGACGCCACGCACTCCCCGCACGATACGCAGGACGAGGCGCCCATGGGGTCGCTGAGGTCGAACGCGATGCGCGTGGCATAGCCCTTTCCGCTGCGCCCGATCACGTCGTTGGCCTGAATGTCGTCGCATGCCCGGGTGCACCGGTCGCAGAGGATGCACGCGTCGTGGTCGACCGCGATGACCGGGCTGGACAGGTCGGCGCCTCGGCCGGACCCGCACGGCAGGCCGTTCTCGCGCGCGACGCCGTACCTATCGGCCAGCGCGAGCAGTTCGTTGTCGCCGGTCGTGGTCTGCTTCGGGTCGCGCTCGCGCGGCGGCTGGTCGGACATCAGCAGCTTGGTCAGCGCCGCGCGGCTGCGCTCGACCTCGGGGGTATCCGTCCTGACCTGCATGCCGTTCTCGCAGGCCCGCACGCAGGACGCGGCGAACGCGGGTGCCCCCACGTCGACCACGCACATCCGGCAGACGCCGACGGGGTCGAAACGTTCATCGTGGCACAGCACGGGGATGTCGATGCCGGCCGCCTTCGCGGCCTGCCAGATCGTCGCGCCTTCCGGGGCAGTGACCTCACGTCCGTCGATCGTGAGCGTTACCGTCCCCGTGCTCTCCGGGGCAGTAGTGGCCATACCCGCAGTATCCGCCTGCTCACGACGTTAGGCCAACCCGAGAGCAGCGACGATGGCCGGATCTGGGTGTCCCTTCGGATCGAGGCCGCGCATTTTGTAGTAAGTGCCGACCATCGCCCGCAGCCGGTCCGCGGTGAGGGTCGCCACCCGGCCGGACGGGAGGAGCAGCGGCTCGTTCAGCAGCCGGTCCGGCAGCCAGTCGTCCTCCGCACGCCAGCCCTCGCGGATGTTGTAGACCCGCTTGGCCATGACGATCCGGCGGGCGGTCGCGCGCAGTTCCTCCCCCGTCACATCCCAGCCGGTGACCGCCGCCAGCAAGCCCGCCCACTCATCGAAAGGCGAGGTGAACACGCCGCGCAGGAACTTGCACAAGATCAGCGAGTCCATTATCGCCGCCCGGTCCTCGGTCTCGATGGCGGCCGCGACGTGTTCCTCGCCGCCGGAAATCCGGTCCAGGTCGCCGGACAGGTCCGCCTCGTACGCGCCCGAACGGTTGTGGTCGGCCCCCCTGGCGTTCACCGCCAGTCCCAGCGCCATGGAATGCAGCGTGCGCGGCTCGTACCCCGGCATCTCCAGGCCCTTGACGTGCGGGGCGAACGACGCGGAGTCAGCCCCGACCGTTCGGGACGCTCGTCTTGAGCCCTCGGCCAGCAGGGAACCGAGCGGCGTGCGGCGGCCACCGATCTCGTCCAGGACGCGCAGCAGCGCGGCGGAGTCGCCGAACCGGAGCCATGGCGCGTCGATCAGGCCGCGCTGCGCGCACTCCATCGCCCATGCGATCGTGCCGCCCGCCGAGATCGTGTCGATGCCCAGCTCGTCGCAGCGGGCACTCGCCGCGAGCACCGCGTCGGGGTCGCTTACCCCGCACATCGGGCCGAGCGCGAAGACGTTCTCATACTCCACGCGGGCCTGCTTGCCGCCGCGCGAGCGGTATATGTGCTCGCAGCCGATCGTGCAGGAAGCGCAGCTGCTGCGGGCGACCCGGCGCATGCCCTCGATGTCGGCCGGCGCCGCCGGGTCCGCGCCCAGGCGTCCGGCGCCCTCGAACGTCGCGGCCTGGAAGTTCCGTGTCGGCAGCGCGGCGATCGCGTTGAACGCGAGCAGGTTCGCCAGCGTGCCGAGCTGACGGTACTTCGCGGTCGCCGGGCCGAACGACCGTTCCCGCAGATCCCGGGCCGCCGCCAGCACCTTGCCCGGGTCCGCCGTCGCGACCCTGGCCGCCGCGCGGACCGCGATCGCCTTCAGGTTCTTGGCGCCCATGACCGCGCCGAGCCCGCCGCGCCCGGCGTGCCGCCCGTCGTGCGAGATCGTGGCGTACCGCACGCCGTTCTCGCCGGCCGGCCCGATCGCCGCGATCCGCCAGCCTCTGCCGAGTTCGTCTCGCAGCCGCCTGTCGGTCTCCGCCGCGGTGCGGCCCGCCAGGCCGGCCGCGGCCCGCAGCCGGGCGCCGTCGCCATCGATAAGCAGAACGGACGGTTCCTTCGCCATGCCCCGCACGACGATCGCGTCGTGGCCGGTCAGCTTCCCGGCGATCGCGAACTGGCTGGAGGCGAGCGCATCGGTCAGCAGCCCGGTCAGCGGGGACTTGGCCACCACCGCGAACTTGGCGCTCGTGGTCAGCGAAGTGCCGACCAGCGGGGAGAAGACGAACGCGAGCGGCGAGCCGGGGCCGAGCGGGTCGGCGCCCGCCGGACCGAGGCGGTACAGAAGCCAGGCACCGAGCCCGGCGCCGCCGATGTAGGAGCGCAGGACATGTCCGGGGAGCGGCAGGGTCGTCGACGTGACATCCGTCACGTCGACGACGAGCGCCTGGCCGAAGTATCCGCCCGCCGGCTGGTCCATGCCCTCAGGATAGGGCGGCACGGTCCTGCTCACCTCAGCCGCCTCAGCCACCTCAGCCGCCGGCGTCGGCGGACAGGAAGAAGACGGTGTCCCCCGCCGCCAGCGGGGTCGTGCCGTCCCGGGTGATCTGGTCGCCGTTCAGCGCCGCGGTGACGTGCCGGCCGAACGTGATGCCCGCCTCGTCCGCCGCGGCCCGCACCGTCGCGGCGCGAACGGTCCGCGGGCCGCCCGGCCGGCCGTTCCTGGCGAGGGTCCCGAAGAGCTGTACGGTCACCTGCGGCGCGGGCCGGGCCCGGGCCGCCCGGTAGTCGGCGGGCTCGTTGACGTTGAGCACCGAATCGAGTTCGGGGTCGAGCGCGGCGAGCATGGCGTCCTGCCTGAGCAGGGCCTCGTCCAGCCGGATCACCGCGCACTCGCCGAACAGGAAGGCGGGGCGCAGCCGGTCCTCTCCGACCAGGCGCTCGGCGGTTCCGGCGAGGCTGGTACGGTAGGCGGCGGCCAGCGGCTGCGGATAGCCGCGGGCGACCGGCAGGGCGACGTCAGCCTGTTCGGCATCGAGGGCGCGGAGCACGCGGCGGACGAAGGCCGGATGCAGGAACGGCATGTCGGTGGAGCTGACGAAGGCGGCTTCGGCCTTTCCGGCGAGCGCGGCCAGACCCGTGGCGATGCCCTGCACCGGCCCCTTGCCCTCGCGGGTGTCTTCCACCACCTCGGTGCCGGGCGGCAGGCCGGGCAGGTCCTGCCCCTTGGCCCGCACGACGACCACCGGCCCTCCGGTGGCCCTGGCCAGGATGCCCACTGTCCGGCGCAGCAGCGTCGAGCCATGCCACTCCAGGGCCGCCTTGGGCGTCCCCATCCGTGAGGACCGCCCGCCGGCCAGCACCACGCCCGCGAAAGCCGCCACGTTTCCCATGCTAAGGCTCCCGGGGGGAGCCGCGCGTCCGCCGCGGTCCCGCTCACCGGCGCCGCGGTCCCGCTCGCCGGCGCCGCGGTCCCGCTCGCCAGCGCCGCGGTCCCGCTCACCGGCGCCGCGGTCCCGCTCACCGGCGCGGCACACCCCGGCGGGGCCCTACGGAGCGGGCGAGGCGGCCGCGTTCGCTCCCGAGGACGGCGCGGTGACCGAGCTGACGCCGAGGGCCGGCGCGCCGCTCGGCTCGCCGGGGATGCTGTACAGCGCCTTCCACGGCGACCCCGACGGGTCCGTTGACTGGGTAGCCGGGGAAACTCCCTGGTTGGCCCACTTGGCCTGGTACGGCAGTCCCTGGTAGAGCACCTTGTCGCCGCGCTGATAGGGGGTGCCGACCGACCACTTCGGGTAGGTGCCCGCGGGCAGCCTGGGAATGACCGGCCCGTGGTCCCCGGGGAGCACCGGGCCGATCAGCTCCCACGGCGTCTGCCACGCGTACTGCACCTGCGCCGCCGGGTCGTCGCCGGTGTTGAACCACTTGGCCTGGTAGATCTCGCCGTCCTCCACCACCTTGTACCCGATCGGGTAGCTGGCGCTGGCCGACCACTGCGGGTACGGCGCGTCCGCCGGGTTGGTGTCCGCCACGGCGGGCTGGACATTGCCCGAGCTGGGCAGGATCACCGCGTTGCCCTGCAGGGAGCCGAAGATCTGGGAGAACTCCAGAGCGGACTGCGCCGTGCCGCTGCACGTGTCAGACAGCAGCCCGGTCTCCGGGAAGGACGAGCCGCACTGGCTGTCCCTGTTGATGGACCACATGGAGACCCGGCCGAGGTGGTTCGCGGCGGCGAAGCCGACCAGGGTACGCGCGTCGGCCACGGTGAAGTTCTGGCCCCGCATGTCGTTCTGGCCGATCATCACCGTCGCGCCGAGCCGCTGCCAGATCTGCTGCGGGCGCAGGTGGATGCCGTATTGCGGGTACAGGCTCGCGAGCTGCCCGTACGCGGCGTTCAGCGCGTCCTCCGCCGACTGTGCCATGCTGCTCCCCGGGCCGGGAGCCGAGCTGAAGTCCATCGTCATGACGTTGACGCCGGCGAGGGTGACGTGGTTCTGGAGCATGGACCTGATCACCGACAGGGCGTCGTCTTGCAGCCCCGACGGCTCGACCGGAAGGGTCAGCCACACGCTGAGCGTGGGATCGGCCCGCTCTAGGCCGGCGATCGCCTGCGCGCGGCGTTCCTCGGCGGCGAAGTTGTCCAGCGCGGACCCTTCGATGTCCAAGTCGATCGTGGTGAGGTGGTAGGCGCCGACCACGGACTGGTAGGCGGAGGTAAGCGCCGCGGCGGTCGGGCAGGCGACGTCCAGGCTGGTGTGATCCCTGCCGCCGAACGACACGATGGCCTGCTCCCCCTCCTGCTGTAGCTGGGCGATGCGGGAGCTGATCGCGAGCGCCTGGTTGGCCGCGGCCAGCGTGTAGGCGGCGCCCCAGCTCGGGATGCACTTCGCCTTCGGAGCGGCGACCACGAACCCGAGGACGCTCTGCCGCGCCGGGTCGTCAGAAGAGCTCTGGAACTGGTACGTGGGCGTGAGCGTGACATCGACGTAGGGCGCGAACCATGTCTGGCGCACAACCGCGGCGGGGGCGAGCAGCCGTGTCTTGACGCCCAGGTATCCGCCGTAAGAGCAGCCTGCCAGGATGACGAGGGCGGCGAGCACCCGGACCACGGACAGCCGGCGCGGCGGCGGCCCCTCCGGCAGCGGGGCGGCCGGGGGCGCCGGCGAAGTCCGCACGGACGGCATGTACGCCGGCCTGGCCTGCGTCGGCTGGTACTGGGGTTCGGCGAAGTCCGCCTGGAGCACCGTCCGCCAGTCGGCCGGCTTGGGCTCTTCCGCCGGGCGCCTCCAGACAGCCGACAGGCGGCGGCGCTTCCCCGGCGACTTGTACAGCAGCGAGGTGCCGTGGACCCACAGGTCCACGAGCGTGTTGCGCAGGCCGATGAACGCCTTGACCGCGTAGCAGGCCAGGGCGACGTTCAGCGCGGCGTAGAACGTGTTCTCCGTGAGATGGTGCACGTACGCGCGGTACAGCGTGTAACCGGCCAGCGCGATCAGCAGGTAGGGCGCCATCAGCAGGAACGGCGGCACGACGGTGCGGTCCTTGACCTTGGGCGTGCGCGCGAACGGCGCCTTGGATGCCGTGATGCCCTGCACGATAGAGGACAGCGTGCCGGCCAGGTTGACCCCGAGCAGAACCAGGTTGAAGCCGTAGATGCGCAGCACGTCCAGCCGCTTGTAGCCGCAGTAGCGCAGGTCGCTCGCCATGGCCAGGAAGTAGGGCAGCGCCACCAGGCCGAGCAGCGGGCTGATCAGCGCGGCGCTGAACGGGAAGGCGAGCAGGATCAGCAGGCTGACCGAGCTCCAGCAGATGGAGGCCATGTAGTTCCAGCGCAGGAACAGCTCGCTGAACCGGACCCGGTTGCCCTTCTGCTTGCGCATCCGCGACACCCGGTGCAGCTTGGGCAGGATCAGCAGGCCGCCGTTGGCCCAGCGGCGCCGCTGGATGCACAGCGAACCGAAGTCCGGCGGGGTGGCGCTGTAGCTGAGCCGCTCGGGGTAGTTGTACAGCCGCCAGCCGTGCAGCCCCATGTCGATCGTGGACTCGGTGTCCTCGATGACCGTGCGGTCCTTGATGTACTGCTTGATCTCCCAGTCGCCGATGTAGGACGATTCGGCGATCTGGTCGAGCGCCTTCTTGCGGATGACCGCGTTCGCGCCCACCCAGAACGTCGCGTCGTAGTAGGTCAGGCCCTGGTGCACGATGTGCTGCAGGTCCGTGGTAGCGCCGGCGATCCGCTCCAGGCGGGTGGCGGAGCCGGGGAACGCGCTGTACGGCGTCTGTGCGATGGCCATGTCCTGGTACTCGTGCTGCTCCAGCAGGTGCACGAGCCGCAGGCAGTACTCCGGTAGCAGCACGCTGTCGGCGTCCAGCGTCACCACGTAGTCCGGGTTCGGGATGTGCAGGCCGGTACCCGGCCGGGCGGGCACGAGCGCCGTGCCGCCCACGGTCGGCATCTCGCGGTAATAGCCCCCCATCAGCCCTATGTAGCTGTTGAGGTTCATGGCCTTGTTGGGCTCGTGCGACAGCGACACGTAGCGCTTGCGCTCGAAGCTGGAGACCCGGACGCTGAACGTCCACACGAGCCGGCGGTACAGCCGGTGGATCAGTTGCGGGTGGAGCACGACGCCCTCGGCGAGGGATTCGAGCAGCGCCTCCTTGATCTCGCGGAACGACTCGGCCAGCCGGAGCACGATCTCGTTGACGAAGAAGCTGTCCGTGTGGTCGATGATCTCCTGCTCGGCCGCGAGGCCCTCCAGCCAGGCGACCGCCTCGCCGTAGACGCTGGCGAGGGCGACCATCGAGTTGGGACCGGGCTGCTCGCCACGCTGCATGGCTATCTCGAACGACTGCATCCCGCCCGTGAACCGGCGGGCCGGCTCGGCCAGCAGCCGCTCGACCTTCCCGGGGAGCGCCCGCGCGGCCTCAAGCTGCTCGCGGGCCTTGCGCGTCTTGGGCACATACGGATCGTCGATCAGCAGCACCACGCGCTTGTCCGGGTACTCCTGCAACGCGGCCGACAGCAGCGTGGTGCGGATCACCCGCTCCTCCTCCTGGTAGGAGGGGATGATCGTGGTCAGCGTCGGCCGGCGCGCGTCGTAATACTGATCCAGGCTGGCGCGCGTGGCCCGGTGGTGCGTGCGCGTCCGGTACATGAACCCGAGGCGGCTCAGCAGGTACGCCAGCGCGGAAACCGTCAGCAGCGTGACGATCAGCAGGTAAAGGATCTCCTCGGCCCTGGCGACCGCGCTCTCGTCCCCCGGGTGGAAGAAGTCGGCGAAGAACCAGTTGACCACGTAGGCCAGCCACGCGCTCACCGTGACGATGATGGCGAGCCGGCCTAGCGCGATCCGGCTGTCGCTGACGGGCTTGGGAACCATCGGCATCGCCCGGGTGCGCCGGTCGCTGCCTAGCTGCTTGCGCCGCCTGCCGGATGACTGCCTGGGCGGCGCCCCGGCCGGCGCGGGAGGCGGAGGCGGCGCAAGCGTGCGCATGCTGCGGCCTATCACGGCATCCCCGAACAGGTCGGGAGTCGTCAGGTCATTTCCGAAGAACCGCCCCGCGTTCGGGACACCCGGCGCCGCCGAAGCCATCGTGCTGATCCCCCCAAGCCCACGCAATCCTTGCCGCGCATGCGCGCTTACGACAGGGTCGCGGGTATCCCCCCTGTGACCCGGCAGAAGACGTTTTACATGACGTAAAGGTTGATGAGATAACCGGAATATCTGAAGGTGACGTATTTCATACCGCCCGCGGAAGCCGCCGGCTCCTCGCGGTCCGGCTTCCGCGGGCGGTGCCAGCCGAGCTGCGAAACCCCGAGGCCGGGCCGAGGTCAGGCGTACTTCTGCACGAGGGCGCCGAGGTCCGGCAGCGCGGCCTCGATGTGCTTGCCCGCCCCGCCGCGCACCGTCTTGTACGCCTTGACGATCGCCGGACGCGCGGAGGCTTCCGCCATCTTGTCGGTCACCGAGAGCAGGGCCTCGGTCACCTCCTCGGGCCGCTTGGTCAGGTAGTCGCCGAAGTCCGCTCCGCCGGACGCGTTGAAGTCCGCCCAGAACGGCTGGAGCTGGTCCGCCATGTCCGGCAGCATCGCCGCGATCGTCTCCTGGTAGTAACCGGGCGCGAACGCGGTCACTGCCTTGTAGGCAACCTTGATCCCGGTCGCGGAGATCCCTGACTTGCTGGCGAGCTGCTGGTCGACCAGCGCCTGGACGTCGGCGACTACCTGGTAGAACGTCTCGCGGCTGCTCAGCAGCATCTCCTGCAGCGTGGGGGCCATGTGGTTTGGTCTCCTCATTCAAGTAATCAGGCACTTTCCGGGGTTACCTTACTGAGGGAATCGGGACGTTCGAGGCCGTTTCGTGTGATGGCTGCCAACATCTCCTCACGGCGGGGAAACTCAAGGTCGGTCATTCCTGACGGACCGTGGCGCCTGCCCGGCCGCCCGCGTGCCTCCGCCAGAGCGGGCTGGCCATGTGCCAGGCTTATCGTCCGTAGTCCGTCATGGTATTTGCGGAGGGTTCCGAATGCTGGGCAGGGATCACGCGCTGAGCGGAGCGCTCGTGTTCGCGGCGCTAGGACCGTCGCTGCACGTGACCGGCTCGCACCTGGCCGCCGGGGTGGTGATTGCCGCCGGGGCCGGAGTGCTGCCTGACATCGACCATCCGGACAGCACGATCGCCCGGTCGTTCGGCTTCCTGACCGAGGCGTTCGCCTGGATCGTGGCGCGGATCTCCGGCGGCCACCGGCACGGCACGCACAGCCTGGCCGGCATCGCCGTGTTCACGGCGGGCGCACTCGCCGCGGGCTCGTTCCAGCTCTCCGGGCCGCGGCTGACCGGCCACACGGCCTTTTCCTGGCATATGGTCCCCGCCGGGCTCTACCTCGCGCTGCTGTACTCGGCCGCGTTCCGCGCGCTGCGCATCGGCGGCCACCACGGCGACCTGCTGGGCATCGGCGGCGCGGTCATCACGTGCTACGCGCGCTGGGATCTCACCCTGATCCCCCTGGGACACTGGCACGTGCCGCTGCTGGCACTGGCCATCGGCCTGGGCTGCGCGGCGCACATCGCCGGCGACGAGCTGACCCATGGCGGCTGCCCGCTCCTCTGGCCGTTCAGCGAGCACGAGTTCCACCTCCTCCCGCGGCCGCTGCAGATCACCACGGCCAGGCTCGGCGAGAACTGGATCATCTTCCCGCTGCTCACCGGCGCGCTCGTGCTCGCGGTCTGGCACGCCACCGGCCATCCGCTATAGCTCGCTCATTTCCCGGCAGGTCGCGGCCGGCCCGCCATCCTGACCTGGTCGCTCAGCGGCTTGCCGCCGCCCTGTGCCGCACGAGAGCCCGGCAGGGGGCGAAGACGCCGGTAGACCTTGCGGGCCACCGCCTCCGCCCTGCTGACCCAGACGGCGCCGCCTGCCACCAGGTACGAATCGTTGGCCAGCTCGAACTTGTAGGTGTCCTGGCCCGCGCCCAGGTCGATCTGGCTGATGCCACGTTCCCCGGCGGCCTGCGCCAGGGGATGCCACAGCATCTGGCCGGGCGCGAAGCGGCTCAGCGCCGGGTCATAAGCCATGAACCAGCCGGCCAGGGAACCTGGCCCGAGCAGACCGAGGTGGACCGCGGCCGGCCGTGCCCCGGCGAACAGCACGCTGACGATCCCACGGCAGTCATCGCCGTCCGATGCGGCCAGTTCCCCGACGATGCCGCGGGCCGTCGGGTCGCTGAACAGCCGGTGCGTTCCGTGGTACTTGTGGGACTTCCACTCGATCAGCCGGTCGATCTGGCCGGGCCGGGTGCTATTCCACTCCAGCGAGACGGCGCCGAACTGCCGTTCCAGCGCGCGGCGAGCCTTTCTACGCTCGCTGATGTGGGACAGGTCGCCCTTGGTGAGGTCGATCACCGGGCATGGGACCGTCGTTCCCTCGTAGTGAAAGGGCGCGAAGGAACGCTGGGCGACGGGAACGCTGTCAAAGCGCCAGCCCCGCAGGCGCGCCCGCTTGACCACCCATTTCGGATCTACCGGCAGGCCGGAGCCGATGAAGCCCTGCAAATTATTCATCGGATAGCCGATTGGCATACCCACGCCATAGGCATGCAGCTCGAAAGGAAAGAATGCCGCTATCTGGCCGTGCTCCTCCACGACGGCTACCCGGGCATTGGGCCTGAACCGGCCAACGGCCCGGGCATAGGTAAGCGACATAAAAGGATTAAGTCCCGCCGGCGTCGCATGCTGGAAGCTCCGCCACAGCGCCGCCTCGCCAGCTCCCAGGTCACCTGGCCGCACAACCGTCACGCGCATCCTTAGCTCTTCCTTCCGCCAGCGCCTTCTGGTCTCGGCCCAGCCCGCGTGCTGGATCGCCCCCCATGCTGCGCCAGGGCGCGTGTTGCCCGTGCCTGCGCCGCCGCCGTCGGCGCCGCGCCCGGCAGGGCTCCGGATAGACCGGCTATCAAGGAATCCTACGTATTCGGACGTGCCAAGTTAGTAAGATCCAGAGAATCTTCAGCACTGTGAGAAACCTGGGAATTCACTGGGCGTTCACTGAGCCGGACCCGCTCCGGCACCGCGCTCCGCACCGCGCTCCGGCATCGCGCTCCGGCATCGCGCTCCGGCACTGGCGCGCCCGCCCCAGGGCGGTCAGGGCGCCCGCTCCGGCGCGCCCGCCCAGGGCGGTCAGGGCGCCCCCGCCTGGCCTCCGCCGTGGAGCAGGACGGCCGGCGGCAGGCCGGTCAACCGAGATCAAGCGGCAGCCCGGTCAACCGAGATCAAGGCGCCGTCGGGACGGCGCAGGCGTGCCCGGCCTTCCTCGCGTCCCGTGCCGTCCTGCGCGGCTTCGGACGCAGATCCCGCCCGACCGCCTCACCGGCCCGGAGCACCTGCCATGCCCCGGCAGGCGCACCGCATCCCCGCAGGCGCACCGCATCCCGGCAGGCACGCCGCGCCGTCACCAGGCCGCGGCGGCCCCGCCGTACCCCGGACGAAACCGGCTCACCGCGCATGTCTTCCGCGCCCAGGCGCACCCGAGCCTTCCACGCCCAGGCACATCCAGGCCGGCCGGAGCCCGGCCGACCGCTTTTTCTGGGGCGATGGGCCACAGCCCCAGAAAGAGTGGGGCGATGGGCCACAGCCCCAGAGGCCCCGGCGCCGCCGCGCCGCCGCCGCGCCGCCGGAAACGGACATGAAGGTATAAATGATGTGATCTGCTCGGGCTGTGTAGCGTCGCCCCGCCCGCGGCACACCCGAAGTTGACAACAAACGCAGCCAAGAGGACAGAACCCCTACGAGAGGGCCGGAGACGGCTCATTCAACGACGGCCAGGTGACGGTATCGGCGCCGGGACGGGGCAGGCAGCAGCCGACGGCTTGCCGGGCCGCTGGAGGCACGGCGGTCAATGCCGGCTGCCAGCCGCGGGCATTACGAAGGGCGCCGCTCCTGGAGCTGCGGGAAAGCCGCCTTTTCCGAATCGAACAGGGCGCGCTCCAAGATCTCGGGGTTCTCGTCGGGAGATAGTCCCGGCACCTCGCGAGGCTTCTGCGCGTACCCCAGCTCCGAACCCAAGTACGCGTCCGCGGCTAGCGGCAGCCCCACGCCTGATCCCACGAAACCAGGCGCATCCTCGTTCAGCTCTCGCCGCCACCACGTCTGATCGAAGTAGACAGCGACGAGCGGCAGGTTCCTAGCCTCATGAGTGTATATCCTGCACCCGGGCTGGAGGTTCGGCCACAGCCCCTTAAGGCATGGCTTCAGGGAGTCGATGAGGTCTACGTCAAGGAACGCCATTACGACCGGCTCGCTGACATCCGACATCGTTTTGTCATAATAGCCAGCACGGAATTCGCACACACTGATGTCGCCGAACCTGGAGACGTTTCTCTCTACGACTTCCCTGGCCGCCGCGAACCTCCCCTTGTAATAGATGTCAGTATGCCCTAGGTGGACCGAATGATGCCAGCGATCGTATTCTTTCGGTTCCGGCAAGCCTTCGAATGAATCAAAGACGATCAGCTTGCGGCCGGTCATGGCGCACACCAGTGATAGATTTATCGTGCTGCCGCCGACATAACACCCGCATTCTACGACGCTACCTTCGGTGGCTCGCGGAACGCGCAGTACGCCCGCGGCGAGTTCCATGTGCTCACGGAAGTCGCTCAGCGTCTCGACCTTCCGGGTGTTCATATAGAACCGGCAAAGCAAGCCGAACTTGGCCCGGAACCCGACTCCATACTCGCCTCCGATCTCCTTCGATGTCAGAAAGATTCGGATCGCGGGCAGCGAGCGGAGCAGCGAAGATACCATCCGCATGCGTTTCAATTAGCCACTTCCCTTGCCGCGACGACCGGGCCATCCCTTACGCGGGGCGCCGAGTCTAGCACCTCCCGCCCTCCGGTATGCGCCTGTTAGGCAGAACGCAAGGATTGACCCAGCGTGCGCACGTACCCGGACATGTTCACGTTAGCCAGATACGGAGAATCGGCGGCGCCGTGGCCAACCTGGGGACTTGCCGAGCGCTCACTTTGCCGGGCGCAGCCCGGCGCCCCGCATGGGCAGAGAGGCTGCTACCGCGAGCACCTGGCCCGTGTGCTGGTCCGGCAGCGCCCCGCATGGGCAGGGAGGCTGCGGCCGCACGCCTACCCGCGGTAGGGTTCGCCGTACTTCTCCGCGGCCGCGCGGAAAGCCGCCAAGGCGTCCGGGTCATCCAGCCGCCAGTCGCGGTTGCCCGGCAGGTTGAACCACACCACGCCAGCCAGGCGGGCGGCGACCGCGCCCGCGAATAGGTCAGCGATCTTTGCCGCCTTTCCCGCCGCGGGCGCTGCTCCGGTCTCTGAGATCAGCACCGGTTCGTGTCCTAGCTTGCGAACAGACCTGATTACCGGCCCGAAAAGGTTCGCGAAATTCTGGGATGCGCCATAGTAGTAGCCGTCGATCCCGATCAGCCTGACCCACGCGGCGCCGGGCCACCACGGCGCGGGGCTGCTCATCTGCCAGCCGGCCATCATGACGTTCACCGTCCACATCCACGTCACGTTTGCGGCTCCGGCCGAGCGGAACACGGCCACGACATGCCGCCAAGCGGCAATGTAGACGGCCGGGGAGACGTGTGTGTATCCCCATGAGTACCATGGGCCGTTCATCTCCGGTGCGAATCCTAGGATCACCGGCCGGCGATATGCGGCAACCGACTTCGCATAGGAGCGGAACCATCCGTCGTATTGCCCGGCTGCGACAGCCGCAAGGGACACATGGCGCGGCTCAATCTGGATGAGCGGCTCCGCACTGCCCGCGAACGCTGCGTCGAACGATTCGTACAAGTGTGTGTAGTGTTCGAGTATGTCCGGCCGGATGCCGGTCGACGCGGTGAACGCCGCCGCGTTGGACGCGGCGGCGCCGATGAGCAGATGACCGGGCGGCACAAAGATGCGTCTCGCGGCCGGCTGCCTGGCCGCGTGGGCTGAACAGGCTGCCAGGAGCACGCACCACATCGCAAGTATGACCCGTTTCACCGGGCCTCCATGGTGACCTCGATGTCCTGCCGGGTACCCCAGCCCGTTTTCCAGGCTGTGAGCGCCCCGTACCAGCGCCAGGCCCGCAGGGCGGTATACGACCAGAGGACCGCCAGCGGCGCCAGCAGCCACGTCAGCACGCGGGACCAGAAGGGCTCGTCGCTACGCGACACCGTCAGGTAGGGCAGCGCCGTTGCGTAGCCAAGCAGCACGGGCACGATGAGGTAGGAAAGCCGGAACTCCCCCTCGAACGGGTCAACGACGTACAAGTCGACGAACGCCCACATCGCCACGGCCGTCAGCATCCAGCCGAGCAAGTGCCACCAGTAGGCGTACGAGCGTAGTGGCAGGTACCGGAATCGCCACCAGGATCGGATGAACGATCCGCGCATCCACCGCAGGTACTGACGCGCGTGGTGCGACAGCCGTTCCGGCATCGCCGCGAACACGAATGCGGTGGACTGCTGCATGGTGCGGCCGCGCAGGTATGCGAGCAGCGTCAGCAGCGAATCGTCGGAGAACCCGACCGGCCGACCGAAAAACGTCTCCCCGAGATAGACGGGAAGGGCTTCGCGGACCGCGTCCGCCCGGTACGCGGCCAGGGCCCCGGAGTTGACCAGTACCGAGCCCATCACCGACAGTCCAGCGCGGTTCGTGAGCTGGGCCGGCAGGTAGAGCAGGTCGAGTATCCGGGCGAGGACGGTTCCCCGGTTGTTGGCCGCCAGTACGATGCCTGCGACCGACTGCACCGTCCGGTCGGCGAAAGGGGCCAGCAACTCCTCCATCGCGCGAGGGTCGAGGATGCCGTCGGAGTCGATTGTTATGTACACATCCGCATCGGGGGTGCCCCTGACCGCGACTGCGTGGGCATGCCGCTTGCCCCCATTTGGGGTGCGGACCCAGGTCACCTTGACGCCGACGGCAGCGGCCTGGGCCTGGAACTCCCGCCGGACTTGGGAATAGTCAGCCTTGTCGGAGCCGTCGTCGACGACGAACACATGGTCCGGCAGACGGGTTTGAGCCAGCATGGACAGCAAACTGCGGCGCAGGATCCCCGGATCCTCGTTGTAGCAGGGGACCGCGACGACTGTCCTTAGCGCAGCGATCGCGTGCCGGGCGGCTGTCCGGCGCGGCCGGTCCACCGCGTAGAGGACCGCCTGCCAGATCAGGACCGCGAACGTTACGAGGTACAGCGCACCGAGAGTGGTGCCCCCGCCGCCGAAGATCGCCCTCCCGCTCAGGGCGTGTTCATAGCCCCATGCGGTGGCCGCCGCGAGCAGCACGGAGACGGCGCAGGCCACGGCCGGCCGGGAACGCCATGCCGCGAGTGCCGTTACGGCATCGTGGCAGACTTCCCGCGGCGCCAGGACAGGCGGATCACCAGCGCGAAGAGCACCACCGGGCCCGCTGCTATGCCAGGCGGCACGAGAAGGCTCAGGAAGTGCACCAGGATATGCATCGGGATATGCATCGGGAATCCTCTTGAACGGAATGAGGCGGACGGTACCGAATTGCGTCGCTGTCGCGAGGGCCTGTTCCAGGGCGATGCGCTCCAGTGCGGCGAGACCCGCCAGTTGCTGTGCCTGCATGCCTGAGGCCGGCTGCCCTCCCCGGAGCCGGGAGAATCCCTCCGGGAGGGTCTCAGGCGTCATCGGACACGCTCATCGACCGCGATTGCTCCCGATAGCAGCATGTTCCGACGCACGACGATGCGACGGTGGACATGAGTTGAATAAGACCTCTCATTTCTTCCTGGCCTCACCGCCCCAGGCCTGGCGAAAGGCTTCAGCACCCATCCGGAAAGGTGGGCTACGCCGCCACATCAACAAGCTCAAGTCTTTATAGGCCGCGACTAGATACGCCGGGCCGGGGAACGCCCTGCTTACTTGCCGCGCAGCGGCCAGCGACTCCCCAGACTGAAGTTGCGACAGTAACGGCGCGTGAACTTCCTGAGTTGAGCCGTGTCACCACAGCATCGTTAAGGCCATGTCCCCTGTCCGCAGGCCGCCCACGGATGCCTCGCGAGCCAGCGGAAATCCGGCGCAGCCGAGCCCGATAACAAGCAAGACCGCACTCACCTGTCTCATCACTTCTCCCCGTGTTTAAACACTGAATAACGATTTATTCACCACTCTGCAGTGCTTAGATGACGCATAAAGCCACGACCATTCTGCCCTGGTCGCGACGGCAAAACTCCCTATCAGGACGGAATCTCCTGGATTCCCCTCAGGTATTCCCTATAAGGATGGGATCTCCCGGATGCCCGGACAGGGTCAGGCAGGCCCTTCGGCGGCCGGGAACTCCGGCGCGGGCTAACGCCGGATCCCGTGCCGCACGGCCTCCGGGGCGAACCCGGCCGCCAGGGCGCTGAGCGCCGCGTCCAGGTACACGGTCAGGTCGCTGTCCGCCCGCGCCGACCAGCGGTCGTAGGCCGCGCGGCAGACGGCCAGCACAGCACGCCCCACTGCCAGCGGGTACAGCGAGTCGGCGGGCTGGCCGAGGCGGCGGCCGGCGAACTCCCTGATCGCCTGCTCCCATGCCTCGTAGTGCTCGGCGGCGCTGAACGACAGCGCCGGCACGGTGGCGATCAGGTTCATCCGCAGGCGCATCTCGGGCACGTCTTCCGCGTGGTAGTGGTTCGCCGCGACCACAGCGCCGCGGATGGCCTCCATCATCGGCGTGTCGTCCGGGACCGCGGCGAGCGCGGCGCGGATCGTCTCCACCTCGGTCTCGAACTCGGCCCACAGCACGCTCGCCTTGGTGGTGAAGTAACGAAAGAACGTGCGCTCGCTGACGCCGGCCTCGGTTGCGATCTGCTCGATCGTCGTGTTCTCGAACCCGCGCTCGGCGAACAGCCGCAGCGCGACCTTCTGCAGCTCACGGCGGCTCGTGGACGGCGGTCGTCCCCGCCGGGGTGCCGAGCCTGGAGCCGGGCCAGGAGCCAGCCCGGCCGCCTCGAGGTCTGTCACTATTTCATCCCCTACACCATGGGCACCAAGGGACTCGCAGCCACCAAGCCTTGCTTAAGTCACCTACTGACATTAACATCAAACTATTACGACACCCACTGACGTAATACCCGGAGCGCTCCCCAGCCCCGGGCCTGGCAACACCGAGAGGAACGCAAGGTCATGGGAAAGCTTGAGGGCAAAGTCGCCTTCATCACCGGCGCCGCGCGCGGCCAGGGCCGCAGCCACGCCGTCCGGCTCGCCGAAGAAGGCGCGGACATCATCGCCGTCGACATCTGCCGGCAGATCGACACCGTGCCCTACCCGATGTCCACGCCCGACGACCTCGCCGAAACGGCCAAGCAGGTCGAGGCGCTCGACCGGCGGATCTTCACCGCGCAGGCCGACGTCCGTGACGAGGAACAGCTCAAGCGGGCCTTCGAGCAGGGCACGGCCGAGGTCGGTCCGGTCGACATCGTCCTGGCCAACGCCGGCATCGCCCCCATGTCCATGCACCCGGTAGCCCGGGAATGGCAGGACGTCATCGACGTCAACCTTACCGGCGTCTACAACACGGTCCAGGTCGCGATCCCGTCGATGATCGAGCGCGGCCGGGGCGGCGCGATCGTGCTGACCAGCTCCACCGCCGGCCTCAACGGCATCGGCGGGAACACGCCGGGCGGCCTCGGCTATACCGCCGCCAAGCACGGGGTCGTCGGACTCATGCGCGCTTACGCCAACTACCTCGCCCAGTACAGCATCCGCGTCAACACCGTCCACCCGACCGGGGTCCGCACCCCGATGGTCGTCAACGACGCCATGCAGGAGTTCCTCGCCCAGGATCCGCAGCTGTCCAACGCGATGGCCAACGCGCTTCCGGTCGACATGGTCGAGCCGGTGGACATCTCCAACGCGATCGTCTGGCTGGTCTCCGACGACGCCCGCTACGTCACCGGCGTCACGCTCCCGGTCGACGCCGGCTTCACCAACAAGAAGTGAAAGCGAGGCGAACAGCGTGCCAGGACGAGTAGCAGGCAAGGTCGCCTTCATCACCGGCGCCGCGCGCGGCCAGGGCCGCAGCCACGCCGTCCGGCTCGCCGAGGAAGGCGCGGACATCATCGCCGTCGACATCTGCAAGGACTACAAGACAGTCGGCTACGGCATGGCGACACCAGAAGACCTGGCCCAGACCGTGAAGGCCGTCGAGGCCCTCGACCGGCGCATCATCGCCACCCAGGCGGACGTCCGTGACGCGCAAGCGCTCAAGCAAGCTGTCGACGCCGGCGTCGCCCAGCTCGGCAAGCTCGACATCGTCGTGGCGAACGCCGGGATCTGCACCGTGCAGAGCTGGGAAGAAGTCACCCCGGCCATCTGGCAGGACACCCTCGACACCAACTTGACCGGTGTCTGGAACACGATGGTGGCGGCGGCGCCGCACCTGATCGCCAACGGCGGCGGCTCGATCATCTGCACGAGCTCCACCGCCGGCATCAAAGGGCTGCCGTTCCTGGCCCCGTACGTGGCGGCCAAGCACGGCGTGGTCGGCATCGCGAAGACGATGGCCAACGAGCTCGCCAGGCACGGCATCCGGGTGAACACCGTTCACCCGACCGGCGTGGATACCCCGATGGCGGCCGGCCTCGGCGGACTCGACTCACTGATCGCCAAGGACCCGAACCTCGGGCCGATCTTCATGAACACGCTGCCGGTGGAGTCGGTCGACCCGCGCGACATCAGCAACGCGGTGCTGTTCCTCGCCTCGGACGAGGCCCGGTACATCACCGGCCTGGAATTCACCGTCGACGCCGGGAACACCATCCGGTAAGCGAACGCCCCGCCGCCCGGGTGGCTCATCCGCCCGGGTGGCTCATCCGCCCTAGCGGGCTCATCCGCCCGGGCGCTTGCGGGCCCGGGCATGGCCGGCTAGGGCTTCCTGGCGACTCCGCAGCGGGTGGGGGTGTACTGGTCCGGCTCACCGGGGCCCGGGCGCCAGCGGCTCAGCGTGACGAGTCCCGGCTCGACCATCGCCAGGCCCGCGAAGAACGAGGCGATGGACCGGGGCGTCCGCCGCGTCTGCGTGACCTTCCCGCCCATTGCCTCGTTCAGCCGGCGCTCGCTTTCGCCGAGCACCTTGTCGTCGTCCTCGACGACCGTGTCGGACAGCACGAGGAAGCTGCCCGGCGCCAGGGCGTCGAGGTACCTGCGGACGATCGCGTGCGGGTCGTCGGAATCGGGGATGTATTGCAGCGTCATCAGGAACATCAGCGCGACCGGCTGCCCGAGGTCCAGCGTCTGCGCCGCCTCGGCCACGATCTTCCCGGCATCCCGCAGGTCCGCGCTCACGTAGGCGGTCTTTCCCTCCGGCGCGCTGGTCAGCAACGCGCGCGCGTGCGCCAGCACGATCGGGTCGTTGTCGACATAGACGATCCGCGACTCCGGTGCCGCGCGCTGCGCGACCTCATGGGTGTTGTCCGCGCTGGGCAGCCCGGTCCCGATGTCGAGGAACTGCCGTATGCCTTCCTGCTGCACCAGGTACCGGACCGCGCGGCCGAGGAAGCGCCGGTTGGCGCGCACGCCTGGAATGATCTCCGGACGCAGCCGTATTATCCGGTCGCCGACCTCCCGGTCGGGGGCGAAATTGTCCTTGCCGCCTAGCCAGTAGTCGTAGATCCGGGCGGGATGGGCGACGCTGATGTCGAACGGCGGCGTCCCTTCGCAAGGCTCTGGCCCCGGCCGGTCCTCAGGCTCATTCGCTGGCACGAGGTCAGCCTAACGTGCCGCATGTCAGGGGTCCTGCTACCCGGTCATGGCAAGCCGCTTGCCGCGCCGGCAGACGCGCCGGACAGGCGCCGAAGGCCGCCGCCCGCACCAGGGCGACCAGGCAGCTCGCAGCTACCGGCGCTTGCTTAAGTCACCTACTGACATTAACATCAGGCTATTACGTCACCCACTGACGTAATAGCCGGGCAGGCCGGCCGATGGGGCGGCCGATGACGAACGCGCTGGCGGCCGGCGCCGGCCCCGCCGCCAGGAACGAAGCAACCCAAGGACGAAGCAGCCGAGGAGCACACCGAACATCATGGCAGGACTTTGATGAGCGAACGTCACGACGGCCCGGGCACGCTGGCGGCGGTCAGGGACCGGATCCGCGCCCATGTCGTGGGCCGCGAACGCGAACTCGACCTGGTGCTCGCGGCCGTGGCGGCGGGGCGCGACATCCTGCTGGAGGGCCCGCCGGGCACCAGCAAATCCACCCTGCTGCGGGCCATCACCGCCGAGTGGGGCATCCCGCTGGTGTTCGTGGAAGGCAACGCCGACCTGACCCCGGCCAAGCTGGTCGGGCACCACAATCCCGCCCGCGTGCTGCGCGAGGACTACAGCCCGGACAATTTCGTCGACGGCCCGCTGCTCGCGGCCATGCGCGGCGGCGGCTTCCTCTATATCGAGGAGTTCAACCGCGCGCCCGAAGACACCCTGAACACCCTCCTCACCGCCATGGCCGAACGCCGCATCGCCGTCCCCCGGGCCGGCGAGGTGATCGCGAAGGACACGTTCCGGGTGATCGCGTCGATGAACCCCTACGACAACATCGGCACCACCCGCCTGTCGACGTCCGTGCACGACCGGCTGTGCCGGCTGGCGGTCACCTACCAGGACGCCGACGCCGAACGCGGCATCGTCGCGCTCCGCGCCCCGCTCCCCGACCTGAAGCCCGCCGTCTACGAGCGGCTGGTCGCCGACGCGGTGGCCGTCACCCGCGCCACGCGCGCCCACCAGGACGTCCGCCAGGGCAGCAGCGTCCGCGGTGCCATAGACCTGACCCTGGTCGCGGGGCAGCTCCTTTCCTTGTCTCCCGAACGTACGCTGGCGTCTGCGGTCGACGAAACGCGCTACCGGGAGGTCGTGTACGACGCGATGGTCGTCGCCCTCTCGGGGCGGATCTTCCTGGACGAGACCGCAGACGCGACCCCGGAGCAGGTGCTCAGGCAGATCTGGGAAGACCACTTCATCCTGGACCCGGCCACGGCGCCGCCCGGTTGAAGAGCAGCCGGGGCGGACTCGCCGGCGCGCCGGCCGGGGGACCCGTCCCGGCAACGCGATCACGCGCGGGGGCTGCGGCCGCTGCGGCGCAAGCCGAAGGAACTGACCGAGGAGCCCGAGCTGCTCGATCTTTCGCCCGGAAGCGGAGGGACGGTTCTGCCGGGCGGGGGAACCCTGCCCGCCCCCGGGGGGCGCTCCCGCGGCGGCCCCCCGGCTGGGGGGAAGCCATCCCCCCAGGCCCCCCTGACGGCGACAACCGACGAGCAGGGCACGCTGACCGGGGTCTTCGACGAGGCGGCAGCCCCGGACCCGGAGACGCTGCGCCGGGCGCGGGAGATCGCCGCCCGGCTCGCGGTGCCCCGGCCGCGGCGGGACAGGACCGCGCGGCGGGGGGCCGGCGAGGTCGCCAGCGTCCCGTACCGGGGCGGCTCGGACGACATCGACCTGGACCGGACGGTCGAGCAGCTCGCGGAGCACCCGGTGCCCGAGGACGAGGACATCGTGGTGCGGGAGCGGATCAGGACACGGCGCTCCGTGGCCCTGCTCGTCGACGTCTCGGGGTCGATGCGCGGCGAGCGGGTGCGGACGGCGGCGGCCACGGTCGGCGCGCTCGCGGCCGAGCTGGCGCGGGACGACCTCGCGGTGATCGCGTTCTGGTCGGACGCCGCGGTGCTGGCCCGCCTCGGGCAGCGGGTGGCACCGCAGGCGCTGGTGGAGTCAATGGTGCGGATACCAGCGCGCGGGCTGACTAATCTGGCGTTCCCACTGAAGGAGGCGCGGCGCGAACTCGCCCGGGTGCCGGCGCGTGACGCGCGGGTGCTGCTGCTGTCAGACTGCGTGCATAACGCCGGCCCCGACCCGCGCCCGTTCGCGGCGAGGCTGCCCAGGCTGGACGTCCTGCTCGACACGAGCGGCGAGCAGGACCCTGGCCTGGCCCGTGACCTTGCCCGCCTCGGCCGCGGCCAGCTCCGGCAGATCCGCACGTACCGGGACGTAGCGCCCGCACTCAGCGAGTTTTTCGCGAGCTAGGAGGAGACCCAATGAGCGTGGTCATCGTCGCCACCGCCTTCCCGATCCCCGCCCGGCGCGCCGAGGTGATCGCGGCCTTCGAGGCCGCCATCGCCCGCGTGCACGGGGAGGACCCGGGCTGCGAGCTCTACGCGCTGCACGAGGGGCAGGACCGCCTCGTCATGATCGAGAAGTACGTGTCGCAGGACGCGGTGGCCGCGCACGGCAAGAGCGCGGCGCTCGCCGAGCTGATTGCCGCCCTGGACGGGAAGCTCAGCTCCCCCCTGGACGTGCAGATCCTCACCCCGCACCCGGCCGGGGAGCCCGGCAAGGGCGCGCTGTAAACCGTGTTACGTTCAGTTTTTCGCAGCGGCAAAAGGTAGTGATCGCATCATGGCTAACAAGTGGTTCGAGACCGTGGCGGTAGCGCAGCGCCGGGCGAGGAGGCGGCTGCCGAAATCCGTGTACGGCGCGCTGGTGGCCGGCGCCGAAGCGGGCGTGACCATGCGCGACAACGTCGCCGCGTTCTCCGAACTCGGGTTCGCGCCGCACGTGGCCGGCCTGCCGGCGCTGCGCGATCAGGCCACGACCGTGATGGGGCAGGAGATCTCGCTGCCGGTGCTCATCTCGCCGACCGGCGTCCAGGCCGTGCACCCCGAGGGGGAGGTGGCGGTCGCGCGCGCCGCCGCCGCGCGCGGCACCGTGATGGGGCTCTCGTCGTTCGCGAGCAAGCCCATCGAGGAGGTCGTGGCGGCCAACCCGCGGACGTTCTTCCAGATGTACTGGGTCGGTGACCGCGATGCGATGGCCGCGCGGATGGAACGGGCGCGCAAGGCGGGGGCGGTCGGGCTGATCGTCACGCTGGACTGGTCGTTCTCGTTCGGCAGAGACTGGGGCAGCCCGCACATCCCGGAGAAGATGACGCTGCGGGAGATGATCCGGCTGGCGCCGCAGGCTGCCTCCCGGCCGGCGTGGCTGTATGACTGGCTACGGACCGGCCGCGTTCCGGACCTGACCGTGCCGAACCTGCCGGCCGACGGCGAGCCGGCGCCGACGTTCTTCGGCGCCTACGCGCAGTGGCTGGCGTCCACCCCGCCGTCGTGGGAAGACGTGGCCTGGCTGCGCGAGCAGTGGGGCGGCCCGTTCATGCTCAAGGGGGTAACCCGGGTCGACGATGCCAAGCGTGCCGTCGACGCCGGCGTCACCGCGATATCGGTCTCCAACCACGGCGGCAACAACCTCGACGGGACGCCGGCCACGATCCGCCTGCTGCCCGACATCGCGCGCGCCGTCGGGGACCAGGTCGAGGTGCTCCTGGACGGCGGGATCCGGCGCGGCGGGGACGTAGTCAAGGCGCTCGCCCTGGGAGCGCGGGCCGTGATGATCGGCCGCGCCTACCTGTGGGGCCTGGCCGTGGGCGGCCAGGCCGGCGTGGAGAACGTCCTGGACCTGATGCGCAGCGGCATCGACGCCTGCCTGCTCGGGCTGGGGCACTCGTCGGTCTCCGAGCTGTCGCCGGAAGACCTGGTGATCCCGCCGGGGTTCACCAGGCGCCTCGGCGGCTAACCCGGCGGGCTAACCGGCGGCTAGCGGCCAGGAGCCGTCCGGCCGGGCGCTCGCGCCGCTCGCCCCCTCAGCCCTCGCCCCTCGCCGCCGCTCGCCCCCTCGCCCCTCGCCGCCGCTCACCCCTCACGCCCTCACCCCTCACGCCCTCACCCCCTCTTCACCCCTCCTGTGCCCCCGGCCTCCTCGCCCCTCAGCCCTCGCCCCCGAGGCAAGGCGACTGGTTAAGGACTATCTGGCGAATACCGCCGGATAGTTCATTTCCGATTGATACAGTTAAGCCCGCTGTCGTGGCCCATAAGGTAACTGACGGTGGCCTGATCGCTTCGCTCTCCTGGCATGAGGGTTGCCTCCAAGGCCACCTTCAGGCGGCTTCGCTTGCGACCAAGGCTGGGAGAAGTATTGAGCGTTAACGGGAACTCCTTGCGTGTCACCGCCATCGGGATCGGCTACCTCGGCCTGACCCATGCGGTGTGCATGGCGGACCTCGGCCACCAGGTGCTCGCGATCGACGTGGACCAGGAGAAGCTGACCAGGGCCGCGTCCGGAGAAGTTCCGTTCTTCGAGCCGGGCCTGGAGCCGCTGCTGCGCAAGAACATCGAGGCGGGCAGGCTCCGGTTCACCAACTCGTTCGCCGAGGTGGCGGACTTCGGGGACGTGCATTTCCTCTGCGTGGGCACGCCGCAGGGACCCGGCGGGGAAGCGGATCTGAGCTACGTGCACGGGGCCGCCGACATGCTGGCGCCGCTGCTGACCCGCGAGTGCGTGGTGGTGGGCAAGTCGACCGTCCCGGTGGGCACGGCCCGGAAGCTGCTCGCCCGGATGCGCGCGGCCGCGCCCGCGGGCGACCGGGTGGACCTGGTCTGGAATCCGGAATTCCTCCGGGAGGGATTCGCGGTCCAGGACACCCTCTCGCCGGACCGGATCGTGCTCGGCGTTACCAGCGAGGAGGCCGCGGCCGCGGTGCGCCGGGTATACGCCGCGCCGGAGGCGGAGGGAAGCCCCGTCCTCGTCATGGACTTCGAGACCGCCGAGCTCGTGAAGGTCGCCGCGAACGCCTTCCTGGCCACCAAGATCTCGTTCATCAACGTGATAGCCGAGATGTGCGAGACCGCCGGCGCCGACGTGGTCCCGCTCGCCGAGGCGCTCGGCCATGACCAGCGCATCGGCCGCCGGTTCCTCGGGCCGGGGCTCGGCTTCGGCGGCGGCTGCCTGCCCAAGGACATCCGCGCGCTGGCCGCCGCCGCCGATACGCTCGGCGTGCGGTCCCTCGCCAGCCTGCTGTCCACCGTCGACGCCATCAACCAGGGGCGCCGCGACCGGGTCGTCGAACTGGCCCGGACCGCGGTCGGCGGCGACCTGTCCGGTGCCCGGGTGGCCGTGCTCGGCCTGGCGTTCAAACCGCACAGTGATGACATCCGCGACTCCCCCAGCCTCGACGTCTGCGGCCAGCTGGCAGCGGCGGGCGCCATCGTGACTGCCCATGACCCCGCCGCGGCGGGGAACGCCGCGCGAAGGCTTCCACGGCTTCGGTGCGCTCCCTCGGTGGCGGAGGCGGCCCGCGGCGCGGAGCTGGTGCTGCACCTTACCGAGTGGCCCGAATACCAGGCCATCGACCCGGCCGCGCTCCGGCAGGCGGTGGCGCGGCCGGTGATGATCGATGCCCGCTGCGCGCTGAACGCGGCGCAGTGGCGTGACGCCGGCTGGACCGTGCACGTCCTCGGCCGTCCGTCCCCAGGAAGGCAGGCTCTTAGTGCAGGCTGACGTCGCGCTGACCGTTCGTCTCCTGGTCAGTGACACGCTTACCGCACTGCGGGCGCCGATGCTGTCCCGCCGGTTCCGGCGTGCGGTCGCCGATTCGGCGAGCCCGGTGAAGGTAAACGTCGGGGCCGGGACCGTCGTGCTCCCCGGGTGGATCAACACCGACGTGCTCTGGCGGTCCGGCATGTACCTCGACCTGACCAAGCCGTGGCCGGTGCCGCCGGAGAGCATCGACCGGATCTACGGCGACAACGTCATCGAGCATTTCTCCCTGCCGACGGTCAGGGACGTGCTCCGCCACTGCTACCAGGCGCTGCGTCCCGGTGGCGCGATCCGCCTCGCAACGCCTGACCTGGAGCGTACGGCCAGGGCTTACCTGGACGACCCCGCGCTGACCGCCGCTCACCTGGAACGGCATCGCAGGCATGGCTATCCGGCCGAGCACCCGGCCGACATGCTGCGCGTGACGTACGCTTATCACGGCCACCACCGCGGCTACATCTTCGACTGGGCCGCGCTCTCGGCCGAGCTGGCCGCCGCGGGCTTCGCCGATATCCGGCGGTACGACGCGGGGCAAAGCGACGACCCCGAGTTCAAGGGACTGGAGACACGCGCAGAGCCGACGGAGGCGGCCACCGAGCTGATCGTCGAGGCCCGGAAGCCCGCGCGATAGCCGACGCCCGCCGGTCCGCCCGTTGCCGGCCGGGGGTAATGCGTAGCCGCACTGATAGGGGTGATAGCGGACCGATGGCTACCAGTGAACGCAAAGACCTTTCGACGGTGCTGCACGAGGTCGCCTACTACATCAAGGGCTCTATGGTGGGCAGCCTCAGGGCGCGCCTGTCGGGTGCCGAGAGCTTCGGCGCTTCCCCGACGATTGTCCGCGGGGTGAAGTTCGAGGTCGAGTCGGGTGGGCACCTGACGGTCGGCGACCGGTTCAGGGCGAGCGGCGCCATGGCCGGCACGTACATCAAGGTGGCCCCGGGGGCAACGCTCACCATGGGCGATGACGTCGGCATCAACTGGGGCGTCTCCATCGAGGCGTGGCACGAGGTGCGGATAGGCAGCAACGTGCTGATCGCATCGTACGCGTCGATAATTGACGACAACCGCCATCTCGTCCAGCCGGACTCGGTCCGGTATCCCGGCCCGGTGATCATCGGTAACAACGTCTGGCTCGGCAGGAACGTCGCGGTCATGCCCGGGGTGACCATCGGCGACGGGTCGGTGATCGGCGCGAACTCGGTGGTGACGAAGGATATCCCGCCGAAGGTCTTCGCCGCGGGCGCACCGGCCAAGGTGATCAGGAAGCTTGAGCTGCCGGATGGCTGGGTCCGCCATGGCCAGCCGCCAGCGCCGGCCAAGGGTTTGCCACAGACCGTCTGACTGACCTCTATGCGGAGATGAACATGAACACTACTGGCTCAGCGGAAGGCCGCGGCCGTTTGCTGATCTGCTTCGACTTCGAGGCTTCCTACGGCATGCCGCACAAGGGCGACCCGTACGACCTGCCGGGGAACGCCACGGCCATCCTTGAGGAACTGGCGAAACACCAGGCCCGGGCCGTTTTCTTCGTGGTCGGCCGGATGATCGACGAGCACCCCGATGTCGTGCAGGCGATCGCCGACGCCGGCCATGAGATCGGCCTGCACGGCTATGACCACGACAACCTCGCCCGTTATGACGCTGAGGCGCTGGCGCTCCTTGACAAGAACCTGGCCCGGGTCACCTCGGTGATCGAGGACATGACCGGCCGCCGTCCCAACGCTTTCCGCGCCCCGTACCTGCTCGCACCGAACTTCTACCGGGCCGAGGTGTACTCGATCCTCCGGGAGCAGGGGTTCCGCTGGGTATCCAACCGGGAGGTGCGCTACCCCGTCGAACTGCTCCGCCCTCGTCCGGGCAAGCTCCCCATGCCCTACGCGTGGCGCTCCCTCGACGGGTCACCCCGCCTGGCCCGCAACCGGGTCCTGCTCGCGATGCTCAACGCGGGGCTCATCACGAAGGAGGACTTCTTCGGATCGCGGGCGGCGCGGCTGCGCTGGCTGCTCGGCAAGCGCGACCCGTTCACCAGGGACGGCATGACGGAGGTCCCGGTCCACTCGCCGCTCGACTGCGACCTGGTCGGCCTGCCGCATCATGACGAGGACACCCCGAAGGTGGTGCTGGACTACTCGCGCGCCGTCGTCAGGGAGGCGGCCGCCACGCCGCCCGGTCAGCTGTCGACGCTCACGTTCCACGACTGGATCGTCACCGGGGGCAACCGGCTCGTGCTGCTCGCGGACGCGCTGAGCGCCGCCCGCGAGGCTGGCTCGGTCATCTCCACGATCTCGGAGAGCCCCGACTGGCTGCCCGCGGTCGCCTAACGCGAGGGTGTCACGCCGGAGGCGTCGGCGGGACTCGCACCGCGAGCCCCGCCGACGCTTTCCGTTCGGGGGGCACGGCTTGCCAAAGCGCCGGGACGCCGCCTGAAAAGCCAGGTCAGGCCGGCTACCCGGCCTGTGAAGTAGGCAAGCAGAAGAGCGCTGTCGATGGCGATGGCAGCGGCCACGGATCGCCACCGTGCCAGCGGCGTCGCGAAGCGGCTGCGGACGTGCTGCGCGCTGATCGCGGCCAGGAGCGCGACCGGAAGGGCAAGCCCGAGCGGGTTCACGAGCACCGCGACCGCCACTCCTGCCGCCAGGGCCGCCACGAACGCGCCTGCCGCCAGGTCGGGGACCCGTATCTGCCGGTAGACGAGCAGTTGCCTGGTCGCGCCCTTGCCGGTGGTGAACAGCCACCGGAACGAGCCGGGAAACGACTTGTTCTCGATGTGCTCGACCAGCAGGCCGGGCACGGTCCCGAACGACAGCCCGTGTCCCGCGGTCGCATGGTTGAGCGCGACATCCTCGCCTTCCCGCAGCGAAGGGTCGAAGCCCACGACGTCGAAGACCTGCCGCCGGTACAGCGCGTTGCTTCCCGTTACCGTCGTGGTGTGGCCGACCACCCGCGGAACGAGCCGGGTCGCCTGGTATACGTAGGCGACGTCGCCGTCCGGGACGGCGGTCCCGCCCACCGCATCATGATCATGGCCGCGCAGCGCCTCCTCGGCGCGGGCGAACCAGTCGCCAGGCAGGATGATGTCCGCGTCGACGGTCGCGATCAGTTCGCCTTCCGCCGCCGCGATGCCCGTGCTCCGGGCGTACCCGCGACCGCGGTTCCGCGCCAGGTCGATCAGCCTGATGCGCGGGTTGCCCTCCGCACGGCCCCGGACAACGTCGGCCGTGGCGTCACGCGAGCCGTCGTTGACGACAATGACCTCATAGTCGTCCAGGCCGGCGAGGGAGGTGATCGCGTCGAGCGTACGGCCGATGTTCCCGGCCTCGTTGTACGCGATGACGACGAAGCTGACACGGACCCCCACCGGCTAATCTCCGCGGCCCAGGCGCATGCGCACGATGCCCCTCAGCCGGCCGCGACCGCGTCGGGCTCGTCGGTGGCGTCGCTGTGCGCGTCGAACGGGACGATGCCCGGCAGTTCGGCTCCGTCTGGCAGTCCGGCGCCGTGTCCGTGCTCGCCGCCGGCGGCTCCCGGCGCGGGCCGGACGGCGCCAGCGTGCCTGGCACCGCTCCGCTTGAACGCGGGAATGGTCAGCCGGCTCTTCCGCTTGGTCCGCACCTTGAACAGGATGTGCAGGCACTCCAGCGCGTCCCACACGTTGATCTTCTTGCCCTCGGCGTGGGACCGGCTGTAGTAGCTGATCGGGACCTCAAACGGCCTGATGCCGAGCCGGAGCAGGGCGGCGGTGATCTCGGTGTCCAGCCCGAATCCGTTCTCGCTCAGGGCCAGGCTGTTGAACGTGCTCCGCGGCATCAGCTTCAGGCACGTGTGCATATCGCTCAGGTACGCGTCGAACATGAAGTTCATCAGGGTCGTGAGCACCTTGTTGCCGACCGCGTACCTGAACGAATGGTAAACGGTGTTATAGCCGAACAGACGCGCACCGTAGACAACATCGAACCGGCCGGTCTGGATGGGCTCAATCAGCCTCGGGATGTCCTTAGGCGTGTACTCAAGGTCAGCGTCGAACGGCAGGAGATGCGTCCCGGTGGCCAGCGACGCGGCGGTGCGGAGCGCGGCACCCTTGCCCTTGTTCTTGTCGTGCCTGTGGAAAATGAGCCTGGGATCCTTGAACTGCTGCACGATGCCGGGGGTCGCGTCGCTGCTGCCGTCATCGACGACGATGAGCTCTATCTCGCACGGGTAGTCCACCGCGAGGACCTCGCGAATCGCACGGCCAATCGTTCGCTGTTCATTGAAGGCACACATAAGGATGGACACCTTGATCTCCGGCACCTGATCCACGGCATCCACCATGGCCGCGTCATCCAGGGACGCCTCCAACTGCTGCAACGGAAAAACCGCGGGCTTGGCGGAGGCCCGCGGGCCGCGCACACGCTGAGTACCCGACATCCTTCATCCTTTGCCTTCTCGGGAATAGTGCGTAACCCAACCTCGGCCGCCTGGTCGCAACGTGGACGGACACGTGGTATCGGCAGATGTGTCCGATTTCAGCGACGGCCCACGCGAGTCATCTTAGGACACGCGCACTTCTATAGACGCTGGAACCTAAGAAACGGTTTACACGTCCCCGGATCCCGAAGGCGCTGAACGAGCCGTGAATGTGACGCTACCTTGAGTCATGCGTTATCGCCCGCACGGGCGGCCGTTCAGGGACTTCATGCGCTCGCGGCCCGGGCGACCAGCACGTTCTCACCCCGCCAGGCTTCGATGCCGAACTCCGGGACCGCCGCGAAGAAGGTCCTGGTGCAGCCGGCCTTAAACCAGTCATGCAGTTCTATGCAGATGGCATCGACCTGTGCCAGCCAGGGCTCCGGCGCGCTGAAGAGCTCCTTCTCCGCGCCCTCGATATCCACCTTGAGCAGGTCGACCCTGGCGAGGCCGTGGTCGCGGATGATGTCAGCGATGGTGATCGCGCGCACCGAGCCATCCGGCCGTCCGGCGATGTCCGGCGCAGCGCTCGCCGCCTCGGCGGCGTCCCGCACCTGGAGCCCCCACAACCCGGTTCCCGGGTCCGTGAGCGTCAGCGTGCCGGGCTGCGGCCACAGCGCGGCGTGCACCGGCTCGATGTTCGGGAAGGCCGATGTGTTCCGGACGAGCAGTTCGAAATTGCGCTCGCTCGCCTCCACCGCGATCACCCGCACGCCTGGGTAGCGCATGGTGAAGTAAATCGCGGAAAGGCCGATGTAGGCGCCGCCGTCGATGATCGTGCGCGGCTGCCGCGGAAGGTCCCAGCCGTACTCGTGCCAGCGGAATATTCCGTTGAAAACGCTGATGTCGCTGCTGCCCAGGCGCAGGAAGACCTTGATGTCCGACCCGGGGACGGCCGCCTTGCACAGCTTCCCTCGCGCAGGCGGCCACACCGCGCTCAACAGGCAGAGCAGCGGCCCGCGGAAGAGCCCGAAGGCCCCGATGTAGCGGAACACGCGGTCCACCCCGTGGTCGCTCAGCCCCCAGATCAGGCCGAGCGCTTGCACCACCCTCGCCGATGGCGAGCGCTTACCGACGGTGACAGCCATATCGGACCTCCCGGCCGGCGGTTCAGTCAGCCGCGCGGGCAGCCCCGCGCGCGCCCAGGAGCTGCTGCTTGCGCCTGCTGAGTTCCGGCGCGATGACTTCCGTGAACATGCGCCGTACCGCGAACTTCACGATGTAGACGTAAAGGTTTCCCAGGTCGAACTCCCTGGCGATGAGCTCGCGGTGCTTGCGCACGAACCGCCAGTTGTTCCGGACCACCCAGGTAACCCGTTTGAATCCATGGGTGGTGTGCACGCCCCCATGGTCGTTCTCGATCTCAACGTTGAAACTTATCGCATGCGGGCAGAAGAACAGCTTGTAACCGGCCTCCCACGCCGAGAGCTGGAAATCGGATTCTTCCCGCCAGGCGTTGCCGCGGTATGTTTCGTGATCAAACCGCACCTTGCGGAAAATCTCGGTCCTGGCGAGCATCGGGGCCGGCAGCAGCGGCTGCTCCTGATCCTCCCTGGTGTTTATGCCGGGATGGACCATAAGCGTGCGCCGGTTGACCGCGGGGCCGGTTATCCGGTCGGTCCGCGCTATGGATTGCGCCTGGGTATGCAGCTCCCACCGGAAGACATTCCGCCCGGAGATTATGTCGGCGCCGGTTTTCGCCATATGCGCCAGGAGCGTCGCGAAGAAATTCGGCGTCAGCTCAAGGTCATCCTCGCCGGTAAAAGCATATTCGCATTCCGCGAGCTCGAGTCCCCGGTTACGCGAGTAGGGCAGCCCCTTGTTGGTGACGTTGTCGACGTAGCGGACGCGCGGGTCGCTCGCGCTCACTTCCCTGACGTACTCCAGCGTCCCGTCGCTGCACCCGTCGACGACGACGATCACTTCCTTGACTTCCTCGTGGGCGAGGAACATGGGGATCGCCTTGCGCAGGTAGGGCAGGCGGTCCTTGGTGGGCACCACGACCGAGATGTCCGTCATCAGGCCTCTTCTCCTGTCGCTTTCTATGACGGGGCTGACGTTTAGGCCTGGTGGCTCACAGCGGTATGGGACCGGTAGCTCACATCGATGCCCGCCCAAGGGTACTTTACCAGCGAGCGCCCGGCAGGCCGTTCGACCATCTCCTGGCGTCAGGAGAGCCTGGGCGCCACCCACTGCCGTGCTAGGCCAGCGGCCAATATGGAACTGTGACGTTAACGTGACTGCCTGTATCTTCTCGGGTCACCTGACCTCATGGTTATGCTCTGGTCGCCAGGGTATGCTGACTCCGTGTCGTCACCAGATTCGCGGGAGAGAGGATAGCGTGCCCAGGGCAGGCGCACTCATTGCGGCAGTGGTCCAGCCAGAGCAGTCGGCACGGGATTAGTGGCATAGGGTTAGTGGTACGCAGCGCACAGCGGGAGACCGCCCTGGCCCCCCCGCAGCGGCGGGGGCCCTCTTCCATCTTCGGCCTCGTCCGCCGGGTCTTCGCGGAGAAGCTCTTCAAGAACTCCGCATTCATGATCCTTGACCTGGGGCTCAGCGCCGTGACCGGATTCGGCACGCTAACCCTGGTCACCCACATATTCCCCGTGCGGTATGTGGGGCTCGCCGCCGCCGCCGTCTCCGCGGCCTCGCTCGTCACCTATATCACGCAGTTCGGCGTCAACTATTCCGTGCCGCGGTACCTGCCGACCGCCAAGAACCGTACCGCGCTGATCAACACGGTGCTCACCGCGGTGATGGCGAGCACGCTGGTCGGCTCCGTGATCTTCCTGGCGCTGCCGTACGCGAGGAAGCTCTGGCCGCTCGGCGGCCTGGCCTTCGGCGTCCTCTTCGTCGCCACCACGTGCCTCCAGGCCGGGATGACCGTGCTTTCCACCGTGATAGTCGCCGACCGGGCCGCCGACAAGCTGGTGACCATCGGCGCCATCCCGCTCGTCGCCCAGCTGGCCGCCCCGCCGGGGCTTTCATTCCTCGGTCCCCTCGGCGCCTTCCTCTCCCGCGTGAGCGGCGACTTCTTCGGCTTCGCCACCTTCGCATGGCTGCTCGCCAAGCGGGGACACCGCTTCCGGCCGCAGATCGATATCGCCGCGACCCGGGACGTGATCAAGTTCTCGGCCGGCATGTACGTCGCGAACATCATCGGCGGCATGCCGTCGCTGCTCCTGCCGCTCGTGGTGCTCTCCAGGGTCGGCCCCCAGCAGAGCGCGTACTGGTCGATCGCCATGTCAATCGGCTCGCTCATCTTCTCGCTGCCGGGCTCCATCACCCAGGCACTGCTGCCGGAGGTCTCGTCCCGGCCCGCCGAGCGGCGCGCCCTGCTGCTCCGGTCCTCCTACCTCATCATGGCCATGGTGGTGCCCGCGCTCGTCATCGCCTATATCTTCGCGCCGCTTGCCCTGGACATCTTCGGCCACAGCTACAGCTCCGGGGCCATCGCTCCGCTGCGCTGGCTGATAGTCGCGGGCTTCATCACGATGCTCAACTACGTGACCGGCGCGATCTTGTTCCTGGCCAAGAAGAGCATGATGGTCACGATCGTCAACCTCGTCGACGCGATCGTGGTGCTCGGCCTGGTGATGCTGTGGGCCACCAACGTCACGCAGATCGCCATCGCCTGGATGATCGGCGATGTCGGGAACACGGTGCTGTTCGGTTTCTTCGCCTTCCTCGCGGTGCGCGAGGTGGGCGGCCGCTTCGAGGAACTCGGCGGCGACGAGGCGGCCGCCGCCGTCGACGCGGCGGTGCCCGCGGAGCTGACGGCGACATCCCAGCAGCGGGCCCTGGGCGTGCTCGCCACGCTCGCGGAACAGCAGCGCGCGGTGGACAGCAGGTTCCGGCCGTACCGCCCGTCGCTGACCGATTCACAGGGCCTGTTCACCATCGCGGCGCTGCACGCCGCCGAGCGCCAGCGGGAAAGGATCCTCCGCAGCACGGCCATGAACCCCATAGCGGACCCGAAGCCCACCACGGCCGAGCCCCGCACTGCGCGCCCGGGCCCGGACCGCCTCGCGAGACGGGCGAGCGAGGACGTTGAGCATCAGCGGGCGTTTGACCTTCTCTTCAGGCTGTCCGAGCTACAGCGAAGCCAGCCGGACAGCCCGGACGACTATCCGGAAAGACCCCGCCGAACCTCCCGGAGACCGGAAGAATAGCGGCGGCGTCCGGGCCATGCCGGCCGCCGCAAGCGCTACGAGAGGGGGTAGCCACGGTGCCTGACCGCGGAGAAGCCGACCCTTCCCAGCACGTCCTGCACGTGATCGTGGGCCACAAGCTGCCGGTCTACTTCGCCAACGCGATCAACTCCGTGCTGCGCATGACGCGTGACGATGACGTCCTCATCGTCGACAACGCGAGCAACCTGCCGACGCTCACACGCGAACTGCGACTGACCGCCGCCCGGGAGCCGCGGGTGCGCCTCCTGCTGCGGGAAACCAACGACACCACCCAGAACAGCAAGGTGGGCGGACTCTACGACGCCTACAACGAGGCCATGGACCACGCGCTGCGCCACGGGTACGGCTACGTGCACATCATGCAGCACGACATGCAACTGCTCTGGTGGGACGAGACCGTCCTGCGGCTCGCCAGGGAGATCTTCGCGGAGTACCCCGAGTGCGTCAACATCCCGACGCAGGCGCTGCCGCGCCACGTCACCCTCTCCGGTGCCCTGGAGTACGTGAAGCCGAAGCTCATCCTCCTGCGCTCCTACGGCGTGACCGACACGGGCCTGTATGACCTGGCGAAGTGGCGCGCGCGCGGCATGCGGTTCGGCGGAAGCGAGTCGGCGCACGGGCGGAAGTACCGGGACGAGGGACTGCGCGTATTCGGCCATCCGCTGCCGACGGTGGCGCCCGTCCCGTGGCCGGCCGTCGTCCGGGCCGGGCGGGTGATAGGGCAAGAGGTGCAGCCCCGGCAGCAGTTCCTGCTCCGGCCGCTGACCGGCAGTGAGATCAGCCAGGTCAAAGAGTCCACCGAACCCGTCTGGCTGGAGGACATCTGCATCCCGTGGGGCTGGACCTGCCCGACGCCATACTGGGTGACCGACCTGCGGACGAACAGCTACTGGGTATACCGGTACCGCGACATCCGCAGCCGCGGGATACGCGCGGCATGGCCACGGTGGGAACGGCGCGGCCTGCCCGCGGGCACCTCGCTGCGCGGGGTGCAGCGCCAGCCGCGGTTCGGCCGCTGGCAACTGGTTATCCAGCCGGCCTGGCATACGGCACGCCAGGCCATCCGCCGGCCGCGCCCATAGCCGCGTCAGGCCCGGGCGGCCCTGAAGATGCCGCGTATCTCATCCTCCGTCATGCTGCCCCAGGAGCGGACGGAGTGCGTCACCAGCTTCTTGCCGGCGAGCAGGTCTTCCGGGTGCGCCGGGAGCCCGCGCCATTTCAAGGCCATGGGATCCTCCGGGCGCCCGAAGTCGGCGATACGGTATCCGGCCGCCACCGTGACCAGCCCCATGATGTGGTCCTCCCCGAGCCTGCTCGTCGCGAGGCACGGCTGCTTGAACCAGCCCCTGGCGTAGATCTCGTCGGCCGCCGGGAAGCTGTGAATGTAACTGCCGCCGAGCGTGTGCTCACCGTCGGTGTACCCATGCTGCCTGGCCAGCGCCCGCAGCTCGCGCAGCCGCTGCCAGCGTGCCGGGTGACGCAAGCCCCGAAATCCTGTCTCGATCTGGATCCTGCGGGCGGGCCATGACCAGTCGCGCGGGTTGCCGTCCGGAGCGATCCGGTACGATCCCAGGAGTCCCACCGCCGGGTTTTCGCCGAATTCCCTGGCGGCGCACTCCTCGATCCCGGAGCCGATGATCAGCGCATCGGTGTCGAGCCGCAGGATGATGTCGGGTTCATATCGCTCGAGCAGCCACTGGTAGCCGGCGGCTATCTTCACCCACAGTCCCCCGAGCCCTCCGGGAGCACGCGGCGGGCTGGGCAGCACGACCGTGTCCGGAGACATCTCGCGTACCTGCTGTCCGAAGCCGGGGCAGCCGACCGTGTCGTCGATGACAACGATGATCCGCGATTTGTCGAGGTAATACAGCGCGCTGGCCAGGGTGTCGACGGCGGCCTCGGAGTCCTTCGGTCCGACTGGCAGCACTACCCCGATCCGCTTAGGTTCCCGCACGTTACCACTCCGTTCCCCGCCCCCGGGTTTCCCGCGCCGATCGGAAATATTCAGCTTTTCTTAATGTTATTGCCTAGCATCTCAGATATCTCGGTAAGCGTCCTTTCAGCGATTTCGCTCCAGCTGATGGCGGCACAGTATGCGCTCGCGGCGGAAGACATCGCGGCGAGCACGGACGCGTCAGCGAGCGCGATGCTGGTGAGCGCGCCGGTGAGCCCCTGCACCGTCCCGTCGTAGCGGATGACGGCGTCGTCCGGGAGTTCTGCCAGGCCGGGGAGGTCGGGCACCACGAGCGGGCGCCCATGGCACAGCCCGAGCACCGCGCTCCCGCTCGTCGTGATCCGCCGGTAGGGCAAGATCATCGCATCGGCCTGCTGCAGCAGCTGCGTTACGGCCGTCTCGGGAATGCGCTCAAGCCGGAGCGTGACGCGGTCGCCGGACTTGGCGGCGAGCCTGGCCAGCTCGGTCCGTGCTGTCTCGTCGCCGCATTCGCCTGCCACCGTCAGGTGGACATCCAGGTCAGGGGGGAGCGCCGCGAACGCCGTGAGCAGGGTATCGACGCCCTTGTAGGGCCGTATCTTGCCGAAGAACAGCAGCCGCCGGGGTCCCTGGCCCTGGCCCGGCGCGCGGAGCGAGGCGGGTGCTACGGCCGACTCGAACGGCCCGTGGGGGATGACCGCGCTGCGGCGCGGCACGATTCCCAGGTCTGCGAGCTGGTCCAGCGTCGCTTTCGAATGGGCGATCACCAGATCGCACGTGGCGACGAGGCGCTTGCGCGCACCGAGGTCATCGGTGAACACGGGCGTTACCGGCAGTACGTTATGCGCCGTCCAGACCAGGCGCATCCCGAGCACTCGCAGCGTCCACAGCCATACGGCGAACCACGCCTGCATGGCGCGCCTGACCAGGCGGAACCGGGCTCCGGCGGGAACGCCGAACGCGTAGACCCAGTGCAAGTGGACCACGCGCGCCCCGCCGAGCCGCCGCATTGCCAGTTCGGCCGGCAGCAACAGCACGTTAACCGTCTGCGAGGGGGTCAGCCGGGCCAGGTAACTGATCCGCGCGCCGCGGCGGCGCATCTCCCCGTACAGCAGATCCTGATAGGGGTTGGTCTCCTCGCGCGGGAGGACCAGGATCTTCATCGTCCCGCCAGTTCCGCGAGAACCCCGGCGCCGAACCACAGGTGGTCGACGAGCACCTGGATGACCCCGCGGGAGCGGTTCCGCCACGCCGGGATGAGAAGGAGCAGCGGGTAGAGGGGAAAGACCAGCGTGAGCGGCAGGCCGAGCAGGAACAGCGGGTAGACGACAACCATGGGGTCGTCGCGGAGCACCTGCCTGCGCCGCGCCCGGTGCTTGCGGTACAGGCGGGCGCGCGCCTTGCCGTAGACATAGGACCGGCGGCGCTGGCGCCGCGGGCTGCCGTAATCGTGCCTGATGATCGCATCGGGCACGCAGCGGATCCGGTAGCCCATGTCGTTGAGGCGCCACGAGAAGTCGACATCCGAGCCGTACTGGAAGCTCTCGTCGAAGCCGCCCACGGCGTCGAACGCCGCACGGCGGAAGGCGAAGTTGAGCGTCGGGCTCTCCCGCAGGTACGTGGCCTCGCCGGAATGCTCGGGCGGGAGCTCGTATTTGATCTGGCCGGCCATGTCCTGCGATACGCCTGCGGTGACGCTCTCGTCCGCGCGCAACGGCGCCACCAGGCGCTCCAGCCATCCCGGGAGTGGCCGGCATCCGGCGTCGGTGAACACGATGACATCGCCGCGGGCCTCGCGCACGCCGACGTTCCGCTGGTGCGGGATGGAGACCCGGACGCCGGGCGGCGGCTGGAAGTCCACCCAGCGCACCGTCTGCGCATGGCGCAGCCTGATGTCGTCGAGCCGGCCGCCCGAGGCGTCGACCACGACGATCTCGCCGGGCTCGGCCAGCGAAGAGAGCTGGCTTGCGACATCGGTGAGCGTCTCGTCCAGGCTCGGCTCGTCTTTGCTGATAATCACCACGGAGATCATCGATGGAATACCTCTGAGCTGCCGTTCGTGTAGACGACGTTGAAATTAGAGGTAAGGAAGCGGCTGGGGAAGGCATAGACGCCGAGGGTGCTGCCCAGGAGCGAGCGGACGATGTCGTCCTTGACGTTCGCGGTGGTGGCGTACACCCACGCGTGCTGGTCGATGGTCTCCGGCGTAATGGCGTCGAACACTCCGCTGCGCCCGCTGCCGGCCACCGTGTTGAGGCGGAGCTTGCCGTAGTTGTCGGCGTAGATGAACTGACCGGGCGGCGCCGCCTTGTCCACCCAGGCGGCGCCGGCCAGGTCCGGCGCGCTCAGCACGAACTCCTGGTAGTCGTCGTAGCTGTTGGCCAGGTTGGCCGCGGTCCCGCCGCCGAGGAACGCGCCGGCGAGGCCCGATGTGCCCACCATGAACAGCGCCAGGATGGCCGCGCCTACGGTGAGGATCGCCGGCCTCGTCGGTTTCCACCGCGCCCCCGTCCGCTGGAACAGCCAGCAGATGCCGATCGCGAGAACGATCATCGCCTGGAGGAAGGCGCGCTGCGGGTTGTACTGCTGCGCGATCGTACCGCTGACCCGGATCAGGGCGAGGAACGCCATTCCCCCCAGGCCCATCAGGCCGACCTGGCGGGCGGCCGGCGGCAGCTTGCGCCGCAGCGCGAGCACCAGCGCCCCGATGCCGGCCAGCACGTTCAGCAGCTGCTGGATGACCAGGTCGGCGGTGCTCAGCACCGTGGCGCCCAGGTTCCACGTGACAGGCGGCGTGGGGTCGGACGCGGGCTGGAGCGCGTACTGCTTCTGGCTCGCGTTGGGCAACGGGATGATGAACGGCTCGTTTGCCTTGTAGGAGGCGCTGATGAGCTTCTGATACTGAGCGGGGGTCACCTGCTGCTCTGACTCACCTTGCAGGTAGGTCGCCAGGATGTTGGCGCCCTGATTCGGCAGCAGGTTGATGCCCTTCCCCTCAACCGCCTGCACGAACTGGGAAAAGTTCGATGAGGAATGGGTCAGGGGCCCGTACCACACGGCCGCTCCGCCGACAGACAGCGCGCAGGCGACCAGCACCGTCCCGGTCACCCGGGGAACCGGCCGGAACCGCGAGACCACAAGCTGGAGCACCGCGGCGCCGGCGAGCAGCGGGATCGCCGCGTAGGCCGTGGAATAGTGCGCTACGACCACGCCCATGCTGAGCAGGCCCACGAAGATCCAGCCTGTGCGCCGCGACCGGTGCCTGTCGAGCACCGCCGGGATGAGCGCGGCGAACAGCATCGTGGCGATCTCCTGCCTCGCCAGCGCGGGCAGCTGCTGGAAGAAGGTCTGCTGCATGACCACCAGGGCCGCCGCCATGAACGCCCAGCGCCCGGCCAGCACGCGGCGGGCCAGGCAGAAGATCGCCACCGGGAAGAACGCGCCGAGCACCGGGTAGACGACCTTGAAGATGTACAGGGCCGGCATGCCGGACAGGGCGTGCAGCTCGGCGGGCAGCACGGTCAGGCTGAGCATCGCGCCGTACGCGTCGTTCACGTGGGACAGGTGCCAGATGCCCGACGTCACGGTCTGCATCATCGAGTAGTACTCGCTGGTGATGTCGAACCCGTAGACCAGGTCGCCGCGCAGCGAGAACGACCACATCATCGCGAGCGATGCCGCGTAGACCGTGACCACGAGCAGGCTGTCGTCGCACCATGGCGCGAACAGGAAGCCCTCGACCAGCAAGACGATCACCACGACGACGGCGATTGCCGCGAGGTGGCCGGAGTGGCCGCTGTTCAGCTCCAGCGCTCCCGCGGCCGACAGCGCCGGCACGAGCAGCGGCCAGGCAAGCCTGGCCGGCCGCGACAGCCGGTCCCACGGTATCTGGGTTTCCGGCGGGGCCCCCCGCGAGCACGCGAGCAGGGCGGCGCAGACGACCTCAAGGGTGATCAGCAGCGGGGCCGTGCGCAGCGGGGCCGCTATCCCGGCGTACGGCCCGATGAGGTCGATGGCCAGGCCCGAGGCCATCAGCACGAGCACCGAGGCGGCCGGCACGTAGATGGGGTTCTGGGCGACGGACTCGCCGGAGACGCGCAGCGCCCGCAGCAGGATCACGCCGGGGACGATAAGCAGCAGCGGCACGAGCAGCACCTGAACGGCCCAGGAACCATGCACCGGCGTGAGGACCGCGAGCAGCAGCAGCCCGGCCGCGGGCGCGGCCAGCGCATGGCGGCGCCGGGCCGGGGCGGGACGGTACCGCTCGTCGTCCCTGTCCCTGTGACGACGCGCCGGGACCGGCTCTTGCATCACTGCCACGCCGACGACCCCACGGGTGCCCTGCCGTGCGCCTGCTGAGCCGCCGCGGGCGGCGCGGCGGGCTCGGGAACCAGGTCGCGGTACGCCCACAGGCCCTGGATGTAACCGACGTTGCCGGCGGCTTCCTCGGCGAGCTGGACATAGGCGTCGAGCAGGCACGCCGGCTGCCGGCGCGTGATCGCCAGGCCCAGCCCCTTGGGGTACATCACCTGGGGAAGCAGCACGGCGGCGATGAGCAGGGCCGGGAAGAATACCGCCGCGGCGAGCAGGGCCACCACGAACACCGGGCCGGGGAAGATGGTCGGCCGCATGGACGGCCACTTGCGGTACAGCCGGGCGCAGCCGCGCCCGTAGCCGCGGCTGCGGCGAAGGGTGTCGCGCAGGCTGGGCACGAAATGGTGCCGCACCACGGCATCCGGGGTCACGATCAGGCGGGCGCCGGGGAAGTCGCGGGGCATCCGGATGCACATGTCGAGATCCTCGGCACCGAACCGGAACCGCTCGTCGAAGCCCGTCTTGTCCAGCGCGCCGCGGGCGAACGACATGTTCGCCCCGACCAGCGAGTAGACCTCGCGCTTGTCGTGCCGCTGCTGTGGTTTCCACTGCCGCAGCACGTAGAGGTAGAGCCGGTATGGCAGCTTCTCGCTCCGGGCCAGGTTGATGTCCAGCGGCTGTAGCGGGTTGTTGCGCCGCAAGTAGCCGAGCATGTAGCCCTCCGGCGCGCAGGGGACGACCGGACCGCCCACCCCGACGACGCCGTCCTCATACGCGTCCACCAGTTCCCGTGCCCATTCCGGCTCGGGTTCGCAGTCATCGTCGAGGAAGGCCACGATCGGCGCGGTCGCCGCCCGGATGCCCGTGTTACGGGCCGCCGCCAGGCCGCGGTTGACCTCGTGCCGGATCACCGTCACGCCGTGTTGCCTGGCGACATCGCTCGTGTCATCGGTGGAGCCGTCGTCGACGACAATGACCTGGAGTTCCACGTCCTTCTGCGCGGCCAGGGCAGACAGGCACCGGTCGACTCCGGCGGCACCGTTGAGAGAGCAAATGACCACGCTGAGGTCAGCCGACATGTGACGCGCCTTCCGTATCGGACCTGGTACGAGAGCGGGACGGCATGCCCTGGCCGGCGCGTCGCCGGCCGGGCGGCAGGGAGGTGGCAAGGCGGGTCCTCATAGGCCGAGCACCCGCGCAACCTGGTCGGCGGCGAAGTCCCAGCCGTGCTCGGCCAGCCAGGCCTCCTGGGCGGCGGGCCGGTCGGCCGGCCAGCCGTCGCCCTGGGCGTCGAGGATACCCCGGACGGCCGCGGCGACGGCCGCGGCCGACGGATCGCAGACCACGCCGGCCGCGGAGCGCGCGACGAGGTGCTGGGCCAGGTTGTCGGGCGCCGACGTGGTCACGACCGGGATACCGCAGGCGATCGCCTCCAGGACCGCGATGCCGAACCCCTCCCGGGCGGTGGGGAAGACGGCCACCCGCGCCGCCTTCATCAGCCCGTAGAGTTCCTTCTGCTCCCAGACGTCGTGCCGGAAGTCGACGACGTCCTCGATCCCGAGTTCCCTGGCCCGCTCGTGCAGGGCGGCGCGCTGCGGCCCGTCGCCGATGATCCGGCAGGTGACCGGCAGGCCGCCCGCGCGCAGCAGCGCCACGCTGTCCAGCAGCATGTCGAAGTTCTTGTGCGGCAGCATCCGGCCGACCGCGACAAGGTCCACGCGCGCGTCGTCCGGATAGGAGTTGCGGATGCCGTCCAGGTCGATCCCGTTGGGCACCACGGAAATCGACGCCCGCGGGCCGAGCACCGCACGCAGCCGGTCGGCCGTCTGCGGTGAGGCCGCGATCAGGTGGTCCGGCGCGCGTATCGCGAGCCATTCGAAGATCCACGCCAGGTTGCCGGCCGCGCCCAGGTACTCCCGCCAGTAGGCGCGCCCCCACACCTCGTGCCAGGTGACGGTGAGCCGCTTCCGCTTGAGCCAGGCAACCAGCCGGAGCGCGAAGATGTGGAAGATGGGGAACTGATCGGTTTCCAGCACATCGAAGCGGAAGCCCAGCAGCCGCAGGCAGCCGAACGTGAAGAAGAGGGCTTCGCGGAACGACCGGCGCTCCCCGGAGTACATCTCGTGCAGCCGGGATATCGCGCGGAAGGTAACCTGCCCGTCCCGCCACGCCGGCGAGCCGGACCGCCACTGCATCGTGCAGACGTGGACATCGGCCCGCCGCGCCAGCCGCCGCGCGATCTCGTGGTACCGCAGTTCCTTGCCGCCGCGGAAGTACGGGTAGATCGCGTCGCTGACAAGAGCCACTACCGGCCGTTCGTTCCCGCTCACTAGGCCCCTCCCTTAGCCGTGTGCGTAGCCTTGGGCGCTGGGCCGGCCGCCGGGCAGGCCACCCAGAAATCGATGGACTGGGCGGGGCTGGCCAGGCTGACCACCACCTGAAGGCGTCCCGTCGCGCATGCCGTCGCGACCGACCTGGTGACCGTGGCTCCCGCCTGCGCGGGCACGGCCACGGTCCCCGTCGCCCTCACCTGGCTCTTGCCATCGTGAACTTCCGCGATCGACCACTGGTAGGAGCGCGGCGACCCGGAGACGTTGCGGACGCTGAACGAGACGCCGACCGGTTCCTTCGCCGATTTCAGCCGGTACGGCAGCGCGTCCGGATTGGTGAACGCCAGTTCCGTGTAACTGGCGGGTTCCTCGTACAGGCCCATGTCGCGGAGCAGGGCGTGTCCCCGGCTGGTCTGGGCCAGGCCGGCGCAGGCCATGACCAGGACCACGAGCGCTAGCAGGCTCCAGCGGCCCCTCACCGGCGGACTCCGGGCGCGATCGGATAGGGCGGCGCCGCGCCGACACGCTGGATCACATGCAAGACTCCCGACTCTCCCCACTATCCACGACGCGGTCGGATGCGCGCTGGTTTACCGAAGTGCTTCCTATCGCCAGATATCTTCGCGGCACCGCGGAGAGCCCTCGGCCAATCAAGATCACCAGCCCTGCGCCGGCAAGGCACATATGCGCACCCATATCTTGCCAGGAGCGGGGAGATGGCATGGGCTTTTCCGGCCAACTGCTCACCGCGGCGGACCGCGCGGGCGCGTAACCGGACGCGAACGTAACCGGATCCGGGCGTGATCGATGTCACCGTTACGGCTCACGTACCGGCCAGCTCACGCGTCCCGGTGGCGACGGCGGGCGGGCAATCCTATGAATTACCTCTCTTGGATTATCCCGCTATCTGAACCGGAACGCCCGCGGCAGCGCTTCCCCGTACTATACGAAGGCATGCAGCCAGACTACGGACGGGGTGCCATGCCGCCGCCAGACGACGGACGGGGTGCCATCCCGCCGTGGCAGGAAGACGCGCAGCCGGGTTACGCGCAGCCAGATTACCGCAGGGACGGGATGCCGCCGTGGCACCAAGGCGCCCGGCCTGACTACGGCCGGCCGGACTACGGCCAGCCGGACTACGGCCGACCTGACTACGGGCGGCCTGACTACGGCCAGCCGGACTACGGGCAACGCCCGATGCCGCCGCCGCGACGCCAGGACAGGCAGCCGGACTACGGGCGGGGCACCCCGCCGCCGCCGTCAGGCTACGGACAGGAGAGCGCGCCGCCGCGGCGCCGGAACAGGCGGCCAGACTCCGGATGGAGTTCCCCGCCGGTGCCGGACTACGACCAAGAGCCGCAACGCGAAGACAGGCGGCCAGGCTCCCGGCGGCACGCCAGGACGCCGGCCGAGCGCGAGGAAACGCCGCCGGCCGGCGCGCAGGGTGTCATGACGTCGCGACGGCTGCTGCTCGGCGGGCTGGGCATGGCGCTGGCGGGCACGCTCCCGCTGGCCCGGTCGGCGCCCAGCGCCGGCAGCGTCATCCAGCTGACGCCGTCCGGCGACACCAGCGGCGCCACGGACACGGCCCGGATAAACGAGGCGCTGCACAGCTATCCCGTCGTTCAGATCATGCCGGGGGACCTTACCAGCGGCGCATCCTCAATCACCAGCCCGTGGTATATAAACGCACCGATCGTCGTACCGTCGAATACCCGGCTGACCGGCGACTGGTTCTGGCAGGCCGTCGATTCCGACAACTATTCCGCGGGCATCTTGAATTCTGGCGGTGTCCTGATCAAGCCGGTCACCGGCTTTCGCGGGTCCGCGGTGATCGAGCTGGTCAACGACGGCGGCCGCCAGCAGGGCGCCCAAGTGCTTGAGGGCTTCACCATCGAAGGGGAGGAGCTTCCGGCCGGCAGCGGGATTCATGGCATCCTGGTGACGGGCGCGGTCGCGGCCGGATTCATCCGGGGCGTGACCGTGCACCGCGCCGACGGCGATTGCCTGCACATGGCCACCAGCCAGAGCACGGGTTTCATCCCGGACGACTGGCAGGTCAGCTTCTGTAAGTTCAGCGGGTCGCGCAGCGGCCGGGGGGTCTATCTCGACCGCCTGGCCGATTCCTGGTTTGTCGCCTGCGAGTCCTCGGAGAACCAGGGCGATAACTGGTATTGCAACTACGGGACGAACACCAGGTTCTTTGGCTGCAAAGGCGAAAACAGCGGGACCGGCAATGGCTGGCATTTCGGCGGTCTCCAGCAGGGGCAGGTCATCGAGCTGACGGGCTGCACGAGCCAGCTCAACCACCAGAACGGGTTTTTGTTCGACGACAGCAGCGGCAGCGGCCAGGTCGGGACATACACGCTCACCGGGTGCCGGTCCTGGCAGGACGGGCGGGACCAGGGCGGCAAATACGGCGGGTTCACCTCATCGGGGTGCCGGTCACGGATCATCGGGACCGGGTGCGTGACGTCACCCGACGCGAACGGCCCGGTCGTCGGCGCGCTGGCGAAGTCCGGGTCGTACGGGATGTGCTTCACCGGGTCTTACCTGGCGGGCACGGAAGCCGCCGTCTACGACGACGGCAGCAACACCCACGCGATGGTCCATCAGGCGGCGGTGCCGTTCTAGCCCGGCAGGCGGGCCGGCGCGCCGCGGACACCGCCGGGCCGGTAGCCGATGATAGGCATCATGCGCTTTGTCCATGAGAACCTGCCGCAGCGCGTCTGCTTCGGCTCCGGCGAGGCGGCCGCCAACCTCCAGCGCGAAATCGGGAACCTCGGCGCGGCCAGGGTGATGGTGATCTCCGGCAAAGGCGAGAGGGACCTCGCCGAGGGCATCACCAGGGAACTCCCGGTCGCGATCCGCTATGACGACGTGGTCATGCACGTCCCGGCGGAGGTGGCCGGCCGTGCCCGCGAAGCCGCCGCGGCGGCGAACGCGGACGCCCTGGTGAGCGTGGGCGGCGGCTCCACCACGGGGCTGGCCAAGGCGATCGCCATGACCTCCGGCCTGCCGATCGTCGCCGTCCCCACCACGTACGCCGGCTCGGAGGCGACCGCGGTGTGGGGCCTGACCGAGGGGGCGCGCAAGACGACCGGCACCGACCCCCGGGTGCTGCCCAGGGCCATCGTCTACGACGCCGCGCTCACCGTGTCGCTCCCCGTCCCGGTGAGCGTGGCGTCGGGGCTGAACGCGCTCGCGCACTGCGTCGACGCGATGTGGGGGCCGAAGGCCGACCCGATCAACGCCGCGTTCGCCGTCGAGGGCATCCGCGCGCTGCGAGCCGGCCTGCCGAGGGTCGTCGCCGACCCGTTCGACATCGGCGGCCGCGAGCACGCGCTTTACGCGGCCTACCTGTCCGCGGCGGCGTTCGCCTCGGCGGGTTCGGGGCTGCACCACAAGATCTGCCACGTGCTCGGCGGCGCGTACAACCTGCCGCACGCCCAGACGCACGCGGTCGTGCTCCCCTATGTGCTGGCCTTCAACGGCCCGGCCGCGCCCGAGGCCGAGCAGCGGATCGCCGAGGCGCTGCGCGCGGACCGGGCGGTCGACGGACTACAGGACCTGCGGGACGAACTCGGCGCGCCCCGCGCGCTGCGCGATTACGGGTTCAGCGAGAACGCCATCCCCGAGGCGGCCGACGCGATCCTGCCCGCCGTCCCCGCGGACAACCCGCGCCCGGTGGACGCCGCGGACCTGCGCCGCCTGCTCCGTGCCGCCTGGTCAGGCGCCGATCCCAGACAGCAGGCCTACGCTTAGGTTTCAGCCTTTCCGCCGGCCAGCGGCGTGTTCGTCGCGCGTGGCAGGCCGGCCAGCGGCGTGTTCGTCGCGCGTGGCAGGCCGGCTCCGCCGGGGAGCAGGCGGCGGGGGGCCGGGCCTTTGGCGCTGCCCTCGGGCCTGCCGGGCCGGGGTTTGGCGGCACGGGCGGGTGTCCCCGGCTCGGGGCGGACGCTGCCCGCGCAGCCCGGCCGGCGGATCAGCGCGGTCGCGGACCGCACCCCCGCGAAAACCCGCCGTGAGGATTTCAAGCTCGCGGACTTTCCGCTTAAGGCCACGGATCTCCCCGGCTTCTTCGCCGCCACGCCCGCGGCCCGCGGGTCATATCATCTGAACCCGTGATAAACAAGGAGGGCGCATGGCGGACTGGCGGCCGCTGAGCAGGCGCGGCACAGACCCCTCTCCGGAGGAGGACGCCCTCTACGAAGGAGTCCCTCCACACCTTGTGCAGCCACTGCTGCATTGGATCGACTCGCTCTTCGAGCACACGAGCTGGAGGGACGAATTCCCCGCCTCGGAGCGCCGGGCCGGCCGGATCGCGGCTCGCGTGCGCCTCGACCTGCGTGCCGCACCGCTGGGCGATGCGCATGCCCAGAACGACACAGACGTTTGGTGCGCTTCCCGGGCGCTGGTTCACCTCGCAGGCGCGTCGGGCGACACCGTGCTGCTTGACGTGGTCGATGCGGCCCTCGCCGAGGGCACCCGCAAAGGAGCGGCGCGAGATCTAGAGCAGCTCCTGACCGGCGGCGGTTCCGCGTGGCGGGTCGCCGGCAACCGCAAGTCCCTGGAACGGCGCGTGGAGCCGACCGCTACCGACGCCTTCCGCCAGGCCGCAGCCGGCGATCCCGGATCCCACCTCGCCACCGCCTGGGCCGCCGTCTACGGCCGCTACCCCAGCCCCTCCCGCGCCTACAGCGAGGCCATCAAGGCAGTCGAGGCAGCCTGCATACCCCTCGTCATTCCCGGCGCGCGTGGAGCCAGGGCTACCCTCGGCAAAGTCATCATCGACCTCAACGACCATCAGCAGGACTGGCGGCTGAGCATCTGCTCCGCTGCTGCCCCAAGCGAGATCAGCCCGTTGCTTGCCATGCTCCGCCTGCTCTGGCAGGGCCAGACCGACCGGCACGGCGGCTCCGCGCCCGCCAGCCCGGTCACCGCCCCGGCGGCCGAAGCCGCCGTGCACCTCGCGGTCACCCTGGTCCAGTGGTTCCGCTCCGGCGCGGTCAACCGGGTCGGCAGGCCATGACAGCGAGCCGGCCCTCGGCCCAGATGAGCTCGCGGGGACGCCGGGCAGGGCACGCACGCGGGGCCTCCGGGCGGGCGGATCCTCCGGCGAGACCTCGCGC